>NZ_MCRI01000009.1 GCF_001720165.1 Methylophaga muralis
CTGCCAAGTCAGTCACTTAAAAGTGACAATCAATAGCTTAGCGAGTTACTCACATTTTCTGTGGATAAGTCTGTGGTTAACATTGGTTAAAAACGCTAAGTCGTTAATCTGTAACGGGGCAGCTTAAAATGGTTAATTTTTAACCAAATATAAAAACCCATTAAAATCAGTAATATACATGTGTATTGTATGGGTTGAATAACATATGAATGCTAGCTGTAAGAATAATGAAACAATTTAATAAAAAGTGAATAACTTTAAAAAACCATGGTAGAAAATCTACACACGTGCTAAAGCAGGGTAGAGTTGATCATCAAATGCGCTATCTTCATCACCTGTCGGCTCGCTACGCAATTTTTCTAGTCCCTTAAAATCAAATAGTTGTTGATCTGCCAGCTGAGAGGGAGAAAGATTCTGAATACTGCGGAAGATGTTTTCAACACGGCCGGGGTGTTGTTTTTCCCAGCTTTGCAGCATTTCTTTAATCACCTGTCGTTGCAAGTTTTCCTGAGAACCACATAAATTGCATGGAATGATTGGAAACCCTTTCGCTTCAGAATAACGGGTGATATCAGCTTCTTTGGCATAGCAAAGCGGTCGAATGACAATATTGGTTTTATCATCGCTTAAAAGTTTAGGCGGCATGGCTTTTATTTTGCTGCCATAAAACATATTCAAAAACAGCGTTTCGATAATGTCATCGCGGTGGTGGCCTAAAGCAATCTTAGTGATGCCATGTTGACGAGCATAACCATATAACGAACCACGGCGCAGCCTCGAACAGATGCCGCAGGTAGTTTTACCTTCGGGCACTACTTCTTTGACGATGCTGTAAGTATCCTTTTCAATGATGTGAAACGGTACGCCAATACTGCTGAGATACTCGGGTAGCACATGCTCTGGAAACCCGGGTTGTTTTTGATCCAGATTGACGGCAATCAACTCAAAATTAATCGGTGCGTGATCGCGTAAATTCAACAGAATATCCAACATGGTATAGCTGTCCTTTCCGCCTGACAGACATACCATGACCTTATCGCCATCCTGAATCATGTCGTAATCGGCAATCGCCTGACCAACCTGTCGACGCAGGCGCTTGCTGAGTTTGTTGAATTCGTGTTGTTGTTTGAGTTGATTTTCAGACATTAGATTAAACCTGCAAAGGGTTGGACAGTGACCGATTGACCGGCAGCGATACCATCACAATCTTCATCCAATAAAATAAAACAGTTGGCATGGCTCATCGAATGCAAAATGCCAGAGCCTTGTTCACCGGTCATGCTCACTTCCAATTGATTAGCGGTATTACTGCGTAATAATCCACGTTGAAATTCAAATCGACCGGGACGCTTACGGATATCAGCAGCAGCGACAGCCTGTAACAGCAATGGAGTTTGCTCAAGTGCACCTGCCAGTTTGTTTAATGCCGGTTGTACAAACTGATAGAAAGTCACCATGACGGATACCGGATTACCGGGTAAACCAAAAAAGTGGGCGTCGGCTATTTTGCCATAGGCGAGTGGTCTGCCAGGTTTCATTGCTATTTTCCAGAAATCTACTTGGCCGAGTTCAGCTAACAGCTGTTTTACGTAATCCGCTTCACCTACCGAAACACCGCCAGAGGTAATAACGACATCGGCTTCAGCCGCCGCTTGCAACAATGCCTGACGCAAATCATCAGGGGTATCTTTGACCACGCCCATATCAATAACATCGGCATCCAGGCGTTTGAGCATGGCAAACAGCGTATAACGATTACTGTCGTATATATCACCTGGCGTTAAGCTCTCGCCAAGGGAACGTAACTCATCACCGGTGGAAAAAAACGCGACACGAATCTTTCTGCGAACCTTTATTTCAGCCAAGCCAAGCGAAGCCAGCAGGCCTAAATCTGCAGGAATAATCCGATTTCCGGCTCGTAATACTACTGAACCGGCTTGAATGTCCTCGCCCGCTAGTCGAACATTTTCACCGAGATGATGTTCGCCATGGAATACGATTAAATCATCTTGTACTTCTGCCTGTTCCTGCATGATCACGGTGTCACAGTGTTCCGGCATCATTGCACCGGTCATAATGCGCACGCATTCACCTGCATTAACGGCATTTTTAAAAGGCCGGCCTGCAAAGGCGCTACCAATCAGTTTTAGCGTGGTGGTTTGATTGGTGAGATCCTCTCCACGAAGTGCATAACCATCCATAGCTGAATTCGCATGAGGCGGAACCGATAATGGAGAAATCACATCTTCATGTAAAACCTGTCCCAACGCATCACGCAGTGCCACTTTGCGCCAACAGTTTATCGCAGTGATTTGCTGCAAGATGCGCTGTCTGGCTTCATCCACCCGTAAAGTGGTAGCGGGTTCAGGGGTAGCGCAACTTGGTTGAGGAGTGAATTCAGTCATGGTGGTATTGCCGGATAAAAGTAGTAATAAACTGCAGAATGGCGTCTAAATCATTCAGATTCAACACGGGAATGTTGGGCTGATCAGGCAAAACAGAATCAGTGGCAATGGCGATAATATTATGGTCGTTCGGATAAATCAGTGGTTTACCGATATTACTACGATGCAATTCTAATTTCGGAAAAGCTTCGTGTTTAAATCCTTCAACCAGAATCAAATCCAGTTTTTGCATATCCAATCGCGCTAAACAATCTGTTAATTGGGGCTCTGCCTGTTCATTGTCGCTGGTCTGCATCAAGGCCAATAGACGTCTGGAAGCCACCAGCATCTGGCTGGCACCGGCCTCACGGATCCGATAACTATCTTTACCCGGCTGATCAATATCAAATAAATGATGGGCATGTTTAACGACAGCGACGTTTAAACCGGATTCGCGCAGTCTGGGAATTAATTGAGTAAGTAAAGTGGTTTTGCCGGTACCGCTGTATGCCGCAATGCCTAACATCGGTACTGGCATGTTATAAGCGCTGGTAAGAAGATCTTCGGGATGGTTGAGGTTCTTAAAGCTCTCCGGCTGATCAGAAAAATCCACTTCAATCATTGGATGCTGAGCAAACCAGCGATCAATTTTTCGTTCGCCTGCTGCAAGATATTTATGTAAATCGTCTGCCAGTTCACAGTGTATTAATGCAAATACTGGTTGAATACGCTTACCATCAGTGGCGACAGCGATTTTTTTACCTGAAAGTAACAAGCATTCCAGCATACGCTGTCTTAATTTTTTACTAGGTGCTGGACTGTCACAGGGTACCGTCAGAATATAATCGGTCTTGGCGGCGAGCATACCTGCCAGCATACCCGCTAGCGGCCCTTGAAAGTCGGATAGCGAATCGCGAATAACAGGATAGCCAAATTGTTGATAACGCTCTATATTACGATTGGCATTTATCAGCAACTGCTCAACCTGGGGTGCTATGTGATTAATAACATGAGCAACCAACGGCTGATTTGCAAATGCTATCAGGCCTTTGTCATGACCGCCCATACGACGGGCTTCGCCACCGGCGAGAATGACACCGGTCACGGTAGGGTAAGAAAAATTAGTCATGCTTATTTGCAGTAAACGGCTTTTTGTTGAGTAGATACAATGCGTAAATTAACGATTTCTGTGCTCATTATACTGTGTATTCCACTTAACGCGTGGTCAGAGGATTTACAAATTCTGGTCATGGCTCTGTATCGCGATCATGCTGTGGTTGAAATTAACCGGAAACAGCATTTTTTAGCCGTCGGCCAACGAACGCCTGAAGGGGTAATATTAATCAGTGCTAACAGTAATCAGGCGGTCATGGATATTGCTGGTCAACGCAGCATATTCGAATTGAATAATCGGGTGGGGGGCGTTTATTCGGCACCTGCTGAAATGCCGGTGGTCAGTATTTGGCCGACCAACGGTATGTATCTGGCTAGTGGCTCAGTCAACGGTTATACCGTCGACTTCATGGTGGATACCGGCGCAACAGTAATTGCGATAAATGGTGAAACTGCTAAACGCTTAGGCGTGGACTATTTAGGTGCTAACCAGATTGGAGTAAGAACGGCTTCTGGTGTTGAACTCGCATACAGTATTCAATTGCAAACCGTGCAGCTTGGCGATATCTCACTGGATAATGTTGATGCAGTTGTGATTGATGGCCCGGAACCGCAACGCGCTTTATTGGGCATGAGCTTTCTCAATGCCTTTGATATGGAACGCAAAGGTGAACGGCTGGATTTACGCCGTAAATTTTGAACATAAAAAAGCCCGGATTAACCGGGCTTTTTGTATATATAAATCTGATTATCAATCGAAACCTTTGCTAATCAATGCATAAGCAGAGTGATTGTGAATCGATTCAAAGTTTTCTGATTCAACGGTGTAAGCGTTAATACGATTATCTGCATTCAAACGCGCCGCTACATCACGCACCATATCTTCTACAAACTTCGGATTGTCATACGCATGTTCGGTGACATATTTTTCATCCGGGCGTTTAAGTAATCCATAAATCTGGCAAGAGGCTTCGTCTTCCACCAAATCAATCAAATCTTCAATCCAGATAAAGCTATCGGTTTTAACTGTTAACGTCACATGTGAACGTTGGTTATGTGCGCCGTAATCTGAAATGTTTTTTGAGCATGGGCACAAGCTGGTTACCGGCACGATGACTTTAACGGTCATGCTGGTTTTTTTGCCAACAATTTCACCAATAAAGCTCACTTGATAATCCATCAGGCTGCGGACTTTTGAAATTGGCGCTTCTTTATTCACAAAATAAGGGAAGCTCATTTCGATATAGCCAGATTCCGCATCCAGACGTTCAGTCATTTCACCTAACATGGTATGAAACGATTTAACGGTGATTTCACGCTCATGTTGATTGAGGATCTCAACAAAACGCGACATGTGTGTCCCTTTGAACTGATGCGGCAGATTCACATACATATTGAAGTTGGCAACAGTGTGTTGTTCGCCGGTGGTGCGGTCACTGACCACTACCGGATGGCGGATATCTTTAATGCCGACTTTATCAATCGCGATATGACGTTTGTCTTTAATGTTCTGTACGTCTTCGATTTCTGCTGCTGCCACAGGCTTGTTTTGTTCAGTCATGATTCGGGTTAGTCCTCACTATATTTGACACAAGCACGGTCGGTTTCCCATACCGTTACACCAGAAACTTTGGCGGTGTCGGTGTTTAGCGTATTGCTAAGGCGCTGATAAAAAAACTGGGCGATATTTTCGGCCGTCGGATTAATCTCATCAAACGGAGGTATATCATTCAGATATCGGTGATCCAGTGTTTTGGCTAATTCACGAGTCGCCGTTTTAATTGCTTTAAAATCCATGCCCATACCATGCTGATTAAGCGCATTGGCAGTGACTTCGACTTCCAGTTTCCAGTTGTGGCCGTGCATGCGTTTACAATCCCCAGGGTAATCCCGCAGGGTATGTGCAGAGGCAAAATCAGCCAGAATTTTTAAGGTATAAGTGGCGCTCATAATGTTGACTATTATACTCGGGAATTAGCCTATCGAATAGGCCATTATTACGCAAAATAACGATTGATGGAATCGATAATGCCACTTGCATCCAGGCCACAAGCACTTAGCATTTGGCCGTGATCGCCATGATCGATAAAATGATCTGGCAGTCCCATCATCCGCAAATTAGTCTGCAAACCTTTTTGCTGATAATACTCGTTGACAGCACTGCCAGCTCCGCCAAGCACGGAATTTTCTTCAATGGTTATTATCAGTTCATGATTGGCGGCAATCTCATCCAACATCGCTGTATCTAATGGTTTAACAAAGCGCATATTCACTACTGTGGCATCTACTTGATCTGCGGCTTCAAGCGCCGCATGTAATAAGGTTCCAAATGCCAAAATGGCTGTTTTCTTGCCAGTGCGACGGGTTTGAGCCTTGCAGATAGGCAAGCTATCCAATTGTGGCTCTATGGCTGCGCCATTGCCGCAACCACGAGGGTAACGAACTGCAGCAGGACCGTTATGTTGAAAACCCGTGGTCAGCATTTGCCGACATTCGTTTTCATCACTGGGGGCCATGATGAGCATATTCGGTATACAACGCAGGTAACTTAGATCAAAACTGCCTGCATGTGTTGCACCATCAGCACCGACCAGGCCGGCCCGATCGATCGCAAATAATACCGGAAGGTTTTGCAATGCAACGTCATGGATTAATTGATCGTAAGCACGTTGCAAAAAAGTCGAATAAATCGCGACTACTGGTTTTTTGCCCTCACAGGCCATACCTGCAGCTAAGGTCACCGCGTGTTGTTCGGCAATGCCAACATCAAAATATCTTTCCGGGAAACGTTCGGCAAAGGCGTTCAGCCCTGATCCTTCACACATTGCTGGTGTGATCGCGATGAGATCTTCAGATGCGGCGCCCATATCACATAGCCATTGGCTGAAAACTTGAGTGAAGGTCGGACCAGCTTTCTTGTTCTTGCTGTTGGCAGGGCTGACACCATGATATTTACACGGTTCTTGCTCAGCTGGCTCGAATCCTTTGCCTTTTTTAGTGACAATATGCAGAAATTGCGCGCCTTTGCTATTGCGCAAGTTGCTCAAGGTAGTGATCAATGTGTCCAAATCATGGCCATCGATGGGACCGATATAGTTGAACCCCATTTCTTCAAATAAGGTTCCTGGCATCATCATGCCTTTAACATGCTCTTCAGTGCGTCTTGCAAACTCCCAGGCTGGTGGGATTTTTTCCAGCATTTTCTTGCTGCTTTCACGGGCAGAACGGTAAAAACGACCAGACAGTAGTCTAGCCAGATAATTGGCCATACCGCCGACATTTTTAGAGATAGACATCTCATTATCATTCAGCACCACCAGCAAATTAGCACCCAAGTCACCGGCATGAGCCAGAGCTTCATAGGCTTGGCCTGCAGTAAGCGCTCCATCACCGATAATGGCGACTGAACGTCTGGACTCACCACTGGCTCGAGCCGCAATCGCCATACCTAAAGCGGCACTAATAGATGTGCTTGAATGACCAACGCCAAAGCTGTCATATTCACTTTCACTACGTTTTGGAAAGCCAGAAAGCCCATCAGGTTGCCGCATGGTATGCATTTGATCGCGACGGCCGGTAAGAATTTTATGAGCGTAACTTTGGTGGCCAACATCCCAGACCAAGCGGTCTTCAGGTGTGTTAAACACATAATGCAAAGCTAACGTCAGTTCAACGACACCCAAATTCGACGAGATATGGCCGCCGGTTTGCTGAATCTTTTCAACGATCAACTCGCGGATTTCAACCGCTAATTGATCCAGTTGTTTTCGTTCCAATTTACGTAATTGGGCGGGGGAGTCTATTTGCGCAAGTAGGCTTGTCATGTTGATTCAGCGAAATTAAAAGGTTCGTTGCACGACAAACGTTGCCAGTGCGCGCAGTGCTAAACAGTTTTTTTCAATATTATCCAGAGCAGCCAAAGCCTCAGCAACCAGTGATTGCGCTTTTTTCTGAGCGGCTTCCAGCCCCATTAATGCCGGATAAGTGGGTTTATTACGGGCAATATCTGCACCTTGTTGTTTACCCAGGGTTTCAGTATCGGCTATCACATCCAGCACATCATCCTGAACTTGAAATGCCAGTCCAATAGCTGCCGCATAATTATCAAGATGTTGGAAATCGGCTGCGGTACAAGTTGAGCTACAATGCGCACCCAACGCCACACTGGCCTTAATCAATGCACCGGTTTTTAACTGATGCATGGCTTCAAGTTCAAATTGATTCAATTGTTTGCCCACAGAAGCTAAATCGATAGCCTGACCACCAGCCATACCTGCAGCTCCAGATGCATGTGCCAGGCACTTAACCATTGCGATTTGCTGAGCAGGTGAAAGCTGGTTATCACACAGGCATTCAAACGCCAGACTTTGTAAAGCATCGCCGACTAATAACGCTGTAGCTTCATCATAGGCTTTGTGACAGGTAGGTTTACCGCGACGCAGGTCATCATCATCCATCATTGGCATATCGTCATGTACCAGTGAATATGCATGAATCATTTCAACCGCGCTGGCGGCTGAGTCCAGCGCATCAGCATCGGCATTAAATGCTTCTCCCGTTGCATAGACCAACATTGCACGCAAGCGCTTTCCACCATTTAACGTAGCGTAATGCATGGCTTCGTTTAATTTTGCTGCCGTGACATCGCTGGTGGAGGGTAAGCGTTGCTGTAGGGCTAAACTGATACGTTGCTGGTGCGCAGGCATCCAGTCAGTTAAAGAGAGCTGTTGTGTCACGAGACCTCGGAATCGGGATCAAAATCCACTAAATCAGACTGGCCAGACTGTTGTAATAACATTTGTACTTTTTGTTCCGCAGCTTGCAAAGCTTCCTGACAATCGCGAGTAAGCAATACTCCGCGTTCATAGAGTTTTAAAGATTCTTCAAGGCTGATATCACCTTTTTCCAGACGCTCGACCAGTGATTCCAATTCACTGACTGCCGCCTCGTAATCCAGTTTTTTGCGTTTTGCCACCATATCGGCCTCTGTACAAATCTCGCGTTAACGACACATTATAAGTGAATCGAAGCAGACATGCCCGCTGGAATGTTTGCTAATTTCCCGTTAGTCTGTTGCGTTTTCTTCTAACACTGAACTTGTCATGCCGAAAATCATCCGCGGCTTATACAATTTACCTGACCCGGCTCAAGGGTGTGTGGCGACAATTGGTAACTTTGATGGCGTACATCTTGGACACCAAGCTGTTTTGTCTCAATTGGCAATGAAAGCAGACATGCTGAATTTGCCAGCCGTGGTGATCACTTTTGAACCTCAGCCTTATGAGTATTTTGTTCCGGAAAAAGCCCCGGCCAGATTGTCGCGGTTTCGTGAAAAAGTTGAAGCATTGCGCGCTTATTCAATTCAAAAGCTTTGTGTATTGCGTTTCAATCGTCAGCTTGCCGAAATGCAGGCCGAAACCTTTATTCAGAAGTTATTGATAGAGGGATTGAACGTTCGCTATTTGGTGGTGGGGGACGATTTTCGCTTTGGCAAGGACCGTCAGGGTGACTTTGCCTTGTTACAGAACGTTGGCAAACAGCGCGGATTTCAAGTGGTCAATATGCATACTTTTGCCATTGATGAGATGCGAGTAAGTAGTACCCGTATTCGAGAAGCTTTGCGCGAGGGAGATTTGGCGGTGGCAGAAAAGCTGTTAGGTCGTCCTTACCGGATGAGTGGACGAGTAGCACATGGCGATAAACGAGGCCGTAAAATGGGTTATCCGACCGCCAATATTCATTTGCATCGCGCCAAAGTGCCGTTGCAAGGTGTTTATGCTGTGCAGTTGTATGGCATTGATGAAGAACCGGTCAATGGGGTGGCCAATATCGGAGTCAGACCGACAGTATCAGGAAGTGATAAGGCGTTGCTTGAAGTACATTTATTTGATTTTGAACGCGATATTTACGGGGAACATGTGCAGGTATATTTTCTGAAGAAACTGCGCGATGAACATAAATTTGCTGATCTGGATCAATTGATATCGCAGATTCATATTGATTCCGCCCAAGCTAGGCACTATTTTTCTGAATAGTCGTCTGTGCTGCTGAACTTGCCAGCTTCATAATCAGTTATCAGTTGTTCTGCAGCAGTAACATCATCATCATTTACAAATACATGAGCAAAATCACTGGCTGGCAAATCACCGACCGCGCCTTGCAGATAATGCCCGCCAACATAGGTTTCAATGCCATGAGTGTCTAGCAATCCCGCTACTATGTGGGCTTCCAGGATATTAGAACCGCGAAAGATTAACTGCATAACTATTGCAGATGTACTGCTTCAAACCTTGCCATAACGTTGCCATTCACATCTGCTAGCTCAAGATGTTGGCCTTCAATCTTCCAATAACGCACTTTTTCCAGCATAAAATGCATTGCCTGTGCCGTTTCCATTCCTTGGGCACAAGCCATCATAGTGCTGGCGATCCGGTTGAATTTAAGTTTGTCTTCCCGCAGCTGGAAGCTGCCCATGATGCTGTTGCAGCCATCAGATCCGGATAGCCGGTTTTCTTCACTGGCTAATATTAAAGAGGGTTCACGTTGTTGTTCATAAACTTCAATTGGCTCGTCATTTAAGCGAGTCAGTTTCCAGTAGGTATTGATTAAATTTTCGTTATAACCCAGCTCGCCACAGGTTTCTCCCGGCCAGATATCTCGGGCCTGAGTAACAATCAATGTTGGCTGCATTTCACCCGTATCGCTATTTGCACGAGGTTCCATATAGCCGGTCAATTCGACCAAGATAGGCTGATTTACCTCATCTACATATTCCATATAAAGCGATTCAAGTGCAGCATTATCAGCTTCATGGGCAACAAACCAACGTTGACCAGTCAGACATTCTTTAAAGATGCCACTATCAGCCATATAACTGTACTTACCATTAAATTGCATGGCGGGATATACAGCATGAAACTCGGCATCACGTTGTAATTGATAATTTAACGAGCTGTTGATGATCGTATATTCCTGATCCAGCAAACTGATACTGCCATCTCTTTCGATTTGAAATGCAGTTTGCTGAGGATGATCGGATAACAGTCTGAGTTGGCCGGTTTGTTGCTGCCATTGTCCAAGCTGATAAAACGTCGAATTCTCGCCCGACTCTTGGTAATGCAACTGCAGATAATAGCTTTGATCGGCAAATAAATTGAGACGATAATCAATACCGGGGCAGTCAGCACAGGGCAATATGCCACTGTAACTGACTGGGAAATCTTCGATAATCAAACGCCGTTCTTCTGATTGTTCAGAGCTACAAGCACTTAAAAACAAAATCGACATCAGAAACAAGCATTTTTTTAACATATCGAACTCCGGTTTTAGTTCACCGGAACTATCGGTGAAATTCACCTGCTCGCTCCGGTTGATATTCTATGGCTTCGATTCTGACTTGTAACATGCCGCCTTTACCATCCGGCCAGTCGATTTCATCGCCTTCTCTCAGGCCAAGCATGGCACTGCCAACCGGCGCTAAAATGGAAATCGTATTACCAGAATCATCCATATCTTTTGGATAGACCAATTTCAGCGTAAAAGTTACCCCGCTGGAGATAACAGAAAATTTAACCTGCGAATTCATCGTTACGATATTGGCTGGCATCTTTTCCGGTGCAACCAGCTCAGCACGTTCCAATTCAGTCTCCAAAGCCGCTTTAATATTCGCCGGAATGCCAGTAGAAGACTGCAGCAAACTTTCGATACGCGTGTAATCGAGTTCGGAAATAATAATGTCAGGTTGCGTATTCACAATAAACTCCATTCAACAAATTTAAAGACGCACAAAAACTACCGTCAAAAGTTGACAGCATCATTTTCGGGTCATAGTGGGAATAAAACAGGCAGACCTATGATGGCACAAATTTCAAACCAATATAAGGTGCCAGCAAAAACAAAAATATGGCGAGCTTGTAAAACATCATTCCGCAATAATGTAATTGCGAAAATTGCTCGCGACTTAGGGCGAACCACCG
The DNA here is from genome assembly GCF_001720165.1 of Methylophaga muralis. GTDB lineage: Bacteria > Pseudomonadota > Gammaproteobacteria > Nitrosococcales > Methylophagaceae > Methylophaga > Methylophaga muralis. Next base: position 11,474 of record NZ_MCRI01000009.1, read on the forward strand.
ACTATGTAGCCGGTATATGCTTTCATTGCCAAAAGCATAGACGATGAACCACAGCGTCAATACCAGATAATTAAGAACAGTGGCCCAGCCTAAAACAAAAGTAAGATTCTCCAGCGTCATTGCAGGCTCTCCTTTACAGTAGAGCTCTAATTTACGCCCAGTAACTGAGGAATAAAAGCCTGCTAGTTTTGACTACTGCTTTTTAAGCGATTGAAAAGCCGTTTGATAGCCTTGCGACCATAACGGCGTTTGAATTTAACTTTAAAATCATAAAGATAAAACGGCAAACGACAACGGAAGTTGAATGGTATTTTGTATTTGGTTTGCTGTAGATACAGTCCGACCAGTTTTTCTCTGCCTTGCCAGTGCAATTTATTGCAGATACGTGTCAGATCAGACAAACGCTCTGAAAGGGTTGCATTGCGGTTGAAAAAGCGAGCCCGGTTGATATCGATCAGGGTGAACTCCAGCTTCTCATCCGCTTGCTTTTTGATCAGAATATTGCCGCCAGCCAGATCACGGAAAAACACTCCGCGACCATGCATTTCCAGCAAAAATTGACTGAGTTGTTGATATAACTGATCTTCACTGACACCTTGGTATTCGGTCGCACCGTCATTAAAGGCGGTGAGAATTTCTCTGGCGGAGAAATCATGATCAACCAAGTCACACAGATAAAAATTTTCAGTCAGCGTTTTATCATCGGTCCGTTCAAAATAGGCGATAGGTAAACCTGTTGGAATACCACGACGTAATAATTCAGCTGCAGCGTTCCAACTACGTTTTGACTTACATGGCTTGAATTTATCAAGCAGTCGCTTATGAGCTGGCATACGCAAAGGTTTTTTGGCGACAATGGTTTTATCCATCAACCCGTCTATCCGCCAAATAACATTACGCGCCTTGCGTAAAGTGGTTTCTTCGGTAGCCTTTGGTAAATAGGCCGGATGCAGTTTCTGCTTAAACTCATCCGCTTGCTCGGCGTTTTCGGCAATCAACAAGCCTTTCCAGCCATCTTGTTCAAACTCGTACAAATTCTTACCGGGAGCATGGCGATAAACCGACACCCTTTCCCGTGCTTTTGGACTGGCTTTGAGGTCAATTTTTGCATTTGCGGGCCAGCAAAGAAAAATAGGAGATTCAGTGACAAATTCAGGTTGTTCAACGGCAATAGCGCCATCCCGAGTGATGGTTTCAACATCGTCCAGTTGTGATGGAGCATATAAAGCATGCATTGGCATTGCCTGCCCATTAGCAGTCCACAACACATGAATAAGTTTATCTTTACTGCGAAATGCATGTACTTCAATGGCTTCTGCAGTGGCCAACGGTCCCTCATATAAACTGCCAGGAATCAGCTGGATAAAGTTTTGCATCGCATAAAAAGCCGGACGCAGTCTGAAATCTTCACGTTGGCCCAATACTGAACGGTAATGAGTGATTCTTTCTAGTTCAGGGTAGGTTTCGTAACCATCATCAATCAGACCTTCACGATGACAGATGAACGGACCCCAATAAGCTTGCTGCATGGCACCTGAGGCTGCCAGTAAGGTCATATAACGACTTAAGTAATCAGCCTGTTTTTCTTCACCATTGACTAAGACCCGGCGGATCCGTGGCAAAGTCCAGAACGCGGCTGGTGAAATAAATTCTTTGACACCAAAATCGTCAGTTATTTTTTTCAGAATACGGGCTTTTTTAACCAGATTTACTTTCAGCCGCATCGCCAGTTTGGTGCCGAAGATACGATGGTCAAAGCGTTCGGGTTCGGTAACACGTTCACTGAATAAATTATTGGTATGAATATCCGGCAGTTGATTGTCACGCCGTAACCGTGTCAAGACCGCAATATTATGCAGCGGTTCGAAATCAGAAATGTTTGGCCCAGCAATCTTGATATGACGAGATTTGATTTCTTCAAACGCGATGCGCCAAGTATTAAAAAAGCTCTCAGTATCATAACCCGCCCAACGCCGACGATTGCTAGTTGAACCGATTTCAATCGCACTGACACGAGATCCAAATCGACTGGCAGCTGTCTGCACAAATTCACGCCAGCGTAATTGCGCACTACCGGTTTTCATTTGCTGGGCTTCAGTAAACGGTTGCACTAAATGCAAAAGCACTTGAATGTCGGTTGCTAGTAAACGTTCCAACAAACGAGTGACCGGTCCGCCTTCATCACCATAGGTAAAATCAAGACGAACCTGTTTAATTTTTAATGCTTCAAGTTGTTGCAGGATGTAATCATCAACAGCAGGATCATCAGATGTGGTCACGCCAACACCGACAAAATCCTCTGGCACAAGGTGCTTAGCTTTGGGTAAATGACCATCTGGAAGTGCTAAACGACCGGAAAACACATAACGCATGGCATTACCCAAGGAATTTGCATCCATTAATGGGCCATTTTCAATTTTGTTGTGTGTTTTGTCCGACGAGCTCATAAAAAAATCCGAAAGTTATTTCGCCCTGCAGTGGACGATTTGAAGCAAAAAAGCTTGATTAAGTAGGTAAGTCTAGTGTGTAACGCTGCTGGAAAATACATTTAACACTATCACGCCACCCAAGATCATTGATATGCCGATGATGGCGGCCATATCGAGTTTTTGACTAAAAACGACCCAACCTATCAAAGCAATCAGTACCACGCCGAGTCCCGCCCAAATAGCATAGGCGATGCCAACAGGGATGACTTTTAACGACAAGGATAAAAAATAAAAAGCAACAACATACCCCAACACAACTGCTACCGATGGCCAGAATTTGGTAAAACCATCAGCAGCTTTAAGAAAGCTCGTACCAAAAACTTCAGCAATAATTGCCATACTTAGCAATAACCATTTAGACATGATGAGGACTCAGTTGTAGGTGAGAAATAAGCTGATAGCCAATAAGCTACCAAGCAGAGCTACGATTAAACTTACAACGACGCCCCATTGCGTCCGATAACCTTCGGGGAATTCTGATTCTCCTAACGTTTTTAATACGCGCTGAAATTGTCGGGCTGCATAAACGGTTGTAAAACTGCCTAACAAAATAAAGGCTAAACCAATGACAAAGGTCATGGTGGTATTCAGGAGTTCCTGCCCGTTGGCTAATATCTCAATTAATAGTCCCGAGCGTTCAATTAAAAAACCAAACATGATGAAGGTCAAACCCGTGCGATTCCAAGCCAGCAAAGTACGTTCTGCAGCAAATAAAACACGAGGGTCTTGGAGATAAGACATCAGCTAAGCCGCCTTCACTTTTCGCTTGCGTAACCAGCTTTTGAGCTTGGCACTAAGTTTGTGAAAAAAACGATGTTTGTTGCTAGCCGCTTCACTGGTCAGAAAGTTTATCTGTATAGAACGGCGAGTACCTTCATAACTCGGATAGCCATGCCAGCAATTATCCGTCACTTTAAATGCCACCAGAGAACCTGGGCCAGGACTGATTTCATCCACATAATCTTCCATGTCGTGAGCATTATTTAAAATTCGTAAACGCCCCGTTGCTGCATCCCAACTTTCATTGAGATAAATCAAAATGGTCACCAACTTGGTTTTCGAATCAGTATGGATGCGGCCGTCTTTTTGTCTTGAATAACCACGTAAGGTCATCATCATCGGCAGATCCATGACCTGCACATCGAATTTATCGCAAATGATCTGCCGAAATTCAGTACTGTCTATCGCATTCAAAAAAGCTTTGAAATCATCATTAACCGGCACATCATCAACATTAAAACTGCCACCATCGTCGATAGCCGGAAAGTCACCGATAACACGGTCTAATACATCCGAACGGATCGAGCGTTCCACCTTAAAAAAAGGAAAAGGAATACGATTGACGGGGGCGGCCTTAAGGGCCTGCATATCCAGTACTGAATTCATATGAGGTTCTCGATACTGCTTGGGGTTTAGAGTAAACAGCATCATATGATAATACAAAACAGCCTATCAATCAGATTGCCAGTTAACGGCAACCGATAAGTGCTTAGATCTATTTTGTTGTTTCCTATGACTTACTGATATGGTCTTTTAGAAATTAACTTGAATTAGCGGGCAGGAGTAAGTCATGACAAAGTGGAGTGAAGGCCGCGTAATAGAAAACAAGCAATGGACAGAAAATTTACATTCAATAAGAGTTGATGCGGCAATTGATGCATTTGATGCTGGCCAGTTTACTCGTTTGGCAATGGAAATTGATGGTGAAGAAGTGAGTCGTCCATTCTCATTGGTCAATGCACCCGCTGAAAAAACCTTGGATTTTTACTTTATTGAAGTTCCTGGCGGGGTATTTTCAACCAAGCTGGCTAAACTTAAAGCTGGAGATAGTATTCAAGTAGCTACCAAGGCCACTGGTTTACTAACACTGAAACAGCTCCCGCCGGCTCAAAAATTATTCTTACTGGCTACCGGCACTGGGATTGGACCGTTTTTATCAATCATTAAGACTTCAGATGTCTGGCAACAATTTGAACGGATAAGCTTGGTACATGCCGTTCGTTTTACGAAAGAACTGACCTATCAGCAAACTATTCGCTCCATTGCCGAGAACCATAGTCATCAATTCAGCTACATCCCGATTGTTAGCAGAGAACCTAGTGATTATGCGATTCCTGGGCGGATCCCCGCAGCCATTATGGATAAACAACTGGAATTGCGTGCTGGTGCGCAAATTGATTCTGACTGCCATGTGATGTTGTGCGGTAATCCGGATATGGTGCAGGACACAATGGATGTATTGATTCAGCGTGGATTAAAAAAGCATAGCCGACGTGAGCCCGGGCATATCAGTATCGAAAAATATTGGTAATTCATCGCAACGCTTGTTATGGTCGAACTACGGTGATAAAGAGGTCATTTGAACCAAACAGGTCATAAACGGTCACAAATGGCATAGCACCAGCTCGTTGGTTTTAATGCGAGATAACTATTCTGTAATACCATCAAATCAATTTTTAATTGCACCATAGAGTCACATTGTGACCTGCATTTGTTTATCAACGGATCACCCAACAATCATGTTGCAAGATCCAAAACAGGGGAGGGCTCATGTCAGATGTCTGGCAAGACACCATCACCACAGCTGAAACAATACGCCGTGAATTTCATGCTCATCCGGAAATGGGCTGGCAGGAACATCGCACCGCGCAACGTGTTCGCGAGATCCTTAGCTCACTGAATATTCTATGGCGCAGCTGCGCCGGTACTGGCACGGTTGGCATACTTAATCCTAATGGTACTGCAGCACCGCATATTGCCCTGCGTGGCGATATGGATGCATTGCCAATTCATGAAGCCACGTTAAAAGCCTGGAGTTCGATGAATGAAGGCTGCATGCATGCCTGTGGCCATGACGGCCACACCGCAACCTTATTAGCTGCGGCCAAATGGCTTAAATATCACGAAGCTCAGCTAACTGGACCAGTCAGTTTGATTTTTCAGCCTGCTGAAGAAGGTGGCCATGGCGCAAGAGAAATGATCAATGACGGCGCGCTTGATGGTGTTGACGAAATTTATGGTTGGCATAACTGGCCGGCCATACCTTTTGGTCAAATGCTGTGTCCGGATGGCTTGGTGATGTGTGGGAACGGCACTTTTAAAATCACCATACACGGACAAGGCGGTCATGCCAGTCAACCAGAACTATGCCGTGACCCGGTGTTAGCAGCCAGCGCAATTACCTTAAATCTGCAACAAATCATCAGTCGTAGACTGGCTCCTCAACAAGCTGCAGTGATCAGCGTGACATCTATTGAAGCATCAAGTGCGCCGACGGTTATTCCGCAGAATGCAGTGCTTGGCGGCAGTATCCGGGTTCCGGACAGAAAAACCCGTGATGAAATTTATCGACTGATTACTGAAATCAGCCAGCAAACTGCAGCAAGTTATGGCGTAGTTGCCGAAGTTGAAAATTTCCCGCGCTATGACGCGACCATCAATCATCCAGTGCAAGCCACACAAATGCGCAGTTTATGGCAGGAACTTAACGGTGCTGACTCTCTGGACTTTGTCACTGCAACACCAATTATGGCCTCCGAAGATTTCAGCTATTACCTGCAACATATACCCGGGGCCTTTGCTTTGATTGGCAGTGATGATGGTCCGGATCATCAAGTGCCATGCCATAGCCCTTATTACGACTTTAACGATCGCCTGATACCGGCGGTCACACGATTGTTTTCACGCCTGGTTGGAGTTGGCGTACCTGTTCCGGAGGAACTGCCCTAAATCGTCCCAGTGACGTGTTCAAGAGGAGAATTAAATGAGCATATTTGAAGAAAGAGAGTCTGCGATCCGCGCCTATTGCCGGGTGTATCCGGTAGTGTTTGATACAGCGATCAATGCAAGGCAGACCGATGAAAACGGCAAGGAATATATCGATTTCTTTGCCGGGGCCGGCGTATTGAATTTCGGTCATAACAATCAACGCATGACTAAAGCGGTAGTCGATTACATTCAATCCAATGGTGTAACGCACAGCCTTGATATGCATACCACGGCCAAACGGCAATTTATGCAGCACTTCACTGATACCATCCTCAAACCTCGCAATATGCCGCATAAAATGCAGTTCATGGGGCCAACGGGTACCAATGCTGTTGAAGCCGCAATGAAACTGGCCAGACGCGTCACCGGTCGTCAGGATATCGTGGCCTTCAGTCATGGTTTTCATGGCATGACGCTGGGCGCTTTAAGTGCGACTGCCAATCAGTATTTCCGTAATGCGGCGGGTGTGCCGCTCAACCACGTCAAACATTTTGCTTTTGGCTGTGACGAAGTCTGTCCCGGTTGTGATTTAGGTTGTGGCATGAACAGCATTGATCAATTAACCGCAATCTATCAGGACAGCTCCAGTGGTATTGCACCACCAGCCGCATTTTTGCTGGAAACAATCCAGGCCGAAGGCGGCGTTAAGGTCGCTTCCAAAGAGTGGTTGCAGGCGCTGGAGAAATTAGCCAAAGAAGTGGGCGCATTACTTATCGTCGATGATATTCAGGTCGGCGTTGGCCGTACTGGTTCCTTTTTCAGTTTCGATGATCTTGGCATTGATCCAGACATTATCTGTCTTGCCAAAGGCATTGGTGGCATGGGTACCCCGATGGCGATGAATCTGGTGAAACCGCAACTCGATGAACAATGGTCGCCCGGTGAGCATACCGGTACGTTCAGAGGCCAGGATATTTCCTTTGTCGCTGGTGATCAGGCACTGACTTATTTTGACGATGATGAGTTGATGAAAGAAGTTAAAGCCAACGGGGAACAAATGGCTGAAGCACTGGCCCCGCTGGCGCAGCGATATCCGGATGTGAATGTGACGGGTAAAGGCATGATTCTCGGGCTGGATGTTGGCAACGGTGACAGAGCCAAAGCCATTGTGAATCAGTGTTTTGATGCCGGATTAATGATTGCCAGCTGTGGCACTGGTGGACGGGTAGTCAAATTGATTCCGCCACTAACCACACCTCAGTCTGACTTAAAGACGGGTTTGGATATTCTGGTTGAGGTGACTGACAAAGTCATGCAGATGGAGGAAGCCGCATGAGACATCGTGATGATATGACTTTTCCGTTTGAAGAATACGAGCGACGACTAAGTGAGTTGCGGGAACGTATTGAAGAACGGCATATGGACGCCGTGGTGATTTCTGACCCGGAAAACATTATGTATCTGACGGATTATCAGACCACCGGTTACTCATTCTTTCAGGCGCTGGTCGTGCCACTGGAAGCTGAACCGTTCATGATTACCCGTAAGCTGGAAGAATCCAATGTGATTCATCGTACCTGGGTGGAAATTACTCGGCCCTATCCGGATACCGGTGATGCAATTCAGATGCTGGTCGATGCGCTGCGCGAGTTTGGTCTGGATAAAAAACGCATTGGCTATGAACGTAACAGTTATTTCTTCCCGGCTTATCATCAGGATTGTATTCATAACACGCTGACCGATGGCAAATTGCTGGATTGTTTTGGCATCGTCGAAGAAGGTCGTGTCTGCAAATCCTCGATGGAAATAGCCTTGATGCAAAATGCTGCCAGAGCAACCGAAGCAGGCATGCAAGCCGGTATTGATGCCGTTCAGGCGGATGCCACTGAGAATGAAATCGGCGCCGCTATCAGTGCAGCGATGTTCCGTGCTGGTGGTGAACCGCCTGCCGTGATGCCCTATGTGACTTCGGGACCACGAACCATGATTGGGCATGCCACCTGGGAGGGACGGATTGTACAACCTGGCGAACATGTATTTCTGGAAGTTGGCGGCTGTTATCGGCGTTATCACACCGCCATGATGCGTACTGTAGTTCTAGGAAAGCTTAGTCCGTCGATGTACAAGGCCCAGGAAATTATGAAAATGGCCCTGGATGCAGTACATAACAACTTTCAGCCAGGGATGACCGTGTCGGATGCCGACAATATGATCCGCAATATCATTACCAAAAATGATATCGGTGCGCGGTTAGTGACACGTTCTGGTTATTCAATCGGTATCGCTTTTCCACCGAGCTGGGATGAGGGCTATATCGTCAGTCTTAAACAAGGTGAATCAGCGGTACTCAAACCCGGCATGACGTTTCATATTATTCCGTGGATGTGGGGTGTTGATGGCGATAAAACCTGCGGTATTTCTGACACTATTCACATAACTGAAGATGGCTGCGAGTCCTTTTTTACTATGGATCGGGATTTTGTGGTGAAAGCCGATCAGGGCAAACAAAAGCTCATTTCTGTTGATAAAAGCGCAAAAATTGAAGCGAAAGCAGACAAGCAAATAGAGCACGCCCAGAATTCAGCTAGCTAATCTATTGAGGTTCATATGCTAATAGCAACAAATCCGTATAGCGGAGAAAAAATCGGTAGTTTCCCGACCCTGGATAAAAATGAAATGTATGCTCGCATTGGTGAGGCAAACATGGCTTTTGCCGATTGGAGTGATCGCAGTTTTGCTGAACGGGGTGACGTGCTCCGGGCAGTTGCCAAACAATTACGTGCAGAAAAACATGATTTGGCACAACTGATGGCATTAGAGATGGGCAAGCCCATTAAAGAAGGTGTACCAGAAGTTGAAAAAGCGGCGTTCTGCGCGGAATTTTATGCCGATAATGCCGAAAAATTTCTGAGCCGTGAAACCATCGAATCGGATGCATCACTCAGTTATGTTTGTTATCAACCCTTGGGAACCTTACTAGGTATCCTGCCGTGGAATGCGCCCTTATGGCTGGCATTTCGTTATCTGGCACCGGCGTTGATGGCGGGTAATACCTGTGTAATGAAACATGATCCAAATGTACCGCAAACGGCACAGGCAATTGCCAATGCCTTTTTAAAAGCCGGTGTACCGGAAAATATTATGGTGAATCTGCCATTGGAAACCCCTGAAGTGGAATTAGCAATTCGTGATCCACGGATTATGGCTATTTCATTTACCGGTTCTGGTGGTGCTGGCAGAAAAGTCGCTGAAATGGCGGGCAGTGAAATAAAGCCCTGTGTATTGGAATTGGGTGGTTCGGATCCAAGCATTATTCTGGCAGATGCAGATCTGGAAACAGCGGCCGATGTGGTCTGTCTTTCACGTGTGATTAATGCCGGTCAATCCTGTATCGCCGCCAAACGCATTATTGTCGAAGCAGAAATTTATGATCATTTTGTTGAATTGCTTTCAGCGCGATTGAGCAAATTGCAATTGGGTGACCCATTGCAGCCAAATACCGATATCGGCCCGATTGCCCGTAAAGATCTGCAATTGAATTTACATCGGCAGGTTGAAGAAACGGTAGCCGCAGGTGCCAAATGTCTATTGGGAGGCGAACTGCCGGATACTAACGGGTTTTTCTATCCGGTCACTTTATTGACTGATGTTACGCCAACCATGTGTGCGTTTCGAGAAGAAACTTTTGGTCCGGTTATGGCGGTAATAAAAGCAGAAGATCACGAACATGCACTGGAAATGGCTAATGACACCGAATATGGATTGGGCGCCAGTGTCTGGACTAAAAATGCTGAGTTAGCCACCCATTTGGCGATGCAACTGCAATCAGGACAAGTCGCGATCAATGGCATCGTCAAAACCGATCCTCGCTTGCCTAGCGGAGGCATCAAAGGTTCAGGTTATGGGCGTGAACTGGGACCGCATGGAATTCGTGAGTTTGTGAACGCCAAACAGGTGTGGATTAAATAATTTGATAAAAAAGGGGTGACACAACGTTGTTCACCCCCTTTAATTTAGCGTTGCTGAATTTGCGATGCGAGTTGTTCTGCAAGCTTATCCAAATTGCTGCCCAATGCCCGAACCAGTGCGGGGTAACCATCGGAAGCCAGGGTAGTTTCAATATTGAATGGGGCAATAACGAGTAGTTTTCCCTGACTGTCTTGCAGTTGCCACTGACCACTGGTCACGGCATTGCCATTAAAATGCCCCTGAAACTGTTCAATCTCCAGCTGTAAAGTTAATGCATTCTGGTTCAATCCACGGCTATCCGATACGACCAATCGATCCGGGAGCTGTGAACTCAAACGGTTACGCAGACCACGGCGAATTTGTTGGGCCAGATTTTCCGCCCAAAGATTTTCCCGTGCCTGGTGCAAGGTAATATCGTCCAGTTGCAGCACAATGCGATCACTATCAAGAAATTCTGCCAAACGGATCGAGCCGATGACTAAAACCTGCTCAGCATTGGTTGAAACCTGTGTTGTGGCTTGCGTAGTTTCTGGCAGGTTATAACGCTCTGTATTAACAGTTTTGGTGGCGCAAGCCACCAAAATTAGCAGAAGCAGAGCGCTCAATAACGATTTAAAGAATGTTAATAACATGGGGCATCCTGATTATTCAGTCGGGGCTCTAGGTAAAGGATCGCTGCTGTTACGACGATCAAAAATCAATGCATTGGGTTGTTCGCCCAAAGTGCGGGCAACGGGTTGAATATCACGCAGTAATTTTTCCAGTCGTTGCAGGGTGCCGGTCATCTCCTGATAGGCTGATGAGTCAGGTGACAAGCCTTGCAGCGTGGTACGAATTTCTGCCAATGTCTGATTGATATTGGCAGGAATTTCCTGGGTTTCTGAAGCATTGACTAATGTCTGAATGCTGGCTGTCAGATCACGGATTTCTTTCAGCATGGTTTCAGAGCTTTCCAGATTACGATCCATGCCGGTTAAAATTGGCTCGACTTCCAGTTGATTGAGTTTATCCAGCAAATTCGATACCTTCAGTTCAATTTGCGCCAAGCCTGTTGAACTGGTTGGCAGAACCTGATGGCCTTCGAAGGTTCTGGCAACGAATTCATAGGTACCATCACGCTGGAAGTTAAGATCAACAAATAATGAACCGGTCAGCAGATTGCCTGATTTGAGTGTGGCTCTTAATCCGGCATTCAGCATGCGATCAAACCGCGCCTCCCATTCCTCAATATTTACTTTTTCTTTGCCACCAAGGCGTTGAGGTTCCAGACGAATCAAAACTGGTATAGCAAAGCCACTCTGGGCATTACGCTCCGGCGAAGTAAATTTCCACGGCACACTGGAAACGGTACCAATACGAATGCCACGAAACTCCACTGGCGCGCCTTTAGAAAGCCCGCGAACGGTATCTTCAATTAACAATACGTATTCCAGATATTGGGTATAGGCTTCCTGACGTGCACTTTCTTCGTCGCCATATAAGGTATAAACACTGTCAGCCTGTGCAGGTGAGCCCACCGGTAAATCTTCCAGCACGCCAAACGTCACACCACCGCCTAATAAAGCTTCCAGTGATGCGATATTGACCTTGAAGCCTTCAGAATCCAGTTTTAAATCGACCCCACTGGCGGACCAGAAACGTGTGCCTTCGGTGACCAGAACATCATAAGGACTTTCAATAAATAACTGATGGCGCATTTCACGACGTTCACTATCAAATTCGGCGCTTTCAACACGACCTACATTGAATCCCTGGTAGGTGACGGGATCACCAACACGCAATGAGTTACCCAATTGGCTGATAAGTTTGATACGTAAACCTTGTATACCGAGCGTGGAAATGGGTGGTTGTTCCAACACCATAAACTCACGTTCTTCGATGTTACTTTCTCCGGGTTGAAGTTGAATATAGGCTCCTGAAAGTACCGTATTAAGTCCGCTTATACCTTCACGACCAATTCGCGGTTTGACTACCCAGAAGCGAGAATCCTCGACCAACATCGGCTCAGCTTCTGGATTAATACGGGCAATAATCAAGGTATGGGTTAAATCATCGGATAAACGAACCTGTTCTACCTGACCAATATCCACATTGCGTGTTTTGATCATGGTCTTACCGGCTTCGATACCTTCTGCATTGGCCATGGTTAAGGTGATTCTCGGCCCAATGCGAGTGTAATTGTCGTATATCAGCCATAAGCCGATCAGCAGAGCCACAATCGGCACAATCCAAATCGGCGAAAATCGGGATTGTTTTCCGGATTTGGCTCGATGTGGATCGACGACTTTTTCTTCAGCGGTGATAGGTTCATCACTCATTAATGGTTTCCTTGGACTGCTTTTTGATTGATGTTTGGGGGGAATCCCAAATCAACCGTGGGTCAAAAGTCATTGCGGCTAACATGGTTAGAATCACCACCGCACCAAACGCCAATGCTGCTGGACCGGGAGTGATCGACATTAAATTGCCGGCTCTAATCAACGCCACCAGTATAGCCACAACAAATAAATCTACCATGGACCAACGGCCAATAAATTCCGTAACGCGATATAACTTGGTTCGGGTGCTGGCTCCCAGTTCGTTACTTCTACGTACCACAAGTGATAACCAGATTAACGCAAGTATTTTGCCCACCGGGACGATAATGCTGGCAAACAATATAACAGCGGCAATCGGCCATGAGCCTTTTTCGATCAACTCTATCACTCCGCCAATAATGGTGGCAGGGTTACTTTGCCCCAGCAGAGTAGTGGTCATAATGGGATACACATTTGCCGGAATATACATCACGATCGCAGCAGCTAACAGCGCCCAGGTTCGTTGTAGGCTGTGCGGTAAACGAAGATGTAATGGTTCGCCGCAGCGGCGGCAATGACCATGGCCCGACTCATCCACTTCGTTAATCAAGCCACAGGTGGAACATCCTGCCAGACCTTGAGAAGCTGCTGTTTCCGCTGTACGTATACCCTTCGGAGCCTGCGGTTCGCCCGCCAGTGAAAACCACATCCAGTCAGCATCAATGGAGCGGGTTGTCATTAATAACAGAATGGCAAAAGCACAAAATGCCCAGAATGAAACGCCTAATACAATCTGCGCCATACCGGCAATTTTAATCAGGCTGACCAGCGCCGCGATAATAAACACATCAGCCATCATCCACGGGTTCAGGTGAGTGAGTGATCGGGCAATGCCTCGACTGAACGGAAATGGTGCGCCACGTAACAGCCCCAGTTGTAACCAGATTACTCCGCATAGATAGACTGCTGGCAACACAATTATGGTTAACGCAACAATGATCGCCACCAGTGGTTGATGAAAACCAATCATGCTGGTGGCGGTTTGGGTGAGCTCGATATTGTTACCAATACCTCTGGCTTCAAAGCTGACAAACGGAAACGATATCGCCAGAATAAGTGCGATCAATGCACTTATAGCTAATGCCATGCTGCGTTGAGCAGGGCGAAAATGTCGGCGTACCAATATATGGCCACAACGAGGGCATGTAGCGTGTTCGCCACCACGTAACGCAGGTAAAACCACGACCCAGTCACACTCATGACAAGCACGCATTCTGCGTAGTGAAATGCGGCTTTCCGGTGAATACGGAGCAATATCAGCAGGTATGTTTTCGATTGTAGCGGGTTGCTTCAAATCAGTTTTCCGTGACGTCGTTCATGTAAGGAAAGGCGATAGCTGGCATTATACGCATTGGCAATAGATATGTTGGGCATCAGTAGACAGATAGGAAATTCAGCTCTGTTTATATGACCTTTAATTAAAAACGATGTTCATTTATTGCCTGTTTGGGGTGTATTCATACACTGAAAAACTGAAATGGATGTTAGTTAACTAGGGCTTGTTTATCTTTCATATCCACCACTGCTGGCGGCTATTTTTGTGTCCGACAAGGCGGAAAGCACGCCGTGTAGTTCTTCCTACATAAGTGATTGACAACACAGTCGGCCGCAAAAATAGTCCCAGCCTTACGGGTTGTGACTGAAAAAGTATCACTTATGTCCACGGATGGACTGTATGCCGGCGCGCCAGGGAGGCGCGCGCCGGTCTGCGTTGCTCGTCGCTTATTTAGAACAACTAAAAGGCGCTCTTCGTGCCTTGATTGATACTTTTTCAGCTCACAACAGAGGCGGAGATGAAAGATAAACAAGCCCTAATACTGCATCCACTGATTTATCTAGGAGAGAAAGAAGTGAGAGATATTCTGTTTTTTGATTCGATGTTAACGCCAAAAATCATTACGTTGGTTTACTGGTTGTTGTTAGTAGCGGTAGTGGTTTCAGGCATCGGAATGATGTTCTCTGGTGGTTTTGGTAGTTTCCTTATGGGAATATTTACCATGCTTGCAGGTGCTGTGGGTGCACGTATCTGGTGTGAACTGCTAATCGTACTATTCAAAATCAATGAAAACATGAAAAAAGTAGCGGATAAATAATTCCCACAAAAAAGGGCTCGTTTAGAGCCCTTTTTGACTAATGCGAGTGTCGACTTCTTAGACTTTCTTAACAAACTGCGATTTAAGTTTCATCGCACCAATGCCATCAATCTTGCAATCAATATCGTGATCGCCGTCAACCAGACGAATGTTTTTGACCTTGGTTCCGACTTTTACCACTAGCGAAGAACCTTTCACTTTCAGATCTTTGATAACTGTTACGGTATCGCCATCCTGTAAAACATTGCCATTGGCATCATGAATCTCATCTGAACTTTCACCATTGTCTGTCGCCGTATCTGCCGACCATTCATAAGAACATTCCGGACAAATCAGGATACTTCCATCTTTGTAGGTATATTCGGAATCACACTTCGGACAATTGGGTAAATTGCTCATTTCAAACCTCAGACTGCGTTGACATAGCGCGCTATAGTACGCCAGCAGGCAGTTTTTTGCTGATAAATGAGCTATAAAACATTAAAACCATTCTCTAAGTAAAGGTTGCCAGGTCATTACGAAAAAATGTTATTTGGCTTGCTTGTAAGCCTGTTCCAGCTGAAAAACGTTCAACTTATTCATTGTCAGTAATGTAGACATTACTGCCGGAGCACGCTGTTTATCCTGCAACATTTTATCCAGCATCGTCGGTACAATCTGCCAGCACACACCAAATTGATCCTGAACCCAACCGCATTGCAATATCCTGCCGCCATTGACCAGCAATCTATCCCAAAGTAGGTCGATTTCAGTTTGATTCTCACAGCTTACTAACAATGACATCGCATGATTAAAGGCCACATCAGCCCCGCCATTCAACGCAATAAATTGCTGCCCTTCAATCTGAAAAGTGATCGATAGCACCGAACCTTCAGGACCCGGGCCGGCACTGTTGTAATACAGGCGATCAATTTCTTCACCACCAAAAACCGAAAGATAAAACTCAACGGCTTGCTGAGCATTGTCGTTAAACCATAAACAGGGCCTGATCTTTTGCATATCAGTTTCCTTTGCCACCGCTGCTATTGTGTTCAGTCTGCAATTCACGCACGGGGCGAATTTCAATGCTGCCGTATCTGGCGGGGGGAATATTGCCGGCCAATTGAATGGCTTCGTTAATATCCCGCGCTTCCAGCAGATAAAATCCGGCCAGTTGTTCTTTGGTTTCAGCAAAAGGCCCATCGGTCACTGTCACTTTGCCATTGCGGACGCGAACAGTCGTGGCCGTTTCGACCGACTGCAACGCTGAACCATCCAGCATATGACCACTGCTTTGCAGTTTTTCACCACAGGCCATGCATTCCTGATTCAGGTTGTCCCATTCCTGTTGGGACATCGCGTTCATAATATTTTCCTGATAATAAACGAGTGCCAGATATTTCATCTCAAGCTCCTTCAATACATTGACCGCAATTAATCATCCATGGTGTGCCAAAACGGTCTACCAGCATGCCAAACCGTTTTGCCCAGAATGTAGGCTCAAAAGGCATTTGCACCATGCCGCCTTCGGTCAGTTGATTAAAAGTGGTTTCTGCCTGCTGTTCATCTTCAAAGGCAATCTGTACATGAAAACCTTGCGGCTTTTCAAACATACCAGGAGGGCAATCCGATCCCATTAACATCCAATTGCCGACTTGGAGAGAGACATGCATAACCTTGTCAGTGAACTCGGCAGGCATTTCATCCGCCATCGGTGATTCACCTCCGGTCATCATCATGACAATATCTCCACCCAACACTTCGGCATAAAACTCAAAAGCTTCACGGCAGTTGCCATCAAATAACAGATAAGTGCTATTGGATAGCGGTTGTTTCCGCAGTTTTTGGTCAAGTTCAATATGTTTCTGTAGCCCCGGGCCATCAGCAAAATCGCTCATTTCATAAAGCTGTCTGAGTTCCAATTCAACATTGCCATCAGCATCTTCAACCGGCCAGCGTTTGGCCCAATCCAGTGCTTCCTGTTTTGAGTTGACTTCAATAATGGTAAAGCCAGCCAATAATTCTTTGGTTTCGGTAAACGGACCATCAGTGACGATTGGCTTGCCTTGTTGAAATTTAATACGGGCTCCTTCCGCAGACGGTTTTAAACCTTCACCGGCTCGTAAGATGCCTGCCTGCGCCAGTTGTATATTGTAGTCACCCATCGCGGATAATAAAGCTTCACTGGGCATTACGGCATTTTCGGTATCTTTATCGGCCTTGCGTAAAATCATAAATTTCATTTTGGTCTCCTTACCATGATGTTTCGGGTGTCAGATGGAACATGGCGGTGCCGGTTGTCATATCAAAGGGCAATGAAAAATGCTCATGCACAATCAGCCATTTACCGGCATTTTTCTGATAAACCTGAGTGCCCCGAACCCAACCGACCTGTTCTTCGCCGGTTTTTTCATCAATACCACCACATTGATTGAGAAAAAAACACACTGCCAGATCGCCATCGACTTTGATATCAATCTGGCCGATTTCAAATTTAGTCATGCTGCACATCTGTAAGCAGTGTTGCCAGTGCGTCTGATACTTGCTGCGATTGGTAAATTGCAGTTCAGCAATCGCATCAAATGCCCGGACATCTTCAGCATAATAAGTCATGATTTTTTCAAGGTTCTGGCTGAGAACAGCCTGTTTCCAGTTTTCCAGTTGTTGTTCAACTTCAGTTTTCGCGTTCATTTATCTCTCCTGTTTAAAAGGCTCATAGGTTGGCCTTATTAAGTAGTCGAATAAAAAATGACTAAATCGACAGCAAGGGAATAATTTTTGAATAAAACTGATTTTAACTTTAGGACGGAGAGGGAAGTTCAGCTAACCGCCGTTGCAGAAAACGCTGTTCAGGGACTTGTTGAGTTAACGCAAGCGCCTGCTGATAAGCGAATCGTGCCGTATCGTACTGTTGCAGACGTCGACATAAGTCAGCTTTGGCGGCATAAATCAGATGATAGTGATTAAGTTCTCCCTGCGTCAGCAATACTTCGATGAGGCTTAAGCCAACTTCCGGTCCTTCGAACATCGCGGTCGCCACTGCCTGATTCAATCTGATAACGGGTGAATCGTTGTATTGCAATAACGCATCATAGAGCCCCACTATCTGTTGCCAATCGGTCTGCTCAAAGGACTTGGCTTCTGCATGCACAGCAGCAATAGCAGCCTGTATGGTAAACGGGCCAAATCGTTGGTTTGTCAAAGCCAGAAGCACCAGCTCGCAGCCTTGCTCAATCTGTTGTTGATCCCATAAATCACGGTTCTGATCTTCCAGTGTAATCAGTTCGCCATTGGCATCCACCCGTGCGTGTCGTCTTGAGTCTTGCAACAACATCAATGCCAACAAGCCCGTTACTTCCGGTTCTGGTAACAATTGTTGTAATAATCTGCCAAGCGGATAGCTTCGCTCGCCAAATCATGTTTAACCAGCAGATCACCATTGCTGGCGGAGTAGCCCTCATTGAATACCAGGTAAATGACCTGTAATACGGATTGTAGTCGTTCAGGCAGTTGTTCTGCTGTTGGCACTTCATAAGGAATCGCTGCTTCACGGATTTTATTTTTGGCGCGGACAATTCGTTGGGCAATAGTGGTTGGTTTCTGCAGAAAAGCCCGGGCGACTTCTTCGGTGGTCATGCCACAGACTTCACGTAACGTCATTGCCAATCGAGCTTCTTCGGCCAATGCCGGATGACAACAGGTGAATATCAGTCTTAATTGATCATCTTCAATCTGCTGCTCATCCAGCAAGGTATCTTCTGCGGCCAGTTCGTCAGTGATGGTATCAATAGAATAATCAAAACGTGCCTGTCGGCGTATTTGATCAATGGCCTTGAAACGAGCCGTGGATATCAGCCAGGCACGCGGATTATCTGGAACACCATCGACTTCCCATTTCTGCAGTGCAATTGCAAAGGCCTCCTGCATGGCTTCTTCGGCCAAATCAAAATCACCCAGCAAGCGGATTAATGTACTAAGAATCTGCCGTGACCCTGTGTGATAAATTTGATCGAGCAACGGTTTCATATGTGCACTTGAAAACGGGTTTTAATTAACCCAACCGACCTTTTACAGATTTTATAAAAGCTTGCTGAATCGGCATGTCACCCTGATATAACTCTTCAATTTGATTCACCGTTTCCGAATGATCCAGGCATTGCAAAATGCAGGCTGCAACATCTGCACGAGAGATAAATTGTTGTTCTTGATCTGTTGGGCGAGTGGTGGTGATTGTGCCGGTTAATGGGCCATCGGTTAATTTGCCGGGGCGCAGAATGGTATAGGGCAGATGGCTTTCAATAAGGTGTTTATCGGCGAAATGTTTGCAGATGTTGTAATGCTTGATAGCTGGCGTGCCGTGTTCGGGATCGCCTGCATCGCGGGAGCTGACCATAACAAATTGCATAATGTTATGTCGTTTTGCCTTGTCAATTACTTTACAGGCTCCCCATAAATCCACCAGGATGGTTTTATCGGCACCGGTTTTACCACCTGAACCGGCTGTAAATACAACCTTGTCACAATCGGCAAATGCTGCATCTGGCAAGTCGGCTTCCAGATCGGCTATCACAACTTCAGCACCCATTTTTTCAAATTCGGCAGCTTGTTCTGCTTTGCGGAGCATAGCTTTAACGGGCAGTTTTTGCTCAGTCATCATTTGAATTAATAGCTTGCCGATTTGACCATTAGCACCGATCACAAGTGTTTTATCCATCTCTATCTCCTTTGTCTAAGACAAGGAATGAACTAGCAAATTAATAAAACAGAGTATGACGAGTATCAGGCAGAACTCAAGAGGGGGAAAATGGGGATGGGATGTACCGCCACCCATAATGGATGGCGGTAAAAGCTTTTTAAGCTTCGCGTGAAGACTGGTAATTTTGCAAAAAGGACTGTAAACCTTGCTGAACTAAATCGTAGGTTTTATCGATATTGCTGGCGATATCACCTTGCAACACATTCAATCCACTGAGAATGTCACGAGCTTCTTTAAAGCCCTGATCGATACCACCGCCAATGACTTTTACAAATGATTCCAGAGCTTCATCAAGTGACATATTCTGCCGGGTGCTGTAATAGGCATCAAAAAATGCGGTGCTCATTTGCACGATACGTTCCGAGGTGGCTTCCGGCGATACATCAATACCTTGGTCGTAGGCTTTTTGAATAGCATTATCACCAAACTCGGCTTTTAAAGAATCATTGATACCTTCCAAAGCGGTTTTGTACAGCAAAGCCATCGCACCATCGCCATTAGCTTCACTGATGTTGAACGACACTTTTAGAATAGACAGGTTTAGCTCACTGTTGGAATCGGCAACAGAAAACTTTTTGTCCTGCGCCATAGCGGAAATCTGCTGGCCCAAGGGAACATCCTGCTTATTGACGGTATCCTTTGCCATTGAGCTGACGGTTTGGCCGAACGGGGCAGTATTAATAGTCATATTATTGTCCTCAAATGGAACTACACTAAGGTTAGCGGCGCGCTAAATATGGACTTTAATTTTAATTTGCAGCATCGCTGAAAGCTTTCTCTGCTTCGCGAATTGGTGCCAAGGCCAAGCACCAGCCGATAACCATAAATACCAGCATTCCCATTAGGATGGCCTCAAATTGCACACCACCATCAATTAAAAAACCTAAAACAGCAGGAGCCAGACCCGTGGAAAACACCATAAAGGCTGATTTGACACTGCGTACCCGGCCCAGATGTTCTCGTCCCCATAGCACAACTAGCAAACTATCAACCACTGGCGAAGACATGCCAAGGGAAATACCGGCTCCGATCATTAAAATTAGAATGCCAGCATTACCACCGATCAAAACCGCCAGAATGATCGATAACGCAAAAGGGATTAAATAGAGTCTTGCCAACAACGCTACGCCCCATTCATCAACCCAACGACCACCTAATAATGAACCGGGAAAACGAGCAATACCCATCGCCGTTAAGCCCAACGCATAGGCTGTTGTGGAGGCATTTAAATCCATTGTCATTTGTGCCTGGAAAATAAAAATACCAGTTAGCGTGACGGGCAACGCCATGGTCAGTGGAATAATCAGCCAAAACCTTTTTTCCAGCATGGGGTTGGGGCCTTTAATTTTGTTGCCGCTACTGTCTCGTTTGATTTCCGGTGCCTCGGGCCAAGGCGCCATAAACAATAACAACAGCCAAATCAAAAAAATAACCGCCGCTACTGCCCACCAGATTTGCTGCCAGCTCAACCAGCCAATCAATAAAGCGATTATTGGCGCTAAGATAATTTCACCCAATGGCATACCCAGACTGACCAAGCCCAGAGCCCGACCACGATTGATGGTAAATTCACGCCCGGCCAACGTGCTCCCAAAATGCGTCATCAAACCTTGGCCGCACAATCGAACCAAACCCAAGCCGATAACCGCGGGAATCAACCAAGGCGAAGTCGTCAATAAAATAACGCCGCTAAGTAATGCTGTCAGAACCAACAAGGCATAGCGGCGGGGAGCAATCCAATCCAATTTCTGGCCGTAATGTAATACCAAAAAACCACTCGCCATAGTAAGCGCGGCATATACGGCACCAAATTCGCCAGTTGATAAATTTAATGAGTTCGCAATATCTGCCTGAAATAGACCGATAAAAAAACTTTGTCCAAGATTGCCGGTAAACAGCGCGACAAATCCAATGGCCAACAGACCAAACTGGTTACGAATCAAACTGAAATAATTGTTTGCTTGAGGAGAAGACATAAATTCCGGGTTTTAAAGTTGGAGTAGGTGGCACCGATAGAGGTGTTAGAGCCTAATTAATCTAAAAGCTCAATAGAGAAAATCATAGATTAGCTCAATGTTTCAGGCGAATCAGGGCCAAGGTTGAATCAGCATTATCTATAAAATATAAAACAGTAATAGAGTAAGCCAGGCCAGTAGCATCAATGTTGGAAAGGCAAAACTCATAATTAGGGAAACACTGCCTTTACGCAGTAAAAAGTATTTTTTACGGACCTCAAAAACGCTTTCGACTCGCTTATCAACATCTATCAGACGTTGCATGCTTTCATTTTCAACTACATAGGTCAACGCATTCAAATAGAGCCATAACAGTGAAATGGCCAGGCCAAGCACTATAACCACCCAAGCCGGATAAAAAATATCCTTACCAGCCGATAAACTCAGAGCGGTAAATAGAATCGATTGAAACACTAGTAAAATCTGATTACGTTGGGCGATAGCCTGTACTTCAAATTTTGTAAGATCGTAGTAAAACTGTTGATCTTTTTCAGTCTTGTCTAACACCTGGTCGGTTTTACTCATCAATGCGCCCCTCATGACAAGTTTTCAGTGTCGATTTTAATCCTAAATCTATTCCAATAAATAGATTTATAACAAATGGTTAAATACGCAGCAGATTTTGAATAATTTCGTCTTCAGTTTTACCTTGGGTGCGCAAGTTGTAATAGTACTGACAAAGTGCCGAGAAGCTATGCGGAGTCTGTAAGGTTGGAAGTTTGGTGAACCATTCCAATCGATCTACCGCGGTTTCAGTAATGCGATGTTCTAGCAGCATATCTTCCAGTTGAGCTGCCCGGTTAGCAATCATTCGGTGACTTTCATCAAACCGGTCAGCCGCGATAACCAGCAATTCTGCGGTACGTTCAATTTCCGCTTTTTCATCGGTCACTTCAGCATGGCTGCGTTTCACTAACCATTCCTGTGGAGACATTTCTACTTGTCCGTCCAGCCATAATGGAATTGATGTTTCATCAACAACCGCCACGGCATCCATTTGTGGGGCATTCTCTTGGTCACATCCCGCCAGTAAGAACATAAAAGACAAACAGAGGATTAACTTTAAAGATGAAAATGAGACGGTTCGAACAAACATAAAGACTCCAATAGTGTTTTGCCGGAGAACGGCAACCATTGGGCATAGTAGATCCCTATGGCTAAAAGCACATCAGAGTTCGTCCTGATTTATTAAGGAAGATATCCCAGATAGTGAATTTAGTCTGGTAAATTGGATTCTGGCTTTGATTTTTTATTTTTATTGAAGAATCGTGGATTTCTAACAATAAATGCCCAGATCCAGCGTTCGAGAAAAGATTTAGCCTCAGCCTTTTTTAAATAACCATATCCAAGCACGGAAATAATCAAAGCTCCAATTGCATCAACGATTAGGTCATACATTGTGTCAGTTAATCCGGAGTCATCACTGAACATGGGCTTTTGCATATTAGTGCCGAAAATCTGATCCATTGAGAATTCAAATATTTCCCATAATGCCCCCATACCCAGAGCAAACATGAAAGCAAAAAATGCCACGAAACCTGGTTGCATATGCATATGGATGCTGTCATTTTCGTTCATCAAATAGACTAAAAGAAAACCGGTGATGCCAAGCAAAAATCCGGAAGTAGTATGTAAGGCAATATCCCACCACCAAAACTTGGTGTAATAACCATGAACTTCGCCTAAAAAAATCGACGCAAAGATAAAGCCGATAGCCATTAACTGAAATACCGAAGGTACATGCACATTAAACTTTTTGGCTAACAATATGGGAAATAGGGTAATGATAATGATGCCAGTGGTAATAACGGCATTTAGCCATTGTTGTTCCCAAATTGCCCCGGCAAGCCCGACAAATAACAGAAACTGTAATACCAGTGTGAGTCTTCGTGGCATGGATTTACTGGGCATAGAGGCTCCGGAGTATTCGCAATTAATTCAGTTATCAACTGTCTAGGTTTTATTGATCTTTCAAAGCACGTAAAGAGGCAACTCTAAAAGGCCAATATACCCTAGGTCTGACAGGAATCAGACATTGAGATTCCTATAACTTAAGGTTGTTCAGCAATAATCTCAATTTGGCAATCAAATGACAGGTGCCCTGCAGGATGTTTTCGACTTTTCAGCGGTTAATTTTTCTTATGATATTTTTGCCTACGCAGGTTATTGCCGATCAAATCATTATTTTCCGGCATGCACTTGCGCCTGGTGTAGGCGACCCTGAAGGGTTTGAACTGAAAAATTGTCAGACCCAACGAAATTTGTCTGAGCAAGGTCGTCAGCAAGCCATCGAGATGGGCAATAAACTGCGGCAAATGGGTGTTAAAGAGGCAGAAGTGTTTTCCAGTGAATGGTGTCGTTGTCTTGAAACAGCTGAATTATTAGGCTTTGGTTCACCACAAAAACTGCAGGCTTTGAATTCATTTTTTCATCCAATCAATCGAGGTTTGAAAGACCAGTTTCTGCAAGACTGGCAGGCACATATTGTGGAGTATAAAACCGATAAGCCGCGCATCTATATCACTCATCAAGTCAATATTTCTGGTCTGTTAGACACATTCATGTCTTCCGGTGAAGGTTTGATAGTTGGAGTCAATGTGACTGGAGATATTGAGGTCATATCAATTTTGCAATGAACCCTTAAGGCCTGTTAGAGTCATTAAAAGGGACATCATTATCAGTCTAGTCTCTGAAATCATCGCTATTCTGTAAAAAACTACCTGCATTATCTTCAAGCCTGTATGGCCGACAATCAGATATAAACAATCAAATAGAGGAGATCTCGGCATCGTGAGGATTTTTGATTTGAAATGGAAGTTCAGCTTATTTCTGCTGACAACATTGTTATTAAGCATCAGTGCGACGGAAATCGTTGTTGCTGAAACTACTGCCACAACAAATAACCAGGCACATTATTCGGCATTGGCCGATACACTGGAAAACGAGCAATCGCGAGAAAAACTCATTGCTGAATTACGTGATTTGGCTGCGGCAGCTGGAACAATGGAGCAAGATGCTGAATCAGTCAACTTAGTGGCTCAACCTACTTTTGCCAGGCAGATTGCTAATAAAACCCAATCAATTGCTCAGGAGATTGTTTCGACAATTGGCGCAGGATTTTCAGCCTTATCTTCTATTGGTTCAGGAGACGAAAGTACATTTGACCTGCAGCATATGCTGGATGAGATTTTCATGCTGTTAATGGTCATTGCCAGCACATTATTAATGTTTTATGTGCTGCGTAGTTTAGCTCGTCACGCCTTTCGACGAGCCAATAACTGGGCGGAAGCGGATGGAGAGTATCCGGTTTTCGAAAAATCAGTGCCATCTTATTAGCAGCCGTAGTTGATTTATTGACGGTTGCTTTGGCCTGGGTAGCCGGTTATGCCGTGGCATTGTTTGCCATTGGCAGCAACGGTGAGATGAATGTCAGTCAGTCGTTGTTTCTAAATGCGTTTTTAGCAATTGAAATTTTCAAAGTGATATTACGCACGGTATTTGCCGGTCGTGATGATGCTTTACGTTTGTTGCCAATCTCAGCAGAAAGTGCAACCTACTGGCATATCTGGTTGACACGTCTGACCAACTTCATTGGTTATGGCATGTTACTGGTAGTGCCATTAGTTAACCTGAACATTAACCCTGTGGTGGGGCAATTAGTAAGCGTGCTGGTGGTATTAAGTGCCTTTATTTATGCGGTTGTGGTCATCATGCAAAACCGCATTTCAGTTAAACAGCGATTGTTATTCCATGCCCAACAGGCTACGTTTAGTTTTTCCCGTGTCAGTCTTGGCATCCTGGCGCGAAGCTGGCATGTTTTGGGTATTGTGTATTTTGCCGTGTTAGCTACCACCTTGCTATTGCGTCCGGAAGATGCTTTGCCGATGATGCTAAAAGCTACGTTCCAGACCATTCTGGCATTAGTAATTGGTGGTGTAGTGGCAAAATTCATGGCCAAAACCATTGGCCGTCCAGTGCATGTTTCCGATGATTTACGGATGCGTTTTCCTTTGCTGGAAGAGCGGGTCAATGGTTTCGTGCCAAACATTTATAAAACTCTGCGAATTTTGTTAGTCATTATTGTTGCAGCCGTGATTCTGGATGCCTGGGGTATTTTCAGTCTTTCGGCATGGCTGGCTTCCGATGCGGGGATGCATACTATCGGCACAGTCATTAGTGTTGCGGCGATCCTGCTTGGTGCAATGGCAATCTGGATCGGCTTAGCCAGCTGGATTGAACATCGTCTTAATCCTAATGATGAAACCCAATTGCCTACGGCCAGAGCCAAGACATTACTGACGATTTTCCGTAATGCAGCGGCAATAGCTTGATTATCATGACGGTGATGATTGTGCTGGCAGAGATTGGCGTCAATATCGGACCGTTATTGGCTGGTGCCGGTGTACTGGGTCTGGCAATAGGTTTTGGTGCCCAGAAACTGGTGCAGGATGTGATTACTGGTGTGTTTATTCAAATGGAAAATGCCATTAATACCGGTGATATTGTCACTGCTAGTGGCATTACCGGTACCGCTGAAAAACTCACTATTCGTTCGTTAGGCTTACGTGATTTGTCCGGTACTTATCACATGATTCCGTTTTCATCAGTTGATACCGTGTCCAACTTTATGCGTGAATTTGCCTACCATGTGGGTGAGTACGGTGTTGCCTATCGTGAGGATACTGATCAAGTGATTGTGCATCTGCGCGAAGCATTTGCAGAGTTGATGGCGGATCCGGAGCAGCGTGAAAAAATTCTGGTGGATGAACTGGAAGTGCATGGCGTGACAGCCTTGGCGGATAGCTCGGTGAATATTCGGGTAAGAATCAAAACATTGCCGGGTACCCAATGGGGTGTTGGCCGTGCTTATAACCGCTTGGTCAAGCAGCATCTGGATGCGGCAGGAATCGAAATCCCATTCCCGCATATGACCATTTACTTTGGACAGGATAAAGATGGTTCGGCACCGCCGGCCCCATTAAAAATGGTGGGCGGTTCTGACCAAGCTATTCAGCTTGAACAGAAACCTGAAAAAACAGATAACTCAAAATCTTCAAAAGCCAATCCCAAAGATAAAGAAGATTTTGACGAAGAGCATTAGGCTTTAATTGAAGCACCCTGCTGAGAGCAGCAGGGTGTTTTTTTATCTAACCACTGATGCGTTGCCGAATCAGGTGTTGCATATTGCGCGGGCCGGTACAGTTATCACATTCATTTAGAGCCTTTTGCAAAGCGGAATCAGCTGCCTGGTAATCCTGTTTTAAATACAGCAGCGTGGCGGTCATCAACGGGGCATTTTGATAATTATCCAACAGATCATCGAACACCAATTGCAAACCGGGGTCGGCGCTGAAATAACGCAATTCACGAGTATCAGCCTTTAAAGCTAAATCTAATGCCCAAACAGCCTTCTCCGGTTCTCCTTGTAATGCCGTCGCCAAGGCGAAGCCAATTTGTGGCAGAGAAGCATGGGGATTTTTACTCGATTGTGCTTTAAAAGCGTTGATGGCATTAGCTGCTTCATAACGCGATAACGCTTCCCAACCATCCGCAATGGCATGACGGGGTAGAGCGTTCGTTTGTGTCACCACATTAGGTCGACTACTGGCATAGCTTCTGACTGGAGCAACGGTTTGATAACTTTGTGAGTAAATTAGTGGCGCTACGATGGTGATGTTACTGCCTCGATAGCCGTAATAACCTGAGCGATGGCGTGGCCGGGTGGTGTCGTAATGCCGATAGTGAGGTTTGTACATGGGGTAGCGATGACGATTCAGTCGCGGATCCAGTCCAAAAGAACGATGGCCCGTAATACCAGCTGAGGGATGGCGATAATGGCGGTGACCTGAGAAACCAGAATGAGGTCGATGATGCAGATTCTGGCCGAGTTGCACATTGACCGACACATCTGCATAACTGGTTTGGCTTGGCATTAAAACCATTAAACCGGCCAGCAGTATGGTGGTAAATAGAGGGATAAACAGAGTTTTTAATAATGACATAGCCATTACCTCGCAATTGGCTGGCTGATGCAAATCAGACTATCCGTCAGATAGTTGGTTCAATGCCAGAGATCGAAACTCAGGTAAAGCAATGTTTCAGCGAGCTTTTTGGTATCATGCTCGCTTTCTTTCCTTCTTTAAAGCTCCCCATGTCTGCTACTGATTTTTCATCGTTAAATTTACCTGCTGAACAACTGGCCGTTCTTGATTCACTTGGTTATAAGCAAATGACTGCTGTCCAGGCACAAAGCCTGCCGTTAATTCTGCAAGGCAAGGATGTCATTGCTCAAGCCAAAACCGGCAGTGGTAAAACGGCTGCCTTTGGTATTGGTCTGTTACAAAACATCCAACCGGATTTCTTTGCTGTTCAAGCGCTGATTATTTGTCCAACCCGAGAGCTAGCCGATCAGGTCGGTAAAGAATTACGTCGTCTGGGTCGTGGTATACCGAATCTTAAACTGGTGATGTTATGTGGTGGTAAACCTCTGGGTCCACAAATTGCGTCATTAGAATACGGCGCACATATCGTCGTTGGTACACCGGGGCGAATTCAGGATCACCTTAAAAAATCCACACTCAAATTGAATAAAGTCAAAACCGTGGTGCTGGATGAAGCTGATCGCATGTTGGATATGGGCTTTGTTGATGCGATGCAGGAAATCATTGGTCAGACGCCAAGCTCCAGACAAACCTTACTGTTTTCCGCGACGTTTCCCGACGGTATCAAACAGATCAGTCGCACTATTCAGCGGGAACCGACAAGAATTACTGTTGAGTCACAACACCAGCAAACGGTTATTGATCAGCTGTTTTATGAAATCAAAAAAAATGAACGTAACAATGCTTTGATCATGTTATTTCAGCACTATAAACCTAAGAATGCCATTGTGTTCTGCCACACCAAAATACAATGTGATGAAGTCGCTGAGATGCTAAGAAATAAAAAAATCGATGCTCAGCCGATTCATGGTGATTTGGAACAACGTGAACGGGATCAGGTTTTAGTTCGCTTCGCCAATCAGAGCTGTCCGGTATTAGTTGCTACTGATGTGGCCGCACGCGGTCTGGATATCAAAGCGATTGAAATGGTGATCAATTATGAATTACCACGTGATCCGGAAGTGTATATCCATCGTATTGGTCGAACTGGTCGGGCAGGGGAGTCTGGCTTGGCAATGAGTCTGGTGGCCGAAGCTGAAGTGCACGCATGCTGGCGATTGAGAAATATCAGAAGAAACCATGTCGCTGTGATGTGCCAGCTTCGCTGGATCGTGATGATAGTTTTACCCTTGAAGCCGAAATGGTGACCATACAGCTAGATGCAGGCCGTAAAAACAAACTTCGTCCCGGGGATATTCTGGGTGCCTTGACTGGCGATGCGGGTTTGGACGGAGCCGATATTGGCAAAATTGATATCTTTGATATGTCGAGTTATGTAGCGGTAAGCAAATCAGCCTTGCGTCAGGCAATGAATTATCTGGCGGATGGCAAAGTCAAAGGCCGTGCTATTCGCGCTCGAAAGATTCGTTAAACTTTGTGAGGATTTAGTTTGTAGTCCTTGATTTGATAATGAAAACAGATACCCTTTGAGTTAAATCCTTAACGAGTTTTGCTATGACTGACTTGATAAACGATGTCCCTACAGTAAACGATGTTTACAAAACTCTGCTGGAATCGACCAAAGCGATTCCGTGGAAAATTGACTGGGCAACATTGCAATTTACCTATATCGGTCCGCAGATTGAGGAATTGCTGGGCTGGGAACCGGCTAGCTGGCAAACAGTTGAAGACTGGGCGACTCGAATGCACCCTGAAGATCGTCAGTGGGTAGTCGATTATTGTGTTTCGCAGTCTCAATCCGGTATCGATCACGAAGCAGATTATCGGGCCCTGAACAAAAGCGGGGACTATGTGTGGATCCGTGATGTAGTCCATGTGGTGCGAAAACAAAATGGTCAAGTAGATTCATTAATCGGGTTTATGTTTGATATCACCGAGCGTAAAAAAACCGAACAGGAACTGTTCAAGCTTCAAAAAGAGTTGGAAGAACTGTCTTTCAAAGATGGCTTGACCGGTGTAGCAAATCGTCGAATGTTTGATAATGTTATTGAAACCGAATGGCTTAAGGCTCGGCAGAATAAACAGCCCTTGTCATTGATCGTTATTGATATCGATTTTTTCAAAGAATATAACGATTGTTATGGTCATTTGCAGGGTGATGATTGTCTGAAGCAGGTTGCTACAACCTTGAATAATGTTGCCGCACGATCCCGGGATTTTTTTGGACGCTTTGGTGGCGAAGAGTTTGTGATGTTGTTACCGGAAACAGATAATAATGCCGCCTGGTCCATAGCAGAGCGTTGTCGGCAGGCACTTTTCAAAAAACAGATTCCTCACGACCGCTCAAAAGTCAGTCAATTGCTCACCATCAGTCTTGGAGTCAGTACCATGATCCCATCGATAAATGATGAGCATAATGAATTGATCGATAGAGCAGATAAACAGCTCTATCAGGCCAAGCAAAAAGGCCGCAACTGCATTCAGTCTGCTTAACGAATCAAAGATTGCCGCAGGCGCGATTCGCTGGCACAGCCACATCCATCATTTTCGGATTGGGCAAATTCAGGTTATCCATGATTTTTTTGTATTCAATAACATCTTTCACTTGTAAGCGCGGGTTATGTTGGCGTTCTTCACCGATGGTGCTGACCATCCAGCCTTTATAATCATGCGCCGGATAGACCCAAGTTTCCTCTGGAAATTTCAATAACTTGTCGAACAGACTGTTGTATTGATCTATGGCACTGCCATTTTGAAAATCCGTTCGACCAGTGCCACGAATCAATAAAGTATCGCCAGTGAACAGATATTGTTGCCCTTCATGGTTCAATACAAAGCTGTAAGAATCATCAGTATGTCCAGGCGTGTGTAAGGCGGTGAGCACAATTTTCCCCACCACGACTTCACTGCCATCATGAAAACTGTCGTTGGCACATGAAGAATTTGCCTGTTGTCCCATATAGGTTTCACACCCGGTAAGTTCACGCAGTTTGCCAAGCGCCGTAATGTGATCAGCATGAGTATGCGTATCCATCGCCACTTTGAGCGTTAAACCAAATTCGTTTAATAAGCGTATATAGCTTTCCGTTTCGTCAATCACCGGATCAATTAATACAGCTTGTTTGGTATCGGTATCTGCAATCAAATAACTGTAGGTAGATGAGTTTTTTTCAAAAAGTTGTCTGAATAACATACTGATGATTTGCTCCTATGTTGTATGCAGAAAAAACAGCGTTATGGCCATTATTAATAGGGCGATGGCAAAGATTTTTTGTAAAAGGGCATTGGCTATTTTGTGACTGATAAGTTGACCCGCGTACATACCGGCCAGTCCTCCGGTAATCAGCCAGGCCAGTGATTCAAATGGGAGATAATTGATCTGTCCAAACGTGAGATGTGAAATAAACCCTGTACTGCTGATCACAGCGATAACAATCAAAGATGTACTGACGGCCTGTATCATGCTGACCTGGCTCAGTAACAGCAGTAACGGAATAATTAAAAAACCGCCTCCCACACCAAATAAACCGGATAACAAGCCAACCAAAAAGCCGCCCAGCAATAATCCACTCATGCAGCGTGGGCGTAATTGAAATTCTCCGGTCGGACTAAACTTACACAGCACGCCGGTGGCGTTTTGCAATGATAGATGGCTGCTTCGAACTACTTTGCTGGCTTCCGGCATTGTTGTTGCTGAAACCCACATGCGAATAGCGATAATGACTGCCAACAGGCTAAATCCAGTCACCAGAACCGTCTCACTTAACCTGATGGCTAACATTTGTCCTAACGGAGCCCCCAACATTCCGCTAACGGCTAATAAAGCAGCTGGTTTCCATAAAATCGTTTGATTACTGAAATTTCGGGCACTGCCATACAAGGTAACCGCAGCAACGGCAGCTAACGATAACGTTACGGCCTGATGGATTGAAACGCCGCCCAGCATAATCAGTAATGGCACAGCAAACACTGAACCACCAGCCCCGGTAAGGCCAAGCAATAAACCAATCACAATGCCAATTATCAGCAACATCGAGATTATTTATTCCAGGGCATTTTTGCGATGATTAAGCCCATTGCACAGCTATCGGTAATACCAGAAAACATCAGACCAGCGCCGACAAATCCTGACAAGGCAAACCAGGCTGAATGCACAGCAAATCCAAGAATTACGCCGCCTAATACCAAACCTCCCGCAGCAATGCGAACTTGGCGTTCGATAGAAATAGCTTTTCCCTGTGTGATCACCCAGTCAGCATTCATCTTCTCAACGGCCTGAATACCGCCCTCAATCACCACTAACGATTGGGAAACTTGCCCATCAATCTGTTTGGCGGCAGTTTCGGCACGTCGTCCTGAATGACATAACAGGTAGATCTTTTCCGGTTGTGTTGTTTGCTGGTTAATTACCTGTTGGAATGATTCCGTGGTGAAGCTCTGCAATGGCAAATGAATGGCGCTGGGTAAAGCTTTTGCCTTTAGCTCGGCAGTGGTTCTGACATCGACAATGCATAGATCGGCGGGGGTATTATTTAAAAACACAGATTTGGGTTTTTCGATGGAATAACTCATGATTTTTCTCCACATGAAGAAGTTTGATATTCAGGACAGTACAGAGATTGCAAAACGGCGATGATGCGCAGCGCGGCATCGCCATTAAGCCGGTAATAGACGGTTTGCGAATCTTTGCGTGTTTTGACTAATTCAGCATGACGCAGACTGGCAAGGTGCTGTGATAATGCTGACTGACTGAGCGGTACCAGATGATTTATTTCACTGACGGCCAGCTCCTGGTTTCCCAATGCACATAAGATCATCAGCCGGTGCTCGTTGCTCATTTGCTTCAGCAAATCAGCCGCTTTTTTGGCATGGGTTTGCATCTCGTGCATATCAGGAAAAGATTGGGGAGCTGTGCTCATGGTGTGTCCTTGCAAAAAATATGAAGCAAGTATATCAGTGTTATCTAAATTAGATAGATCTAAATTAGTAGTTGATGATGTTTAATGCTGATGTCTGAATAATTAATGGGGCAACTGAAAGGAAAGCTGGCGTTCAGGGCGCCAGCTGTTAAAGTTTTAGTCTATTTTTACGAATTCGCTGACGGGTATGTCTGACATGACTTTTTGTAGATCATTGCCGCTTAATGCCAGTGCATAGCCTAAAACGCCACTGCCAATAATCACCTGATCGAATTGAAATGCACTGTTATCAGCTAAAACCGTAACTGTTTCAGGCAAAGCAATGGGAGGAACGGCACCGACTACATAACCAGTGGCTTCTGAGACTTCATCAAACTCAGCCATACGCAGTTTTTTCTCGCCAAGTTGCTTACGAAGTGCAGCCCAATCGGCACGTCCACCACCGGCTACTGCCAGCAGGCAAAAAAGACCCGAACCGGTTTTAAATAACAGACTGCGAACCACGGAATTGGGATCACGACCCTGACTAGACAGTAACTCTTCCAGATTACGGATTGGTTTTTTATCTTCACTTAGTGGTATTTCAACCACTTCGAAGGTAACAGCGTGCTGAGTTAATAATTCAGTGACTGGCGAGCTGATAGTCTGGCTCATGGATTCTCCATCAAGTTGATTCAAAAATATTTACTGTAAGGATTTATCACTGAAACTGTCAAAACATGAAAGTAAGCAACCCCAAAACCATAAAGACAGAACTGGCCGCATAGCGCGCTGCATTTAGTGGTAACTTTTGCATCAACTGGTTACCGAATAATACAACTGGCACATTTGCCAGCATCATGCCAATGGTTGTGCCCAATGTAACAAGAAAGAACTGCTGGTATTGGGCGGCCAGAATAACGGTGGCGATTTGCGTTTTGTCACCAATCTCGGCCAGAAAAAATAATACCAGCGTCGCAACAAATGCCCCATAACGATTCAGTTTTGAAGAAGCATCTTCTTCTTTATCGGGAATTAATATCCATAACGCGACAGCGATAAAACTGATGCCGATCAGTAATTGTCCAGTTTGCGGAGAAATAAACTCAGTGATCCAGACACCCAGCCAGGCTGAGAGACCGTGATTAAGCAGGGTAGCGACTAAGATGCCGAAAATGATGGGAATGGGGGCACGGAAACGTGCGGCCAGGAATAACGAAAGGAGTTGGGTTTTATCACCGATTTCCGCCAGAGCAACGGTGGTGGTTGAGACAAAAAAAGCTTCCATGATTTGGGTACTCAGGCGGGGTAAAAACCAAAGGCAAATAACAACTACCCGCCTATGGAGTTGTTATTTGCCTCAGGTCTTGCCAATGCCATTCTAGCGAATGACACGAACCTGCCATGTGTCTTGAGGACACAAGTATGTTGACAGATTCACGCACTAGGGTCTGTTTGTCTCTCATCATTGATGGGAAATAAACAGGCCTTAAGATGGGTAGACTACTCCCCTAAGACAGGGGCATTATAAGCAGGCTGCAAATACTCTGCAATCAAATGTTTTTTAACGTCTTAATTGCCAGGTTGGTTTATTGTTTACATCAATAATATGATGTGAAAACAGCCATTCACGAGCGTCTTCGGCATCCTGTTCAAACCAGGCTTTGGCGCTGCCGAGGCGGAAACTATAACCCCAACTATCCATATCCAGCATCATCCGATCTCGACCCAGTTTAGGCAGAAAATCACTGAGTAAGATCTGCATATAACACACGCCATTTTCTTCGTCATAATCACCGGCCGCATCCGTATCTAAATTGAGACGACGTTGACCATCCATACAGATATAGTGCCCGGCTTCATGTAACGCCGAATGTACTGGCGTATCAAGCCGCAGCAATAATTGATTGCCTAGCAGTCCCGCTTCACGTTCACCAAAAAAACTGCCGGGTATGGCTTCATGCTCAGCAACCTGTTTGATTTCAATACCGTAAGGCTGCAGCAGTTTTTGCAGATGTTGCTGATAGAACGCTGTGCAATTCACCACATTTTGCGGATCAGACACGTCGGGCATCACCAATAATATGATTAATTACCAGACCTGCCAGCGTTAAGCCGAATATAGATGGCATATAACTCACCGTGCCGTTTACAGCGCGGGCCCGTCCACGACTGACCGGCTCTGGTGGCAATGGTGGTAACGGGTATTCCAGCGAATAAACGGTTTGGATACCTTTACCGACACCGCGCTTGCGTAAATGTGAACGTAATTGTTTGGCGAGCTTACAGATAGACGTATTCATTAAATCGCCGGTACGCACTTGGGTCGGATCAAGTTTACCGCCCGCACCCATACTGGAGAATACCGGCAACTGATTACGCCATGCAGTTTCCAGTAATGTGGTTTTACTGCTCATGCTGTCAATCGCATCAATGATTACGTCAAAGCCTTGATTCAGCGTGTCGGGAATGGTTTCCGGCGTTAAAAAGTCAGTGATAAGGTTCAGTTCACATTGCGGATTTATATCTGCGATCCGCTCTGCCATGACTTCGACTTTTAATTTACCGACCGTTGATTTTAGTGCTACCAGTTGCCGATTCAGATTCGACGCTGATACGACATCATGATCCACCAGAGTCATTTTACCAACACCCATACGAGCCAGCGCTTCAGCGGTAAACGAGCCAACTCCACCCATGCCTGCCAGAAAAACATGACTGTTCTGTAGCCGTTCAATACCGGAGTCTCCCAGCAAAATATGCGTGCGCTCAAAAAGCGGATTGCTGTGCGCCATTCGTTTTCCTCAACAACAAAAATTTAATTCCGGCTATTTTCCGATAACCATCCGCTAATGGCAAAAGGCGCTGACTGAACTGTTAATGATGAGGTTTAAACTGCTTCACTGAATCAAAGAAATCTTCTTCAACGGCATCGCCGCGATAACGTGAATGCAGATAAAGTTCACTGATGGTCGCAATCTGTTGTTGATACGCCGGAAGGGCCTGTTGCGCCCGAAGTGCAAAATCTTCTGGTCCTTCATTGGGCTGACGCACAATGTCTAGTCGGGCCAGCTTGGCACAAAACTGTTGATAAATTCGTTGCACTTTATCTTGGGATACAGACTTCAATCTTAATGTTGTCCAGGCAATCCAACTGAATATCAGCGCAATGCCTAGCGCCAGCCAGCTAATCATTTTTTGCCAATCCGGCTGATGCATGCCGAGTTTTTTGAGTAAATCAAGTTGTCTTTCCGGCCCGTAACTGACAACCCACATATCCCAGGCACTATTGAGTGCATCCCAATTGTTTTTCGCAGACTGCCACATTTCCACCAGCCGATCGTTATTGGCAATTGCTCTTGGGGAACGTCGTTCAGCCGGTAATAAATCACCAATGCCAAAATCTACCCGATTACTTGATACCGCAGAGGTAGGATCAATTCTGATCCAACCTTTATTTGGCAGCCAGACTTCAGTCCAGGCATGCGCATCACGCTGGCGGACAGTGAGAATTTGATCGACCGGGTTGATATCGCCACCTTGATAACCGGTGACAATTCTGGCCGGAATACCGGCAGCGCGCATTAATACGGTAAAACTTGCTGCATAATGTTCACAAAACCCCTGTCTGGTTTCAAACAGAAACTGATCAATGGTATCGCCGCGTAAGGCTGGCGGTGTCAGGCTATAGCTGAAGTTTTGCTGGCGAAAATAATCCAATACTGACTCTATATAAGCTTCACTGGACTCACTTTTTTCGACCAAATCCCGGGCTAATCGCTGACTGCGTGGATGGCGATCATCCGGCAGACTTAGCCCATAGCCCAAATAGCCATCCATTTCCGGGTTAAATTGGTATTGATTGTGTGAGCTTAATTGGTATTGCACCCTTTGCTTGATGGCTTCGCGGCTATTTAATTCACCATCTGCGGTGAGCTGGGTCTGCATGGTGGTGGGATATGTAGTGGGGAAATCCAAAGCAAATAGCCAGCGCCTGTCGTGTGGTTCCAGGGTGATACTGTAAGACGTTGATTCACCAGTGACATGAATTTGTAAGGGCTTATCCAGCCTTTTCTGATTGTCATTAAGCGGCAGCCAACGTTTACCATCGGTATGCCAGAGCACAGGTCCACGCCAATACAGATTCTGCCGATCAGGAAACTGGTTATTCTCAAATTTGACGCGAAAGGCAATAGCATCGGATTGAGTCAGCTGGCTGATATTGCCGATGGTAATGTCATCAGACATGCCACTGATAGCGCTGTTTCGGGGCGGCACTTCGCCAAGGGTCATACTGTCCGGCAGGCTGTCGGGAATATCCAATGCATCATTGGGCAATCCCCAGATGGGACCCGATATGCGTGGAAACAATACAAACAACAGCAGCATTAATGGCGTGGCTTGCAGCACCATAACGCTGGCCTGTTTCACACGGTTTTTGGCTGAGCTGTCAGTTTCGTTGGCAGTAATCAAACAACTGGTCAGCAGGATAACATTGAGCAACATCAATATGACGATTGGAATACTTTGATTAAAGAAAAAATGGGTGATGACCAGGAAAAACCCCATAAAGCAGCTCAGATAATAATCCCGCAGACTTTTTACTTCGACAATTTTGAAGGCCGCCATGGTGGTTAATAGCGCGACACCTGCATCCCGGCCGATGGTGATGCCATAACTGTAAAACACCAGTACGATGGTCAGTACGGCGCTGATGGAATGCAGCACTTTTAACAGCCGTTTATCAGCCGGTAACAACCAACCACGCCAGCTATGCATGACTCGCCAGCCCATCATTAACAGGAATATCAACGCGACCCAGAGTGGCTGATAGAAGAAATGCGGAATGGCGATAATCGTCAATGTCACCATCAACCAGTGAATGGCCGTTTGTGACGGAGCGATAACCGGCTTTTTACTCGCCATACAATGCCAGAGCTTGCAGACATTGATGCCGGTGCTGTTCACCATGACTGATATCAATGGTGTGATTGGGCATCACCAGCCCGTATTGCAATCCGGCGGCATCAGCGGTGAGGATCCACTGGCTTAATTGCGATAATTTGGCTTCGGTATCCTGCAGATCAGCAACATCCTGCCACTGCAGCATCAGACTCTGCCCGGTGGGACTGCTGAACTGTTTGGTCCGTAATACGCCATCACGTGCCAGAGCTTTCCAGGCGATATGTTGTCTGGCATCGCCTTCACGATAACGATGAAAACCGGCAAAATCATCAATGCCTTGCTGATGTTGCAAAGCCACACCAGTTTCCATCGCTGAGGGAAGTGGCATAGGTTTATTACCGATCGGTTTGGGGTAAACCAGAACCCGTTGATTAATATCAATAAAAAACCAGCTGAATAACAAGCCGACCGGATACACGCTGGACAGTCGCAGCCGACCTAACTCTTGCCATCCTCTTTGCTGGGTGGGGATTGGTAGCAGATGCAGGCTGTTGTGATCTGCAGCAATTAAAGCGGCCTTATAAAACGCAACATAGCGGGAAAACTTTTTAAACGGCCACCAACTTGATGCTGAGGGTGATGCCAGGTAAGCCATTTCCAGTTGCCGGATAGGGCGCTGGCTTTGGTTGATAAACGTTATCGGCAACAGAATGTTTTGTTTACAAAATGCCGGTTCAGCATGACCCAGCTGATAATCCAGCTGTCGTACATTGCGGTAGCTGTGATGCATGGCAACATGGCCGACACCTACCAACAGAAAACTGAGTAAATGGCCAAGACTGTTGTTGTAATTAATGGCACCCAGCAACATCACCAGAATTAACATCGCGTAACTCATGCCATAACGGCTGGGCAAAATAAATACCCGATAACGCTGCTGTTGTCGCCAGCGCTGCCAATATTGGCGCAACATTAACATTAGGGGATCGCGACCTGCTGCAGGATCTCTATTGCCCAATCAGCCGATTGCAGATGTTCGCGGGCTTGCAGACGATGTTGAACGATACTGGGAAAAACCGCCTGCACATCTTCGGGGATCACAAAATCCCGGCCACTGATCATGGCCCAGGCTCTGGCAGCTTGAATCAGACCTAACCCTGCCCGAGGGGACAGACCGTTATAAAACTGACCCGTTTGTCGGGTATAGGCTAACAACACCTGCACATAATCAATCAGCGCATCACTCAATGTTATTTTGCTGGCGGATAGTTGTAACTCTAGCAATTCATCCGGGGTAATGTCAGCAGTAAGCTGTTTAAGCATTTGACGTCTATCTTCGCCAATCAATAAAGCACGTTCGGCATGATGATCGGGATAACCGATTTGAATACGCATCAGAAATCGGTCCAGTTGCGATTCCGGTAATGGAAAGGTGCCAATCTGATGAGTGGGGTTTTGGGTGGCAATAACAAAAAACGGATCATCCAATGGGTAGCTTTCACCTTCAATAGTGACCTGTTGCTCCTCCATCGCTTCCAGCAAGGCACTTTGCGTGCGAGGCGAGGCGCGGTTAATTTCATCGGCTAACAGTAACTGGGTAAAAATCGGTCCACGATGAAAGCTGAATTGATGTTTTTCAGGGTCATAAATCGATACTCCTAGAATATCCGCCGGCAGCATGTCACTGGTGAATTGTACCCGCTGAAAACGTAAGCCTAATGTGGTGGCCAGCGTATGTGCCAGCGTGGTTTTACCGACACCGGGCAAATCTTCAATCAATAAATGACCGCGGGCAATCAGACAGGATAAGGCCAGTTTGACGGCGTGTTGTTTACCCAGTATCACTGCATTAATTGTTTGGAGTATACGGTCCGTGCTGCCTTGCGTCATGGAAAATCCTGTATTGATTTAGGTTATTGTTGATGTCGGAATAGACATGCTAATTTGATTTGGGTTCTTTTCACTTTTTGCTAAGGAGATTTAAATGTCAAATGAAGGTTACCACGAGCCGTTTAATGAGTTATCAGACGAAACCAAAGATATGCATCGTGCGATCGTGTCGTTGATGGAAGAGTTGGAAGCAGTTGATTGGTATAACCAGCGGGTTGATGCGTGTAAAGATACGGAATTGAAAAAGATTCTCGAACATAATCGTGATGAAGAAAAAGAACATGCCGCAATGACGTTGGAATGGATTCGCCGTAAAGATAAAAAGATGGATGAGCAATTACGGGATTATTTATTTACTGAAGGTGAAATCACCCATCACCACGATTAGTCAGATACTGAAAAGACGTCGACAATTCGCCGTGGTGATTTCAGCAATATGATCGCTGGATTCACCGCGCAATTGACTAAGCTTTTGAAGAATCACCGGGATATTTTCAGGGGTATTACGCTGACCCTGATGACCGCATAGCGGCATATCTGGCGCATCGGTTTCCAAGACGATTTGCGACAGCGGTAATTCAGCAAATAAGCGTTGTAATCTCTGAGCTCTGGGGTAGGTCAATGCGCCGCCAATGCCTAATAGAAAATTGAGATCACGATATTGTTCGGCTTGCTGGGCACTGCCGCTGAAGGCATGCACAGTGCCACCCGGTAGTTGTTTTTGGCGTAACAGTTTGAGAACTTCATCATGGGCTTTGCGAACGTGCAGGATAACCGGTAAGGCAAATTTAACTGCGACATCCAATTGTGCTTCAAATAAACTCAGTTGAGCGCTCATATCGGCATCCGCCACATAAAAATCCAAACCGATTTCACCAATCGCGATCGGTTGGTATTGATGGACAGCTTGATCCAGTAGTTGTGCGGCATTTTCAGGATGTTCTTCCATAAACATTGGATGACAGCCTAACGCCAGCGATAGCATTGGATTGCTGTTACATAATTCGATTTGTTTGGGCCAGCTATTGACTGTGACACCGGGAATGACAATTTTTTCGATACCTGATTGAAGGCAGTTGGTCAGGATAGTCTGACGATCTGCGTCAAAATCATTAAAGTCGAGATGGCAATGACTATCAATCAGGTGCAACATGTTAAGACTGCCTTTATAAACAGAGGAACATACCATGTCAGAAATCTATCATGAAGCCAGTAAGCCACATGAGCGCTTAATGTTCAATGTCGCGATATTTCACTTTTTTGTTCCGGCGATTTTGTTTGGCACCCGAAACCTGTGGTTGATTTTCTCATTATCGTTACTGGGGTCACTCATCATGATTGGCTCAATAGCCTATAAAGCGCACAACACCCAAGACCAGACTGCATTGGTTCAAGCCCATTGGAAGCTAGCCTGGAAGCGCAGTTTGTATCTATTAGGTGCTTATTTGGTGGCGGCAATTATATTTGGTGTTGGCTCGTTTTTATTGCAGGCTCAAGCCGATGAAAGCATGCGATTTATTCAACGTTCTGTCCTGGGATGGTTTGCTTTGGTACCCATTTCGTTGACATTAATAGCGTTGATTGTGCTGGAAGGTAGCGCATTGGTTCAATCGCGCAAAGGCGTGATGCCGTCAGAGATGAAGCTGTAACCTTTACCTTTTAATCGAGCGTAATGGTTTCAGTTTTTGCCAGGCCCTCACCACGTGGGTCACTGGCTGCACTGACTTTGCCAGTTGTTTTATCAGCAACTACTACCTGCATATTGCCAAATTGACGATTTAATATATCCAGTTGATGACCCCGGCGGATTAAATCCTCTTGCTCCGCCTCACTGAAGCCGGGAGTTTCCATCTGTACCCGGTCAGGTAAATATTGATGATGCAATCGCGGTGCACTGACAATTGCTTCGGCGTCCTGGCCTTCCATAAAATGCAGAATGCCTTGCATCACCATAGTAATAATCCGGCTACCTCCAGGAGTGCCGATTACCAGCAATCGTTGGTCATTTTCAACAAAACTCGGGGTCATGCTGGAGAGGGGGCGTTTGCCAGGTTCGATCGCATTAGCAGATTCACTGACAAGCTCATAAGCATTCGGGCTGCCACTTAACGCTGAAAAATCATCCATTTCATTATTAAGTAATACGCCAGTATTGCCAGCAACAAAGCCGCTGCCAAAAGGCAAGTTAATACTGAGCGTGGCGGATACCCGGTTACCGAATTGATCGACTATCGAAAAATGCGTGGTGTCTTCACCTTTATTACTGAATTCATCCGATAATTCATCACTTTTGCTGGCAGTTTCTGCATCAATATCGGCAGCCAGCTGCGCCGCGTAGTTGGCATCAGTTAAATAATCAGGTACCTCAACAAAATCACTGTCACCTAAATGTACAGTGCGCTCACGATAGGCCCGGCGCATGGTTTCGATCAACAAATGTCTTTTTTGTTGGGTGTTAGCTTGCAGGTAATTCAATGTATTCAACTGATTCAACATCAAGCTGATTAACTGTCCGCCTGCTGATGGTAAAGCTGCAGTGGTGATGGTGTAACCAGCAAATTGTGTTTGCACCGGTTGGCGAATTTTCAGTTGGTAATTAGCCAGATCCTGATGGGTCCAGATACCGCCGGCGGCCAGCACTGATTCCACCATCTGTTGAGCGATATCCCCCTGATAGAAACCATCGCGACCTTTTTCGGCAATCGCTTCCAGGGTTTTGGCTAAATCCTGTTGAATAATTACCGTGCCTAATTCGGGAATGTCATCTCCATCCAGAAAGATTGTTTTGGCTTCAGCATTTAACGCCTGTTTTCTAAACCCCATATAGCGCTGATAGCGCGGTGTGACAGCAAAGCCTTCTTTGGCATAACGAATTGCCGGGGCAAGCGTGGTCGATAATGGCAACTTGCCATAATGTTGCGACAAATAATCCAATGCAGCCGGGGTTCCGGGAATAGCGGCGGCCAATGGACCATTAAGCGCTAAATCTCGTAATACCTCACCATTTTCGTCCAGATACATATCACGATGTGCTTTGGCGGGTGCGGTCTCGCGACTGTCCAGCATGATTTGCTGTTTATCGGCTTGACGATGCAATAACCAGAAACCACCGCCACCGAGACCAGATCCTGCAGGTTCAACCACTGCAAGCGCTGCACTGACGGCAATTGCTGCATCAAAGGCATTGCCGCCTTGTTGAAGAATTTCAAAACCAGCTTCAGTCGCTAAAGGATGTGCCGAAGCAATCGCCGCTTGTCCGCTTTGAGTATGAGCAAAGCTAACCGGAATAAAAAATAGATAAAGTAATAAGCTGGTGAATAATCTCATGAATGCTGTTTTTGTTTGGCGGCAAGCCTATCCTGTTCTCTTCGACGTATTTTTTCCATACGGTGTTGCTCGGCTGCTTCGTTTGATTCCAAGCCGATATGTGCTTCACCGCGCTTCAATGCCAGTTGTACCTGTTTTTCACGTTCGGCATAACGGGCTTTTTGATCGTCAGTGGTTTTATCGAAACAATGCGGGCATGAAACGCCGCGTTGGTATTTTTCGCTTTGTTTGTCTTCTTCGGTGATGGGTAACCGACAGGCATGACACTGATCGTATTCGCCTTTTTCCAGACTATGATTAACGGTAACGCGTTCATCAAATACAAAACATTCGCCTTCCCAGAGTGACTCCTGTTCCGGTACGTCTTCCAGATATTTGAGAATGCCACCTTCCAGATGATAAACCTCTTCGAAACCTTGTTCTTTGAGATAAGCGGTGGATTTTTCACAGCGAATTCCGCCTGTACAGAACATGGCGACTTTTTTTGTGTTTTTGCGGATCCAGATGCTGTTTTACATATTCTGGAAACTCACGAAAACTTTCGGTGTGGGGATTAACGGCATTTTTAAATGTACCAACCTGTACCTCGTAATCATTACGGGTATCTACCAGCAAAACTTCAGGATCACTGATTAACTTGTTCCAGTCTTTGGGTTTGATATAGGTTCCGACCGACTGTTTTGGATCGATGCCTTCCACACCCATAGTGACGATTTCACGCTTTAGTTTCACCCGGCTGCGCAGAAATGGCGGAGTATCGGTATACGACTCTTTGTAACTCAAATCTTTTAATCTGGAATCTGTACGTAAATAATCCAACAAGGCATCAATTGACTGACGTGATCCCGCGACGGTGCCATTGATACCTTCCTGAGCCAGTAATAACGTGCCACGTACCTCATGATCCAGCATGAATTTGAGTAGCGATGGTTTAATCGCCGCATAATCATCCAGAGTGACAAATTCATATAATGCGCAGACCACAGTTTGAGCCATAGAAATATTCCGTAAAGATTTTAAAGCCCTATATTTTACAGGGATATTGTTGGGTCGTGTATGCTTAGTTAATAGCAAGCCTTACAAGCAAGAAATGACTTTACCAATCAACACATTGAGGTGTGAAATGGATGAATTGCAACAACTCAAACAAGAAAGCGAACAGTGGCGCGCTGATCATCTTCGCTGGTTGGCCGATGCGGATTATTGGACACATCATACTCAACGCCTGGTTGCTATTTTACACAAGCTTGAACGTAGCCTGCCCGAACACAGTGCCAAGCTTGATCAACATGTTGGATTAATCATGCAACATGAAGAAACCATCAACCGCTATGAATGTGGGCTTGACCCTAATTGTATGTCCAGCTGTGACAGTTATATTGATTTAGAAAAGCAACGGGCGTTTCACGATAAGTTGCGAAAACTGCATAAAAAAATGCAACTGCATCATCAACAATTTAGCGAGCAGTATAAAAATCAGATGGCGAATTTTTACCAACAAGCAAAGTTATTGATGCAGGAAATTGCTGAGGGCTAGGGTCTGTTTATCTTTCATCACCACCTCTGTTATTAGCTGAAAGATAAACAAGCTCTGGATTACCACTGGCGAACTCGCCCGGTATCAATGTGAATAAAGTCGGATTTTGGATAAAAACCGACACCACCACCTTGCAGACTGATCGCCATATCTCGCAATGCTTCGAGTTTTACCCCTGGTAATCGCAAATCTACCGCCATGCCAAGTGTGTGGAGACTTTTTTGAGCAACACCTGTACTGCTCTTACGCAACATTTCATTGCTGGCGGGGGAGCGATAACCGGAAATAATATTAAAGGCTTGTTTACTTTGAGCCTTTTGCTGCAAAAGAA
Organism: Methylophaga muralis; assembly: GCF_001720165.1. GTDB lineage: Bacteria > Pseudomonadota > Gammaproteobacteria > Nitrosococcales > Methylophagaceae > Methylophaga > Methylophaga muralis. The sequence goes on from NZ_MCRI01000009.1 coordinate 55,790, forward strand.
ACATTAAATTCAGCAATTGCCGGTCCATATCGGTGTGTTCGCCGCTCCGATGATCGCGTAACAGATAATTAATTTCTGCCAGCCCATCTTGCAGATATTTACCTTGTTCCCAATAGGTGGTTTTAAGTTTTTCTTCTGTATGTAAGTTGTAAAGCGACAGCTGGCGAGGGGCTTCTTTAGGCAGATTTGCCCATGCCGCGGGCATCATTAATATGGCCCCACTGGCAGCCAGATAACGTAATATTTCGCGTCTGCTAAAGGTTCTTTGCAGAATTGCGTCAGTTAAACGGTTTTCAGAATCAGTCATATCAATACCAGCTACAGAATGTTTAAGCATAAATTGCGCATTACAACAGTAGTTAACTATTTCGTTAAATTAATGCTGAGATTTATATCGCATCAAAAGCCACAAGAAAAACGGTCCGCCCAGTAAGGTAGTAATAACGCCGACAGGTAATTCTGCAGGGGCAATGACCAATCTGGCAAGCGTATCGCAAATCACCAGAAAGCTGCCGCCAAAAAGCAATGTCGCCGGTATCAGATAGCGATGATCTTCGCCGATAATCAATCGGCAGATATGCGGCACCATCATACCGACAAAGCCAATCGGCCCGCATAAGGCAACGATAGCTCCCACGCACAACGAAGTAACAAAGAACAATGCATAGCGTACGTATTTCACCGAAACGCCTCGACTTGTGGCTATTTCATCACCGGCCATTAACAGGTTCAGCTCGCGGCTCAGAAAAATAATCACTACTGCCGTCAGTGTAACGAAAGGTAATAGCTGCTTTAATTCCTGATAACCCACCACCGTTAAACTGCCCATCAACCAGCGGATAATTTGAAATGAATCGGCAACGTTGCTGAGATATTGAATAAACAATATCAGGCTGGAAAAGAAGAAACTGATAGCAACGCCAGTTAACAATAAGGTTTCGCCAGAAAAACCAAACCGAAACCGACTGATACTGTAAACAAAACTGATGGCTATTAAGGCTCCGGCAAAGGCGCTAAGGCTGGTGGCACTTAATCCTAAAATCGTAAAACTGATACCTGTATAGACACTAATCGCTGCACCTAACGAAGCACCGCTGGCCACACCCAGGGTAAATGGTGTGGCCAGTGGATTGCGAAACATTGCCTGAAATACCATGCCGCACAATGCCAGACCACAGCCAGCAGTAAATGCAAATAACACCCTTGGGATCCGCAACTCATAGATGATCATCTGCTGAATTTCCGGGGAACTAGCCGCTGAAAAATCCAGCCACGGACTGATAATTACCACCAGAACGGTAAACAGACTTAATGCGATGAGTTTAAGTTTTATGCTCATGATTCATCTGCCACAGCAATCAGTCGATCATGATGCGGATGTTTGGCAAAAACAAACGCTTGCTGGTAAAGCTGCTGTAACCGCTCGGCATTTAAAAACTGTTCAGCAGGACCATGCCACAGACATTTTCCATCGAGTAATGCCAATACATGTTTGCTGTGCTGCGCGGCATGATTGATATCGTGGGTGACTTCAATAATGGTTTTATTATGCTGTTGATTGAGTTTGCGGATAAGTTGATGCACCGCGACCTGATGATGCGGATCCAGAAATGCGGTAGGTTCATCCAGGATCAATACCGGTGTATCCTGCGCCAAAGCAGCAGCGATCATAACCCGCTGACATTCGCCACCGCTTAAGGTCGACATTTTACGGTAACGAAATGGCTGGCAGTCAGTGATGTTGAGGGCATTTTCTACCACCTCATTATCATGAGCCTGCCATTCTGAAAAAACATGATGATGACTATATCTTGCCATCCGCACATAGTCATCAACCGTAAAGGTCAGATGGTTGCCACCGCTTTGTGGTACGTAGCTGATAAGTCTTGCCAGCTTTTTGTGGCGATACTGGGAGATTGGCTGACCATCAATCATTAGCTTGCCACTGTGAATCGGCAAAATCGCGATCAATGTTTTCAGGAAGGTGCTTTTACCCGAACCATTTGGTCCAACGATGCACAGATAATCACCTTGCTTCACATTGCAACTAATTGATTCAATAAGTCTTTTATCAGAAGTTTTGACGGAGATATCTTGTGCGTTAATCAACATGGTTCACCTGTTCCCAGTCTAGGTGAGGGTGTAATATCTGCGCCAGCTGTTCAGCCAACTGAATAATCCTGGGCCCAGGAATTACAGCATAGTCCGCCTGAATAATATGTAATTGATTATTTTTAATAGCATTGATTTTATCCAGTCGCTGCCATTGCTGCCGAAGGGCAGTGATATCCGGTGAATACACCTCTGCATCGGGGAAAATATCGATAATAACTTCTGGATTAAGCCTTAACAGCCCTTCTGTAGACAGCGCAGGAACTCGCAGTCGTGTGCCTCGATAGACATTGGTGGCGCCAACGGATGGCAATAAATCATTATAAAAATCCTGTTGCCCGGCGATATAGACTTTATCCAAATAATTGGTGTTTGAACTATGGGCAATGGCTATTAAAACATTGGGTTTTGGCTGACCCTCAACTTTTTGGCGAATCGCGTCAAGCCGACTATCAAAATCACTAATCAGCTTCTCAGCGATAGTAGTTTGTCCTACTGCAGCGGCAATATCGATGATGCTGCGACGAATACCGGCCAGGCTGGAATTATCGATACTTAAGGTGGCAATTCCTAGTTGTTGTAGCTGTTTTTTCAGCGCATGTTGGCGTTCCAGCAGGATTACCATATCAGCCTTTAACCGAACAATCTGTTCCAGATTCGGGTCAAGATAGCCGCCAACTTTGGGTAAATTTTTCACTTGTGCGGGATATTGACAATAATCTGTTACGGCAACCACCTTATCTCCGGCATTCACTGCAAAAAGTGTTTCTGTAATGCTGGGAGCCAAGCTAATGATCCGCTGAGGTGGAGATAGCGTGGCCACGCTGCTATCTTGCAACGTTTTTTCAGGCTGCAACCAGACAAAAGTAAATACCGCGATAAACAGCAGAATCGGCCAAAAACGTGCCATTTTGGCTTCCCTGTGACCAAAACAGCCTATTATACTGACTGATGTTGATACATACAGATAGGTAAAACGCATGAATCAGGTAATGCAGCAGGCAGAGTGTTTATTTACGTTGCAGGCGATCGACGAAAGTCTTGAACAACTGGCCTCTCAGTTGAATCAGCAGTATGTGGATAAAAACCCAGTATTACTGTGTGTGATGAATGGTGCGGTGATGACCATGGGTCATCTATTGCCCAAGCTGCAATTTAATCTGGAAACCGATTACATTCATGCGACTCGCTATGGCGATAAAACTGTTGGCGGAACGTTGGATTGGCGTGCAAAACCAAGCATTGAACTGCATGGAAGGCATGTTTTATTAGTTGATGATATTTACGATGAAGGCTTCACATTAGCCGCCCTAAGAGAATTCTGTCAGCAATCCGGAGCCATTTCGGTTAAGACCTTGGTTTTAGCTGATAAACAACATGGCAACAAGCATGGTATACCGCCGGAATATATAGGATTATCACTTCCAAATCGCTACGTTTTTGGGTTTGGTATGGATTACAAAGGCTATCTGCGCAATGCCCCCGGTATTTTTGCAATCAAGGAGAATGCATCATGATCGGATTGATTGGAGGTAGTGGTTTAAGTCAGTTAGACGGCTTAGTTCTTGAAGAGCAAATGCAGCGTGAAACGCCATTTGGTGAACCATCAGCACCATTAATGATTGGTAAGTTTGCGGGTAAAGACGTCGCGTTTCTACCAAGGCATGGCGAGCATCATACCATTCCGCCACATTTGATAAATTATCGGGCCAATATCTGGGCGATGCATCAGTTAGGCGTCGATCAAATTCTTGCCGTCGCCTCTGTTGGAGGCATTACCGAAGCATATAAGCCTGGAACGATCGCTTTGCCTGATCAATTGATTGATTACAGCTGCGGAAGGGAATCCAGTTTTGCCAGTGAGGATTTTTCAGCGGATAAACATATTGATTTCACTTATCCATTTGATGAAACCTTGCGTCAGCAAATACAGTTGGCTGCCAATATTGAAGAAATGTTGGTGATTGATGGCGGCGTCTATGCGGTTACTCAAGGGCCGCGACTGGAAACCGCTGCTGAGATCCGCAGATTAAAAACCGATGGCGCCGATATGGTGGGCATGACTTTGATGCCAGAAGCAGTTCTAGCTCGAGAGTTAAATATTGCCTATGCCAGTATAGCGGTTGTAGCTAATCAGGCCGCTGGTATAAGCTCACATCCGTTGACCATCGAAGTCATTCTGGAAACTATGGATGCAACAATGGGCCAGGTTCATCGTTTATTAAAATGTGTTATTCCGCTGTTGTAGCTTCACCTTCAGTCGGTAACGAATAGGTTTCCGGACCGGTCATATTGGATAACACTTGATCCGGTGTTGATACTGGAATCAGCTGTAAAATTGCCCCGAATCGCGGGTGATCGAAATAATGTACCTGTCGACTGCGAATACGGCGTAATTCCACTAAACGTGGTTGAGACAAGGTATGAAATGAATCACTTTCAACCGAACGTACACCATCCTGCAACCATAAATCCAGATTGGCATGCAGGTAGGTTGCAATATGAAAACGCACTTGGCCTTTCACCCGCTCAGATTCTATAGCTACTGCTTGAGCACGATTGCGATTCCCTACAGCTTGTTGCCAGGACTGATGACTCACTACCCGATAGCCAGCTGAATTGCGCAAGCGCTGGGCAATATCACCGAGATTTTTATTTTCTGCCGGTTGAATTACTTTATTTGCCATACCTACGCTCAAAGGAGCGGGATCCTGCAACGTAAATGTGGGTGATTGTTCGTTATCAGAGGGATTAAGAACTTCGAACACGATCAGCTCGACGTGGTACCACTGTTGCGCCTGTGCGGCGACGCCAATACTCATTAAACCGACAAATAATATGCTGTTGGTTAGGTTCAGAAATTTCATAAAAAAGCAGTCCCGGATAACGAATGTAGCTATTGTCTTACGCTAACCCGAAAAAGTCCAAGATCCACCCGTTTGATGTACTTTGCTGGTATCATCAAATGAACATCAAAAGTCGCAATGGAGCAGAGTAATGGAAGGTTTTTCGCTATTTGTCATCGTGGTACTGGTACTGGCCATTGTCCTTGTTTTAATGGGCGTCAAGTCAGTCGATCAGGGTTGGGAATATACGGTTGAACGCTTTGGTCGTTATACCAAAACATTGCGACCAGGTTTAAATCTGATTGTGCCAGTGATTGATAAGATCGGCGCACGCATTAATATGATGGAGCAGGTTTTGGACGTGCCTTCGCAAGGCATTATCACTAAGGATAATGCGATGGTTCGGGTTGATGGTATAGTGTTTTATCAGGTTATTCATGCTGCAAAAGCCGCTTATGAAGTCAGCGGACTGGATAATGCAATACTGAATTTAACCATGACTAACGTGCGTACTGTTATGGGCTCAATGGATCTGGATGAATTGCTCTCCAAACGTGATGAAATCAATACACGATTATTGACGGTAGTTGATGACGCAACCACGCCATGGGGGATTAAAGTCACCCGTATTGAAATTAAGGATATTGAACCACCTGCCGATCTGATTGAAGCCATGGGCCGTCAGATGAAAGCAGAGCGGATTAAACGCGCTAATATTCTTGAAGCCGAAGGTCATCGTCAATCAGAAATTTTGCGAGCAGAAGGTGAAAAGCAAGCTGCAGTATTGGACGCTGAAGGTAGACGTGAAGCTGCATTTCGAGATGCCGAAGCCCGTGAACGTTTAGCGGAAGCTGAAGCTAAAGCCACAACCATGGTTTCAGAAGCCATTGCACAAGGTGATGTTCAGGCGGTGAACTACTTTGTTGCACAAAAATACATTGAAGCACTTAAAGATATGGCCAGTGCCAACAATCACAAAATCATCATGATGCCGCTGGAAGCGAGTAGCGTAATTGGTTCATTGGCGGGTATTACTGAGCTCGCCAAGGAAGCCTTCATCGGTAAAGAGAAGTAATTATGCCGTTTATCGTTGATTTCTGGCATTGGTGGGTTTTGGCAGTGGTGTTAATAACACTTGAAATCATCTTGCCAAGCTTTTTTGCCTTATGGTTAGGCATTGCAGCATTTATCACTGGCCTGGTGTTGCTGTTATTTCCAGCGATTCCCTGGCAGTTCCAATGGTTAATGTTTGCTGTGTTATCAGTGTTAAGTATCGTATTGTGGCGCAGATACTACGTCAAACATCCCATCGCAACGGATGAGCCATTACTCAATCGGCGGGGTGAACAACATGTCGGTCGGATTCTTACGCTGACCAATCCGATTGTGAATGGGCAGGGAAAAGTCATCCTCGATGATTCCACCTGGAAAGTACATGGTCCCGATTGCCCGACCGGTACTCGTGTTCAAGTTATCGCTGTAGATAACGTTATTCTTAAAGTTGAAATTATTGGTTAACAATGGCTTTAGTGATCGATTTAATGCGTCATGGAGAACCCCAGGGCGGAATGCGTTATCGTGGGCAGCTTGATGATCCGTTAAGTGAGCTGGGTTGGCAGCAAATGCGATCTGCTACTGCAAATGTCACACCCTGGCAGCACATTGTCAGCTCGACCTTAACTCGCTGTGCGGATTTTGCCAAAGAGCTGTCCGATAATCATGCCATTCCCTTGCAACTAGATAAGCAATTTACCGAGATAGGTTTTGGTGATTGGGAAGGTAAAACTGCCAGTGAATTGGAACAACATCATAAAGCAGCATTTTATGCTTTTTATGATGATCCAATTAACAATACTCCAGCTAATGCAGAATCGCTTTTGGCGTTTCAACAGCGCATTCAGCACGCCTGGCAAGCACTAGTGCAATCCCATAGCGATACACATATTCTGTTGGTCGCTCATGTCGGTGTGATACGTGTCATTCTCACTGAGATATTGGCAATGCCATTAGAGGCTATGTTTCGTATCCAAGTGCCTTACGCTGCGATTAGTCGCATTGTGATATACAACGAAGGGCCGAGACTCTATCCGCAGTTACAGTTTCACGCAGGCAAGCCATGACAGGGTTTTTTAATACCGGTCTCAGCCAGCAACAGTTTCTGGATGAATATTGGCAAAAGAAACCCTTAGTGATCCGGCAGGCTTTTCCTTTGCCAGTCAGTGATCTTAGCCCAGATGATCTTGCAGCGTTTGCCAGTGAGGCAGAAGTCGAATCGCGCTTGATTGAAGAATTCGGTGAAAAGCCCTGGCAACTGCGTCACGGTCCATTTGACGACGAAGATTTTGCGGATTTGCCTGATACGCATTGGACGTTACTAGTTCAGGACATGGATAAACATCATCCACCGTTACAGCAATTACTAACAGCATTTGAGTTTCTATCGGCCTGGCGCCGCGATGATTTGATGATTAGTTACGCGCCTGAAGGTGGATCGGTCGGGCCACATACCGACAGTTATGATGTATTTCTGTTACAAGCTCAGGGAACCCGCCATTGGCAAATCAGTGATAAGCCGTTAATTAATGCAACTTTCAGAGATGATACTGATTTACGCATACTGCAGCAGTTTTCAGCTGATCATGATTGGAAATTACAGCCGGGTGATATGCTCTATCTGCCTCCTCACTTTGCTCATCATGGCGTAGCTTTAAATCCATGTTTGACCTTTTCGATAGGATTCAGAGCCCCATCCCAATTACAGTTGCTTGATGCTTTCAGTCACACTTTGTTAGAACAGGATGTTGCTGAACAACTTTATGCGGATGCTGATGTGGACGTTATTCACTCTGCAACTGAAATTGATGGCAGTGCAATCCAGCGCTTTCAAAATTTACTGTTCGAAACCATAAGTGATAATCAAGGTTTAATTGCTTTGGCGGTTGGGCGGCTGGTGACTGAAACTAAATCAACTTTACAGGACTTAGCAGAAGAGTTTGTAACCGATAAACCGTCATTAGTTGAAGTGGATGAACGCTTTAATACGGGTGAGTATTTGCAACGCAACGTGTATTTACGTTTCGCTTGGCATAATGATTCAGCAGGAGCATATATATTTGTGGCAGGGGAAGCTTATAACGTTGAGCTTGCCGCCGTGGAACAGCTTCCGTGGCTAACCACTAAAGCTCAAATCCATCAAACTGATTGGCAATCTATACGCAATTTCCCAAAATTAATGGATATCTGTTGTGAATTGATTGCGAGGGTGCCTGGTACTGGCCGGAAGATTTTGCCTGAGTTTATTTAGTCTGCCGTTTGAATTCAGTATGGTGACATTTCGGACAAGGTGGAATGCGGCCGGTTTTTTTAAAGTGCATTTCTGTGCCACAAGAATTACACACTAATGTGCCGATGCCGGTAATTTCCCCAGTGTGATACTGCTGGGCCATTTGTGCTTGATTAGCCAATTGGCCGAGTTCCAGACGGGTCCGATCGGCAACTGAAGCAAATAATTCATAAAGCCGTTCTTCTACGAGTTGTAAATCGAAATTAAACCAGGTTGAAAATTCTTTTCCTGTGGTTTCAAGATATTCTGCTGCATCCTGTAAATCCCGCTCGACATAATAGGCAATCTTATCAGCTTCTTCTGCGGTCACTTCTCGTAGTTCAATTGCACGAAGTTTTGCCAATTCAATCCGCTGCTTAAGTGTGGGAACAGCATTCGCTTCAGCATCATCAAAAAAGTGATGAATGCGTTCCATCATTTTGTCATAGGCGGCGGCGAACTTTTCTTCGAAGTTATTATCTGACATGACTTAACCCTTTATCTGATGCGGTTTTTAGGTTAACTTAGCACACATTAATCCAACGGAGGAAACCGTTTTGATCACAACACGCAAGCTATTGTTTGGCGGGTTTTTATTTTGTTTCAGCTTATTTTTGGCTGCTCTATATATGCAACATGTGATGGAGTTGGAGCCATGCCCATTATGCATTTTGCAACGTGTGTTAGTGATGGTTACCGGGGTGTTTTTCCTGATAGCGGCCATTCATAATCCGGCCAGAACAGGAACCAGAATTTATGTAGGGTTGATCAGTTTATCGGCTTTATTGGGAGCATCGGTTTCAGCAAGACATGTCTGGCTGCAGAACCTTCCGGTTGATCAAGTACCAAGTTGCGGACCAGGAATGGGCTTTATTATGGAAAACTTTCCGCTGACCGATGCATTATCTTTGGTGTTAAGAGGTTCTGGAGAATGCGCCGAGGTTTCATGGACATTTCTGAGCCTCAGTATTCCTGCATGGACGCTGCTTACATTTGTGGGGATGTTCGGCTTGGCAATTTTAGCTGCCTGGCGGCAGCAATAAACTGAAGTTGAATAACTAAGCTGGCGTTAGACTATATTGGATTAACGGGCACGATAGACGATGCGGCCTTTGCTTAAATCGTAGGGAGTCAATTGAACAGTTACTTTGTCGCCAGTGAGGATGCGGATATAGTTTTTACGCATTTTGCCGGAGATATGTGCTGTTACAACATGACCGTTTTCCAGCTCAACGCGGAAAGTAGTATTAGGCATCGTGTCAATTACAGTGCCTTCGAATTCAATATGATCTTCTTTTGCCATACAGGTCTTAATTTACCAAACTATTAAAAGATCCATTTTGCCGTAAAATCACTGATTATTCAAAGCTTTTTTATCAAAATTGCGCCATTGCCCGTCAAATTGTTGTAAAGCGGAGAATCGACTCTTATAACGCATTTTCGGACTATCCCCAATCCAATAGCCTAAATACAGCCATGGCCGATTTTGTTGTTGTGCTAATTCGATCTGTTTCAATATAGCAAAGGTGCCTAATCCTCTTGCTGAATAATCAGGATCAAAGAAAGTATAAAAAGCTGACGCTGCATCGGTGACAAAATCGGTAATGGCTACCGCAAGCAATTTGTCCCGGGTTCTAAATTCGATAAATGCTGTATCGCTCCAGCTGCTGGTGAGAAACTGCAGATAGGTTTCTTTACTGGGATTATCCATTCCACCACCAGCATGTCTATGTGCGATATAGCGTTGATAAAGATCATAGTGTTCCGCATTAAAAACAGCGGGTGTGATATTTACATACACATCATTATTATCACGTAAACATCGTCGTTGGCTGCGGTTCGGCTGAAAGCTATTTACATCTATTCTGACCGGAACACAGGCATCACATGCCGGACAAAATGGTCGATATACATGATCACCGCTGCGTCTGAATCCGTGTTGGATGAGCTGACTGTAAAGTGCGTTTGTCAGCGGTCGAAGAGGGTCGGGATAGATGTTTCGCGCCAGCCGGTCTTCAAGATATGAACAGGCATGCGGTCTGTCCTGATAAAAATCAAGGCTCATAGTTAAATGGTGATGTGATGGTTTGCCAGTTGCCTGATTGGCCGGGTAAGGAGCACAGCTGCTGTACTTGGTGGACAAAGCTTTCTCTGGGCAGGGTCATTGCGCCAAGACGCGACAAATGCTCAGAATATACCTGACAGTCGATCAACGGATACCCCCACATTCTAAGCTGTCGGGCAAGGGCAACTAACGCAATTTTAGAAGCATTTGTTTGATAACTGAACATGGATTCACCAAAAAACATTTTGCCTATGGATACACCGTAAATACCACCAACCAGCTGTTCATCCTGCCAGCATTCTACACTGTGTGCATATCCGGCCTGATGTAGTGCTGTATAGGCCGCAATCATTTCGTTATGGATCCAGGTTTCATGTTGTTCAGCAGGTACTTTTGCTTGTCTGGGGGCCGCACAGGCCTGCATAACAGCTCCGAAATCTTGGTCAAATGTAATATGAAAAGGTTTCTGCCTTAGCGCTTTTTTTAAACTTTTACTGATATGCAGATTATCTGTTTGAAAGACCATACGTGGATTGGGGCTCCACCATAAAATGGGGTCATATGCATTAAACCAAGGGAAGATCCCTTGTCGATAAGCATTCAACAACCGAGTGAGAGATAAATCGCCACCTGCAGCCAATAAGCCGTGAGAGGTGGCTTGGTCAACTGGTGGGAATGGACTATCGGCAGATATACCTAACCAGCTGATAGCCATTAATTAATCATTCAGTTGTAAAGTAAGTTCTTTAGCCCAGAAAAGTGCATCAAGATATGCAGCCAACAGTGCATCGGCACTCACAATAGAATAATCAATTGCGGACCAGTTGCCGCGCTCATAATTCAACACCTGATTGAGTGCCATGCCAGCGACACCTTCTTTGAGCAGCAGGGCGGAGTGCAATTCTTCACTTAGCGGCAAGTCTTGCAATAACACTTCAAGCGGTTTATCCATCAATGCATCAAGAGTAGAAAATAGGCCTGCAGCAAAAAACACATCGGCATGACCTTTGTAATATTTTGCTAGCAATTCACACATTCGTCCTCTAATCATGGCGGTAGTGCGTAGCTCATTAGGTTTGTTATCGAGTCCAGACAGGCATAGCAGACTGGCCCAGGTTTTGATTTTGTTTTGGCCCAGCATCACAATGGCTTGTCGAGTGCTACCAACTTCACGAGGAAGACCAAAAAAAGCAGAATTGATTAAACGCAGCAGTTTATAGCTTAAAGCAACATCTTGATTAATGATTTCAGCCAGTTCATCAACCTCAACTTCTGGGTCCTGTAACTTAACTAACAATTCCATTAAAGTTTGAGCAGCGGGAGCGATTTTTTTATCAAAACTGGTGTCGGGCAAGGTATAGAAAAAACCCTGCAACAAATCAATATTGTGTAATTGGCACATGCTGAATTGGTTGGCTGCATTCACATTTAACGCGCATAAGACGGCATGCTGTTGACGCCATTTCGGTAAATTTGCGGATAACTCGTCTGCAGAAAATACATCTAAATCAATCAATAAGGTTTGGCTTTCACCGACGGAAGATGTTGCGTTAGCAGCGTAGCTGACATGCGTAGACGCCGGTTTGGATAATGATTTTTCATTTGCTTCGATGATCAGATCAATACCGGGCATTGAATAATCAAAAAGTGCTTGTTGCCAGGATGCCGGGATAGTTAATAAGGTTTTTTGATTGTGATTAATCGCTTGCAGAATGTCAGAGAGCTGCGATAGGAATTCAGGAACTGGCGCATCCTCATCCAGCGTATTACCGTTGGTATCGAGAAATGTCAGATGGTAGCTATCCACATCAAGTTTTTTGGAAATAAACAACGGCTGGCGGTGAATGAGACCGTTAAAGTGTTTTAGTGAGTCGTATGCCGTGTAGATTTCCGTCATGTAAATCCGCTCTTTTAAAAATTAGGTTCGATTAATAGGTTTCTCTTCCAGAAAATGCATGAGAAAGTGTACCACTGTCAACATACTCAAGTTCACCCCCCAATGGAATACCATGTGCCAAACGCGTCACATAAATGTCTCTTGCCCGAGCCAGTTCGCTGATGTAATGCGCTGTTGCCTGTCCTTCAACAGTAGGGTTAGTCGCCAGAATAACTTCAGTGACGGTTTTTTGTTCGAACCGTTCAATCAGAGCGGGTATGCCGAGCGCTTCAGGGCCAATACCATCTAGCGGGGATAAATGACCAGTCAGCACAAAATATTGGCCTTTATAATTTGTTGCTTGCTCAATAGCTATAACGTCACTAGGCATTTCCACAATACACAGTTGATCTTGGCGGCGGGAACTGTCACTACAACGACTGCAAATATCAGATTCACTTAATATTCGGCAACGCTGGCAATGTTTTACATTCGCCAATGCTTTGCTCAACATTTCAGCCAGATGTTCGCCACCGCTACGGTCACGCTCCAGCAAATGAAATGTCATTCGCTGGGCTGATTTAGGTCCTACGCCGGGTAAACAGCGCAGAGCCTGAATCAGTTGATCAATACTGGGTCCGAGAGTTGCCATATTTACGAACTAGAAAGGCATCTTCATGCCAGGAGGCATCATACCGGCCATACGTTCCTGAGTCGTTTTCTCAACTTGTCTCACCGCATCATTAACTGCTGCGGCAATCAGATCTTCAAGCATGTCTTTATCATCCTGAAACAGGCTGTCTTCAATGCTCACACGTTTTACATCATGTTTGCCAGTCATAGTGATTTGCACCATGCCACCACCCGCCTGACCGGTAACTTCTACTTGGGCCAGCTCTTCCTGGGCTTTTTGCATATTGGCCTGCATTTGCTGGGCCTGTTTCATCAGATTACCTAATCCACCTTTCATAGGAGATCCTTTTTAAAGTTATAAGGGTTTAATTGTTGTGTCGATTATACGGGCATTAAATGCATTTTTGATCTGCTCAACTACCGGATCATTGTGTATGGCATCCACCGCATTTTGTTGAACTTCAGCAGCTTGTTGCGCACGTTCTGCAGCCAGTGTTGGCACATTTTCCGTGTCTGTTGCTTCCGTAAACACCAGTATGACTTCCACATTTAGCTGTTTACTGACTGCAGCTTGTAATTTAGCGACTGACTTTTCATTGGTCAGATGTTGTAATTCTGGTGCAACTGAAAGATAGATTTTTTGATTATCAGTACGGATGAACGCACAGTGATCGGCAAGCTGTCTGGCAAAAGCCGAGAGTTTTAACTGGGCGATCAAAGCCGTCCAGTTTGCCGTCGTTAAACTGACAAGCTGCTCTGCAGAGTCTGCTCCCGATAATTCTACTGCCGTTTTTTCAGGTTTATTTAAAGCTATAGAATCCGTTGGATGTTCAACCGGAGCCTCATTGATTTCCAATGGTGCTATGTCCGCTTGAGGTTTAGCTGTGTTTTGCGGTACTAATTCAGTTGCACGATTAATGGTGGTTTCTGGAGAATTGGCTGTTGGAATTGATTCTACAGTCGCATGTTCAGGTGCCATTGCAGGCACTGATTTGGAGTCAGCTTGCGGCTTTTTTACGGGGGGCTGCCCCAAATTGGCATTTACCGCTTGTGGTTGGAAGCTCAACATCCGCAACAAGGTCATTTCAAAACCACTACGTGGATCAGCCGCGTAAGGCATGTCGCGTTTACCATGCAAGGCAATCTGATATAGCAGTTGCACCGTTTCCGTGCTGAAAATATTAGCGAAATTCTGTAAAGCCGCGTCATCTTGCTGGTCAAGCGATTCTGCATCTGCAATCAATTGGATTGTTGCAATGCGCTGCAGACTGGTCATCAAGCCATCAAGTACCACAACAAAATCACGACCTAAGGAAGCAAGTTCGTCAGTATGTGCCAGCAGTGCTTTGGCATCTTTGGCTGCAAAGGCTTCGAGTAACTGAATCAATTGTTGCTGTGACACACTGCCCAGCATCTGGCTGACAATTTCAGCTGTTACCATTCCACCAGCAAAAGCAATCGCTTGGTCAAGAAGGCTCAACGCATCCCGCATACTGCCGTCGGCAGCAAAAGCAATCTGGTTTAATGCTTCAACTTCAAACTCAATGTTTTCTTGCTGCAGGATAAATGCCAGATGGTCAGCGATTTGTTTGATATCCAGTCGCCGCAAATTGAATTGCAAACAGCGCGATAAAATCGTTACCGGCAGTTTTTGCGGATCGGTGGTGGCAAACAAAAATTTAACGTGGGGAGGGGGTTCTTCCAGCGTTTTTAACAAGGCATTAAAACTGCTGGTAGACAGCATATGCACTTCGTCAATCAGATAGACTTTGTATCTTCCGCGACTTGGCGCGTATTGAACATTATCGAGCAACTCACGGGTATCATCGACTTTGGTGCGCGATGCCGCATCCACTTCAATCAAATCTACAAAACGTCCACTGTCGACTTCCACGCAGCTGTTACATACACCGCAGGGGGTTGAGCTGATGCCTTGTTCACAGTTGAGAGATTTAGCGAAGATTCTTGCTAAGGTTGTTTTGCCCACCCCACGAGTGCCTGCAAACAAAAACGCATGATGCAAACGATTTTGATCGAGACCGTTGATCAGCGCGCGTAATACATGCTGCTGGCCGACTACCTCGGCAAATTTTTTGGGGCGCCACTTGCGGGCCAGTACCAGATAACTCATGTAGCTTGTCAGATACCCAATGTGGTCATAAGGGTGGTGACCCAAACCAGCCCAATCTCGGCGCCCGAGTCCGATGGCTGCGCTGCTCCCTTCCGGGCCTGACGTGGTAACCAACATATCGTCGCGAGGAGACCGGCTGGGCCACCATAGAGTTGGCTATTCTATGCTTTTTTTGGCTTTAGTGCCATGCATCAAGCCAATAAAAAACGAGAAATTTAGAGAAGACAGCGTATGAAAATAAACAGACCAACACATACACGCGCAAAAGATTATTTAGGGCATGACTTGAGGGTAAATCGATTGGTATAGAGAGGTGGTGTTTTGCTTAAGATGTTCTTGGCGTAACTAATTGAATTAAAATTAATTTAGTTACATTGGTTTAATTGGCGGAGAACGAGGGATTCTCGACGTTATCGACTAAGCTATTGATTTAATTCGATCCTGCGATTTCGGCCAACCTTGTTTTGTAGCATGTAAACGAGAGTGAAATAATAACTCATAACGGGCTTATTTGCGGTCTTTTGGTAATTTTATGCTTTTTGTTCAGTTATAAGATTGTCGTACATGACTAAACACCGGTCCGGGCTTGTATTCACAGGAAAAGTTCTTCACTTCTTTAACTGGTCCCGAAAAACTGTCGTGAGTAAACAAAACTCCATAACTAGTATTAATAAATGTAGGCATGTAATTACTACTTCTAAAGTATGTGATTCGTTGTTCTTCAGTCTGTGTTGATCTAGAGCTTGCCATAAGAATATATCTATCAGGAGAATATTCCTCAATCAGAGCTATTCCAAAAGGACTCTTATTGACACTGTTTGCGAACTTCATTATTTCTGATGAGCATTCCGCAAGCAGAGATGAAAGCTGGTTATCTGAAAGGGATTTCATGTTTTGGCTCGTAAGAAGTCGTTCAGCTCTTTCTTTTTTCATCACGCTCTTTGGTGGCTTTGGCTTCTTCAATATTTTGTTGTTTTAAGAGTACTTTTTGTTCTTCAGCGAGCCTCTTTTTTTCGGGCATCTGATAGATACCATATGCTATTACCAACAGCAGAATTAGACCTATCCACATCATGAGCCACGACCAATCATATGTGGCGGTTGAAGTTGATGTTGAAGGGTTAACACCACAGTGTTCACATACTGTTAATCGAGTTGAAGTGGCTTTTTTACAGTTAGGGCAAGCGATTATTGTCAAGTGAAACTTCCATGTTCATAGCTAAAAATCTGTTTATATCACAGTAACTTCATTCCTTGAATAAAGAATTCACGTCACCCAGCTTTTCGATAAAGCTTCGGCTTGCTCAAGAACCAAGTCAATTGCGCCTTGGGCTTTATCGGGTGGATATTTGTACTTTTGAAGAATTCGCCGGATCAAGATGCGTAATCGTGCTCTGACACTCTCACGAACTTGCCAGTCAATGGTGGTGGACTTTCGCAGGCTCTCGGTAACTTCAACAGCGATTTTCTTCAGGATCTCGTCGCCTAAATCACGTAAGGCACTTTCATTGTTGGCCAAGGCATCGTAGAAGGCAATTTCATCAGGATTTAGCCCAAGTGCAGCATCACGCTCCATTGCGGCTTGAAAATCCTTGGCCATCTGTATGAGTTCTTCGATAACCTGTGCAGTTTCTATTGCCCGGTTATTGTATTTGCGTAGCGTTTCTTCCAACCGGTCGGCATATTTCTTTTCCTGAACCACGTTATTTCGAGTTTTAGCCCGAATATCATCTTTAAGAAGCCGTTCCAGCAATTCAACCGCCAGATTCTTATATGGCATCTGCCTGACGTCTTCCAGAAATTCTTCAGACAGCAAACCGATGTTGGGTTTATCTAAACCACATAAAGCAAAAACATCATCGACCCCTTGGGCAACAATGGCATTGTCCAGGATCTGTTTGAGCGCTGAATTTTTCTCCGCTTCACTCAGTTTGCGATCAATGGTGGTTGTTTTAGTGATTGCAGTTTTAACGGCAGATAAAAATGCCACTTCTTTTTCCACTTCTTTGGCTGCATCAAGCGTGGCACAGAGTGTTCGTGCCTTACTCATCGCTAACACCGTATCCAAAAAGCGTTTTTTACCATCCGGCAGTCCCAGCACGTAGTTGGCTGCGCCAATTAGCAGTTCATGGGGCCTAGTCTCAAATTCACTGTAATCAAACCCTTCCCCATGCTGACCTTTGGCAAACATACCGCGAACGATGTCGAGCTTCTCCAGCAAAATGGCGAAGGCTTCTTCGGCATTGTGGGTTGGAGTACCTCTGCCTTTGGAATCGGTGTAATTCTTAAGTGCCTGTTTCAGTTCATTGGCGATGCCAATGTAATCCACCACCAGACCACCTGGTTTATCTTTAAAGACCCGGTTCACTCGGGCGATGGCCTGCATAAGATTATGTCCCTTCATCGGCTTGTCCACGTACATTGTGTGACAGCAGGGCGCATCAAAACCTGTTAACCACATATCCCTGACGATAACGAGTTTCAATGGGTCATTCACAGCTTTAAAGCGCTTCTCGAGCCGTTTTTTGGTCATTTTGTTGTATATGTGCGGTTGCAATAATGGCTTGTCTGACGCTGAACCGGTAATGACTATTTTGATGACGCCTTTCTCTGGATCGGGATCATGCCATTCGGGGCGGAGTTTGATGATTTCATTGTAAAGCTGGGCGCAGATGTCGCGGCTCATGCCGACGATCATTGCCTTACCTTCAATGGTGGCGTTTCGGGTTTCAAAATGGTTGACCAAATCTTCAGCAACTTCTGCCAAACGGGGTTCAGAACCAACAAGTTTCTCCAGCCTGCTCCATTCGCCTTTGGTTTTCTCTCGGCCACTGAGATCCTCATCGTCTTCGACGATTTCTTCGACCATATCTGATAACTCTTCGATCATGTCACGGTTAATGTCGAGCTTAGCCAGACGTGATTCGTAATAAATCGGAACCGTTGCGCCGTCATCCACTGCATCCTGGATGTCATAAATTGACACATAATCCCCAAACACAGCGCGGGTGTCTTTGTCTTCACTGGAAATGGGTGTACCGGTAAAGCCAATAAAAGCGGCATTGGGGAGAGCGTCGCGCATGTGTTTGGCATAACCGAACTGGTAGCTACCATCTTTTTTCAAAGTGGCTTTGAGTCCATACTGGCTGCGGTGTGCTTCATCAGAAATTACCACGATATTGTGCCGATCGTTGAGAATCGGATGTCCCGATTCATCATCAAGCAGAGCGAATTTCTGCACGGTGGTAAAGATAATGCCGCCGGATTCACGTTCAGCAAGTAATTTCCGAAGGGTATCGCGGTCTTCAGCTTGCACCGGTTCCTGTTTGAGTAACTCCTTGGCCCCTGAAAACGTTGCGAATAACTGGCCATCCAGATCGTTGCGGTCGGTTACCACGAGCAAGGTCGGATTATTCATCTCCGGCTGTTGTAGTAATTTGCCGGCATAACAACACATTGAGATGCTCTTTCCGGAACCTTGCGTATGCCAGACCACACCGGCTTTTTTACTGCCTGGCTGTACTTCATCGCCATATATGGCCCGTTTATCTGCTGCCCAATTTTTGATTGGTGCTTGTGCAGCGATAATGGTTGCTCTTACTGCTTCACGTACTGCATGGAATTGATGGTAACCAGCAATTTTCTTGATCAGAACGTCTGAGTCGGTTTCAAAGAGAACAAAATATCGAATGTAATCCAGTAGCAGTTCACGGTCAAAGAAGCCCCGCACCATTGTTTCCAGTTGCCACTCAAGCATTGGCTTATCGTCTTCGTGCTTGAGGGTACGCCAAGGCATGAAACGTTCCGGATTGGCTGTGAGCGAACCCAGTCGTGCTGTGTAACCATCGCTGACCACCAACGCTTCGTTGAAGATAAACAGATCGCTGACTTCGTCTTTGTAAGTCTGGATTTGGTTAAACGCACTCCAGACATCGGCTGAGTCACTCGATGGACTTTTCAGTTCCAGTATTCCAATTGGCAAGCCGTTAATGAAGGCGACTATATCAGGGCGTCGGGGCTGTTTGGTACCTAAGAGTGTGAATTGGTTTATGGCACGAAAGCGATTATTGTCCACCGAACTGAAATCAATCAGAAACGCATGGTCATGGATGATTTTTTCTTCGCGCTTGTAATCGACCGGTACGCCCTCCAACAACATTCGGTGAAAGCAGCGATTACTCATCACTAAATCAAGACTTTCTGGCTTGCTGACAATCGCAATGGCTTGTTCGACCGCTGAATCAGGCAAGAGGGGGTTGATACGCCGAATGGCCGCTTCCAAATCAGATAATAAGAGTACTTGCCGATAATCTTTGCGTTCTGGCGAAACACCATCAAAAGCAATATTGGGACCATGTCCGGTTTCCCAGCCGGTCTCAGCAAACCAGGTGAGGCAGAGTTGTTCCAGCTGGTCTTCGGTCATCACAAGTCCTTTCGTTCTATCAGTCGCTGTCTTTGAGCAAAATAAAGTGTTCAATGAGGTGAATCATCAAATCTTTCTGCCCTGGTAAGCTCTCGGCCACCAATAATGCCAGCGCAACCAGAGTGTTGTCATTAATGAGTTGCTCGACCGATTTGGCCAGTAGATGTTGATTGACCCGCAGATACCACAGAAACAAAAATGAACCGCTACGCTTATTGCCGTCTGCGAGGGGATGATTCTTGATTACGAAGTAAAGTAAATGTGCGGCACGGCTGGCGATGTTGGGATAAAACAGCTCATCGCCGAAGCCTTGTTCAATCGTGGCCAGAGCGGATGCCAAGCCATCGCCTCGCAACTGCCCAAACAGTTCGGTTGCTTCACCTTTAGCAATCAGGGTACGTTTCAGCTTTTCAATAGCCACCAGCACATCATCTAATGCCAATGGCTGCATGGTTTCTTGCTTTATGGCAACACTGGCAAGGCTCTGTTCATCGTAACCCTGTAATAAACTCCAAGAACGGGCATAGTCACTGATAACCAGCGCTACGGCTTCACCCTCAGTCGAGACCAACCCTTGATTGGTCAAGGTTCGGCTGAGTAGGTTAACTGCCTGTTCAAACTCAATGCCACGTTCGGCCAAGCGACGTTGGTTAATTGTGTAACCTTCGATAAGATGATCTTTAAGGACGCGAGTGGCCCATTGCCGGAATTGCGTGGCGCGTTTCGAGCTGACCCGGTAGCCCACTGAAATGATGGCATCAAGATTATAGTGTTTGATGCGCCGACGAACCTTACGATTACCTTCCTGACGAACTACCGAGAAATCCTCGGTAGTTGCCTCTTCCTCTAACTCACCATCAAGGAAAATGTTTTTCAAATGCAGACTGATATTGTCTGGCGATGTATCAAACAACAAAGCTATTTGAGTCTGTTGAAGCCAGACTGTTTCTTTGTCCAGCGCGACCTCTAGCTGCGCCTGACCATCACTGGAGATGAATATTTGGATTTGTTGGTCAGTCATGAGTCACCAGCACCATTACCCACATCAAGAATGCGGGCGATGACGCTATCACGGTTCTCTTCAGGGTAGCTGTGTCGACGAAGCAGTGCACGTGTCTTTGTTTTTATTTCCGATTGAAGCGACTCTCTATCCATCCAGTCTACTAATTTACGGCTTGCTAGAACTCGAGAAATTTCTTTGGAGAGCTCTCTCAGACTTTCAGGACTAAGTGCGTTATTTACATTAAAAGTTACCAGAAGATCGGTAACTGACCTGTGGGTCTCTTCAGTAGGCTCTTGTATTTGGGGCGCTTTCTTTATGTCATCTGTAAATACTTGAGGTGGGTGCGAAGGCTCAGGCCTGCTTTCCTCTTTGTAGTGTTGGTCCGTCATTAAGGCATTACAGTAGTCTGCTGCCCCGATCAAATCAGGAAACAAACTTGCATGATGTACATTCATACGCCTTAGATGTCTAAGGCATTCTTTTTGACCATCGTTTTTGATGTATATCTTACAAAGATACCTCGCCAAAATTGCAGGTTGTTGGGCCTCATCGGCATCCTTAAGGCTATCAATGGGAAATTCGTCACTCAAGAGTACCTCAGAAAGCTTATTCTCAATAGTTGAATCGTATGGAGAAAAGGTAAAAAGTCCTGCTTGGCTAACTAATCTGCCATGATCATCTTTACGCGGTTCAATTACACGAATTTCAGGACAAACTTCATCATTAGCCACGAATGTTTTGTTGAGTGCATAAACGGCCCTGTATGGATTATCTTTTTCGTCTGGACTGTCCTCTTTTGCAAATGCAAAAAAAAGTGCTACGTAAGGTGAGTGGGTCCAATCAAGTAATGGTGTCATTAGGCCGTGATGCTGACCAATGGACCAAAGTTCATCATCATTATCATCCACGCCATCTTCTAAAAGCGAATGATCTGCCGTGCGCCCCCTTATTGCTTTCCGAAAAAGCTTGAGCTGCTGTTCTGAAAGCTCCCGTGTAATGATTGCATTCTTTGTCAACCGGCCAAGTGTTGGGGTCATATTCCAGTCAAATCGGCGATGTCCTCGGAAGACCCATTCTGTCACACGAGCATCGAAAAAAGGACTCTCCAATAGTTCAACAAAACTCTGCCAACTTTCGATTCTGGTAACTGGGATACGCCCACTAAACTCGTCAGAGAGAATATCGAAGCTCTCCTCTGGATTTTGGCTATTCCAGACTGGTACCTTTTCCCAATTAGGCTCTTCGCTCATTAATTACCCCCGGACTTATAATTAGTTGAGCACATCGACATGTTCAGCATCCTTGGCCTCAGTAACCGTCAATTCGCCGGAAAGAAGTTTTGGTAGAAGGGCATCTCGAGTCTGTTCAAGCGACGCGCTTTCAATTTTCAGGTTGGCGATACACTCGAAATATGGGCGAGCAATATCGTGGAAACGGTGCAAAACTTCGTCAGTTGGGATAATCGAAGTTAATGAGGCTACTACATCAGCCCGAACAGCTGGATAAGCGCCACCATCTGCAAGGTGGGCCAATTGGTTGATTGACTCATCGCAAGTCGCAGCAATGTAAACAAACTCTGATAAGGCTTTGTGTTTTGGTGTCAGGACAGCAAATCCGGTGCTTCCGGTGAGTGCACTTGAAGATCGTTTAATGAAAGCGAATGAGCGATTGCCTGGTCTGACAGTTCCAATGATCGTGTCGTCCTCAGATAGTATGCGACGGGCCCTGCTTGGGGCATCATCTGATACATATTTTGTTACGGTCTCAATGACACCATTTTTAGTGTTTGCCAAGTCAACATAATCAATTTCTGGTGGCAGTGTGCGTTTCGACCAAGTGTTTTTATTGAGATGAGCGAGATCATTCAATGTGCCAACTGACCACCCAGCCGGGATCTCACCCAACTCGCTGTCATGCATGGCTGATGGGAACAGTTCGGCAGTGGTGCGGAGTTCGTTGTATTGGTCGGGGTGTTCGGTGGCGAGTGCGGCTGCGTCTTTGCCGGAGATGGCTTGCATGGCGGCGAGTTGGGCGTCTTCTTCGCTACCACCGGCTTCAAGTGCGGCGATTTTCGCTTTGACTGGCTCGAAATCAACAAACCAACTTTTAAAAATGGCCTGAGCCATTTGTTCGAAGGTTTGGTTGATTTGCTGGTTGAGTTGGATTTTGTCGTCGATCTTTCTAAGGAAGCCAGCAGCTTGATTGGCAGTGATTGGTGGAATATTTGGAACCTGTAATCTCTCAATCAATGCCCCACTGATATTGGGCTGTGCAGAACCGTAGGCGGTGCCAATGAAGTGTTGGTAACCAGTTGGAGATGAAGTTAGATAATAAAAGAAATCCTTTGAATACTCGCAGTCACCTTTTAGTTGTAATCGCCCAACACGTTGGTTTATTGCACACTGAGGTTGCTCTCTACCGATTCGAACTACCTTGCCTACATTGGCTCCAGTCATTGCAATAAGCACATCATCAGGTTCCGTTAAGAATTGCCCTATCCTTGGGTAAAGACTTGGCTGAATACATTCATAGGAGTTGAGGTCTACAAAGCCACCGCCGGTAACATTTGCAATCTTGACGACGGGTATGCCATCTTCTCCAAAGTCCTTGCTCTTGAAGGCAAATCCTCCTTGAACCTTGGCAAAGTGCCCAAGCTCAGCACTCATATCCCAGCCCCCTAAAATTTCTTCTTATTTGAGCTTCCAGTCGATCGCTTTCGGCAAATTGTTCGCTTAACTGTGCGGTCAGTCTCGCCATCTTTTCAGAAAATGGTTCGCCATCATCCTCTTGGTCTGCTGCGCCTATATATCGGCCGGGCGTCAATACAAAGTCATGCTTTTTAATTTCGTCGAGGGTGGCCGATTTACAGAAGCCAGGAATGTCTTCGTAATGGTTATTGCCTTGCCATGCGTGGAAGGTGTCGGCAATCTTGGCGATGTCATCAGAGGTGAAATCACGCAAAACCCGGTCACGCATAAAGCCAAGGTTACGGGCATCAATAAACAGGAACTCATTGCGGCGGTCACGTTTTTTCTCATTGAGAACCAAGCCATTGGCTTTGTCTTTGGTCAAATACCAAATGCAGGCCGGGATTTGCGTGTTGGTAAACAGCTGGCCGGGCAGGGCAACCATACACTCCACCAGATCGGCTTCTACCAGCCGTTGACGTATTTCACCTTCACCACTGGTATTGGAACTCATTGAGCCATTGGCGAGCAGCAGTGCCAAGCTGCCAGTCGGGGCAAGGTGATGCAGCATGTGTTGCAGCCAAGCGAAGTTGGCGTTGCCTTTAGGTGGTGTGCCGTATTGCCAGCGGACATCGTCGGCCAGTGATTCACTCCACCAGTCTTTGATATTAAATGGCGGGTTGGCCATGACAAAGTCGGCACGCAGATCGGGGTGTTGGTCATCGGTGAAGCTGTCGGCGTTTTTCTTGCCAAAGTTAAAGTCAATTCCACGAATCGCCATATTCATCGCGGCCAGCTTCCAAGTAGTTGGGTTGGACTCCTGACCGTACACCGAGATGTGTTTCTTTTGCTCTTCGGCGTCGTAATGTTGCTCTTTGGCGTGTTCTTCGATGAACTTGTCGCTGGACACGAAGAAACCGCCGGATCCCATTGCCGGGTCATAAACACGGCCAGAGTATGGCTGCAACATTTCAACAATCAGCGTGACGATGCTCTTAGGAGTGTAATACTGACCACCTTGTTTACCTTCTGCGAGGGCGAACTGACCAAGGAAGTATTCGTAAACGTGACCGAGAATGTCTTTACTATGCAAATTGAGCTGCTCGCCACTGAATACCGGCTTGGTGAACGATGTGTCAGAGAAGGTGTTAATCAAGCCAATCAGTTTGTCGTTGTCGAGTTGGTATTGGCTGATGCGGTTGAGAATGCCTTTAAGCTTGGTGTTGCTTTTCTCAATCTCCTCCAATGCGTTGTCGATAAGCCATGAGACTGAACGCAATTTCACATCTGCACCAGCATCATCCTGCCAAATTACTGATCCAATCGGCAGTACGGCTTTTACTTTAAGCGTATTCCAACGGGCGGCTTTGGGTACCCAGAAGACATTGGCTTCACGGTAATAGTCCAGCAACTCCAGTTCCTCATTTAACGCCTGCTGATAGTCAGCATCACTGCCGTAATCATCACGGGGCATGAAATAGATGTTGTCGTCAGTGTCGGTCTGGAACAACTCCAGCAATTGCTCTTGACGCTCTTCAAAGGCATCGGAGACGTACTTCAGAAATATAAGGCCGAGCACCACATGCTTGTAGTTGGCGGCGTCAAGGTTGGCGCGCAGCTGATCGGCGGCTTTCCAGAGTTTGTTATCGAGATCGTTGAGAAATTGCTGCTCCGTATTGTTCATCTGTCTCTCTTGTTTTTTTTACTAATCATGATCCGTCATGTGAATGACGATTTTTTACTCGGGCAAGCTTACCAGTGAATGCGTTAATAGGCATCTGAAAAACGCATCTGGGGATCGTATGGCACGTTATTTTTTCTGTCATGTAGGTTTGTTTAGGAATGGAGCTTGGACGCAATAGGCGATCGCTGGTTGGTTATGGTGCATATGTATTCATCAACTGTGACTTAAAAAAAACGATTTGCTAT
>NZ_MCRI01000010.1 GCF_001720165.1 Methylophaga muralis
TTTCTGCTGATGAAGATGGGCATGGGACAGGTATGGCGGGTCTTGCTATATGGGGAGATTTATCAGAGTCGTTAGCGGCTGATAGAACTATTACAGTTGGACATTATATAGAGTCTGTTAAGCTTCTACGCCACTCAGGAGACAATTCTGAAGAGCATTTAGGTGTTCTCACAGCAGATGCAGTTTCATATCCCGAGATAAACAACCCAAATCGCACTAGAATTCACTGTATGGCTATTACAGCAAAAGATTCAAGAGATCGTGGTAAACCATCTGCATGGTCAGCTGAAATTGATAGTTTAGCTGCTGATTATTTAGGTGAAAATGAAACTAGGCGACTCTTCATTATTTCTGCGGGGAACTCATCAGGTAGCCTTACAGATATGGCAAATTATCCTGAACACTCAATACTTCAGGATGTTCACGATCCCGGTCAGTCTTGGAATGCTTTAACTATTGGATCTTATACCGAAAAAAACCTCATCACGGAGGCTGATGCTGGCGAACGTCAACCACTAGCTCCAAGAGGAGGTATTTCCCCTCACAGCACAACATCACTCACATGGGAGGAGGGTAAATATCCAATAAAACCGGAAGTGGTTTTTGAAGGTGGTAACGTTGCTGTTGATCAATATGGCTGTACCTCAATACCAAGTTTGGATTTATTAAGCACTCATCATGATTTGACTACGAGGCTTTTAACTACTTTCAATGCTACAAGTGCAAGTACAGCTTTAGCCAGTAAGTTTGCAGCAGAGATATATTCTCAGTATCCAGAGTTCTGGCCAGAAACTGTTAGAGGATTAATTGTTCACTCTGCTGAATGGACTGACGAGATGATTAATCAATTTAATCCATCGGGAAGTGAAAAGCGTCGTGTTCTCAATAGATTGAAGGCTGTTGGATATGGTGTACCAAATTTAGAACGAGCGCTGTGGAGTATCAATAACTCACTATCAATGATTATCGAAGACTCAATACAGCCCTTTGATAAACCTCGTGGTAAAGCGATTGGAACACGAGATATGCATCTTCATAACTTGCCCTGGCCTGTTGAAGCTTTAGCTAATCTAGGTGAAATCGAAGTGGAAATGTCAGTAACACTTTCATATTTTATTGAACCTAACCCATCTAGCAGGATTGTTAGTGGTAAGTATAGTTATCAAAGTTTTGGACTGAGATTTGATGTAAAAAGACCGGTTGAAACAATTGATGAATTTCGTAAACGAGTAAACCGACAAGCTAGAGATGAGGAAGAAGGAACTAGCTCAACTACCTCAGATCCCAATTGGCTCATTGGACCGACAAATCGTCATCGAGGCTCAATTCATAAAGATGTATGGAGAGGAAGAGCGGTTGACCTATCTGAGCGCGGAGCGTTAATTATCTATCCCGCAATGGGATGGTGGAAAACCAGAACCAGATTAGAAAGGTATAATAAAGAAGCAAGGTACAGCTTGATTGTCTCTATAAAAGTGCAAGATCAGGATGTAGATATTTACAGTGAAGTTCTTAGCAAAACAGAAATTGCTCAAATTGTAACTATATCTTAGAAAAAACGTGTTCTAGTCTAGCCTCGCGCAATAATTTCAGGAGCAGTTATTGGCAGTGCTGTGACATAAAACTATGTCTATCTGTGGTACAAACTTTGGTACAATCAGCGCATTTTAAATAGTCGTAACTTAAGGTAATCAAGAGTCAAAACACCAGTGATCGAACTGCGCACTTCGGTTGTACATGCGTTGAACCATGGTTCCCGGGTAGGTTGCTTGAGGCAGATGGTGACATCTGTCCCAGATGAATGATTGTCCACGACAGAACCCGGCTTATCGGCCATCTCAACCTTTTTTTGTTTTTACCCGGCTAAATTTTTTTTCAGTCAGTCCAAATCCAATCATTATTCTAGAATCTACTTTAACTTCCGATGCCAGTTTTTTGATAAGAAATAAGTCCTCATTTTTGCCTTGATCCACTTTTCCCCCACTTTAATGAAAATGCGCTAAGTCCTTGTCGTAAAAAGAGGATTTGCTTAATTTTCGTGCTTGACTTCGTTATGTCGCCCTCCTATAGTGTCGGAAAGTGGGGAAAAGTGGATCTTTGTGGATCCTTCAATTTGAGGACTAACGGTGTTTCGAGGCGTAGCAACTTTCAATCTGGATGCAAAAGGACGGATGGCCATTCCAGCCAAGTTCCGTAAGCATCTTGATGTCTGCTGCGAGGGCCGATTAGTGATCACAATTGACCACTCCGACCACTGTTTACAGGTTTACCCACTGCCAGAATGGGAAGCTGTTGAGCAAAAATTATCTGCGCTACCAAGTTTGAATCCTCAAGTTCGTCGTTTGAAACGTATGTTGCTGGGCTATGCCACCGAATGTGAGATGGATAGCAATGGCCGCATTTTGTTGCCGGCTAAGCTTCGTGAGTTCGCAGGTTTAGATAAAAATATTGTGATGATTGGTCAAGGAAATAAGTTTGAGCTGTGGGATGAACAAAGCTGGAATACATTGATGGACGCATGTCTTCAAGAAGACTTTGACGCAATAATGCCCGCCGAACTCGAAACGCTGTCGATATAGGGCGGAGTCATGACGAACCAACTCCCTACACATCAACCGGTCCTTTTGAAAGAGACTGTCGAGGCCCTGTTTATTCAGCCAGATGGTATTTATGTGGATGCGACTTTCGGTCGTGGTGGACACTCCCGGGCAATGTTAGAACAACTTTCCGAAAATGGCCGTTTATTGGGTCTGGATCGTGATCCTGCTGCTGTTGAAGTCGGTCAGGCATTAGCTGCGACTGACAACCGTTTTTCCATTGAACATTGTGCCTTTTCAGAGCTTTCAACCGTTATCCATTCACGACTTTGGCAGGGCAAAGTGAATGGTATTTTGATGGATATTGGTGTGTCTTCCCCGCAGCTGGATGAAGCCGAGCGCGGCTTTAGTTTTCAGAATGATGGTCCGTTAGATATGCGAATGGATCCGACTTCAGGCATGAGTGCGGCGCAATGGCTTGCCAGTGCCGAAATGAATGAAATCGCTACAGTGATTAAGACATTAGGTGAAGAACGTTACGGTAAACGTATTGCTTCAGCAATCGTAGAAACCCGTGAACACACCCCGATTACTACTACAAAGCAATTAGCGGATTTGGTCGATAAAGCCAGCCCCACGCGGGATAAATTCAAGCATCCGGCCACCCGGACTTTTCAAGCAATTCGTATATTTATTAATAGTGAGTTAGAAGAGTTAACCAGTGCTCTGGAACAAGCTCTGGAAGTACTGGCGGTAGGTGGCAGACTGGTTGTTATCAGTTTTCATTCGCTGGAAGATCGCATCGTAAAACGTTTTTTCCGTGATCAAGCCAAAGGCGATAATTTACCAGCTCATTTTCCGGTCACTGCTGATCAGTTAAACCCGCGTTTACGCATTATCGGCAAAGCCGTCAAAGCGGATGACGCCGAGTTAGCTGTCAACGTCCGTGCACGCAGCGCGGTATTACGTGTGGTGGAGAAATTGGCATGAGTTGGCCAACTTTTTTTGAGCATGTACGTATCGACTTCCCAGTATTGATTATGACGCTATTGGTGCTGATTTCTTCCGTTGCGGTGGTATATACCAAACATGCCGGCCGCAGCGAGTTTGTGGCATTACAACAATTGGATAACAGACGTGACCAATTGAATGAAGAGTGGGGCAAGTTATTGCTTGAACAGAGTACATGGGCAAGTCCCGCCCGAGTAGAGCTACAGTCTCGTACCCGTTTGAATATGCAAGTCCCTAGCAACGAGCAAACCGTGGTGGTTAAACCATGAGTCGCCGTCAACAACGCGGTTATCAACAAACCGGCAGCTGGCGGCTGAATCTGGTCAGACTGTCGTTTATTCTGATTGGTTTGGGTTTATTGTGGCGGTTGGTGGATATTCAGGTTTTAAACCCTGATTTTTTACGTAATCAAGGCGATGCGCGCCATTTGCGTAATGTGCCTATCGTCGCACATCGCGGCATGATTCTGGACCGACATGGCGAACCTCTGGCCATCAGCACACCGGTGCATTCGGTGTGGTTGAATCCACAGGCCACCGATCCTGAACATCCACAATTGACAAACTTAGCATCCATTCTGGGGATTGATGCAAGAAATGTCCGTGAACGGATTTATCAAAATCCCAATCGTGAATTTCTCTATCTTAAACGTCGGGTAACACCTGAAATTTCAGAGCAGGTTAAACAGTTAAATATTGGTGGTGTGGCACTACAACGGGAATACAAACGATATTACCCAACCGGTGAAGTCGCTGCCCATGTTGTAGGCTTTACCAATGTTGATGATATTGGTCAGGAAGGTCTCGAGTTAACCTACGAACCCCTCTTAACTGGCGTGCCTGGACTGCGTCGCATGGTGCGTGACAGTAAAGGTAATTTTGTAGGTGGTGGCGATCCGATTCGTGCGGCGAAAGCAGGCGAAAATATTCAGCTGAGCATTGATCTTCGTCTGCAATATCTAAGTTACAACGCACTTAAAAATGCAGTTGAAAAACATGGGGCACAATCTGGTTCTGCCGTTATTCTGGATGTACAGACTGGCGAAGTATTGGCTATGGTCAATCAGCCCGCATTTAATCCGAATAATCGATATGGTGTGAGTTCGACTGACTTACGTAATCGTGCCGTTACCGATTTGTTTGAACCAGGCTCAACCGTCAAACCATTTACGGTAGTCAGTGGTTTGAAGTCGGGCAAATTTGATCTCACCACGATGATCAATACCCATCCGGGTACCATGCGCGTTAGTGGCCATAATATTCGTGATTTTCGTGATTACGGCATTATTGATCTTGCCACATCTATTCAAAAATCCAGTAACGTGGCTGCCAGCAAAATTGCCCTGGAAATAGAACCGATGCAACTCTGGGAAGATTTTGCCAGTTTTGGTATGGGCGTAGACAGTGGTGCTTATTTCCCCGGCGAAGCGATGGGACGTTTACCTGATCCACGGTCATGGCGAACTCTGGATCGTGCCACGCTGGCTTATGGTTATGGCTTGGCCACTAATACATTACAACTTGCCAGGGCGTATACGATTATTGGCAATGGCGGCATCATGCGCGATGTCACCTTTATTAAACAGGATAAAACACCAAAAGGTCGTCGAGTATTTTCCAAAGATTTGATGGAAACGGTTCGCGGCATGATGGAGTTGGTGGTATTGCCTGGCGGTACAGCACAACGAGCTGCAGTACCTAATTACAGTGTTGCCGCTAAAACCGGTACCGTAAAAAAAGCCATGGCAGGTGGGTATACCGAAAGCGAATATCTGTCGTTATTTGCCGGTTTAATTCCAGCCAGCAATCCGCGACTTGCGATGGTGGTAGTGATTGATAACCCGACCGGAGAAGAATATTACGGTGGTGCAGTAGCTGCGCCGGTATTTGCTGATGTCATGGTTGGTGCGATGCGGTTATTAAATATTGCACCTGATGCTTTGCCGCAAACGCAATTACAGGTGGCACATCAATGAATTATCAAATGCGCCTGATTGATTTAATGCATCTGGTTGAAAGTGACACCAGCTCAACTTGTTTGATAACAGGTATGAGTCTTGATAGTCGTCAGCTCAAGTCAGGGGATTTGTTTATTGCCTTAGCAGCCAATCCACAAGTACAGTTACAACATATCAAACAAGCCATTACAGCCAATGTTGCTGCAGTTTGCTACTCAGCTGAATTACCATTAGAACCGGAATTGTTACAACAACTGGCAGCTACACACATTGAGTTGGTGGCCGTCGCAAATCTTAAGGATAAAACTTCGCGTCTTGCTGCGGCGTTTTATAACTATCCATCAGCAGTGATGACCATCATTGCCGTGACAGGCACTAATGGCAAAACCTCGGTGACTCAATTTATCGCTCAGGCACTGGAAAATGCAGGACAAGCGTGTGGAGTAATCGGCACGCTAGGCAGTGGACGGTTAACCGACATGCAATACAACGGTATGACAACGCCGGATCCTGTGCGTTTACAAGCGATATTGGCAGAAATGCGTGATAGTGGAATTCAATATGTGACTGTCGAGGCGTCGTCCCATGCCTTAGAGCAGGGAAGATTGAATTTTGTCGATATTGACTATGCAGTATTGACTAATTTAAGTCGTGATCACCTTGATTATCATCAGAGCATGGCGGACTACGCTGCGGCAAAAAAACGTTTATTTGATTTTGATTCATTGCGAGCCGCTGTTGTGAATGCCGATGATGCGTTTGGCCAATCATTGATTCCATTACTGGCTGCGAAGCAAATCAACACTGTTCGCTATAGCTGTAAGGATTCTCAGGTTGATCTTGTTGCCTCTAATATTCGTACTGCCAGCACTGGTTTGCAATTTGATTTACAGATTGCTCAGCAGAATTTAACGATTCAAAGCCGATTACTTGGCAAGTTTAATGTTGAAAATATATTGGCAACGGCTGCAGTTCTATCGTTGCTTAACTGGTCAACAGATGACATTGCTCAAAGCCTGAATCATTTAATTAGTGTCAACGGTCGCATGCAAATGTTAGCGAGCAATTTACAACCGGCGGTTGTGATTGACTTTGCTCACACTCCGGATGCTCTCGCGAAAGCATTACAGGGTATGCGTCAGCATATAGATACACGTTCCAAACTTTGGTGTGTATTTGGTTGTGGTGGTGATCGTGATAACGGAAAACGTCCATTAATGGGGCAAATCGCCAGTGAACTTGCAGATAAGGTAGTGCTTACTGACGACAACCCGCGTAATGAAAGCAGCTCCAGCATAATCGAACATATTTTGGCAGGTATCCAAAGCAATATTGATGTGCATATCGAAGAAGACAGACAACGGGCGATTGAATACGCCGTTAATGATGCTGCACTTGAAGATATGGTGCTGATTGCTGGCAAAGGCCATGAGCATTATCAAGAAATCTCTGGCGTCAAAAAACCATTTAATGATTACGAGATAGCTATGAAAGCCATACAAAAACGCCACTCAGTCACAAGGGTTACGCTATGACGAATATAACCCTGACTGAGATCGCTGAACTACTCAGCACAGAGTTGCGTGGCAATGATGCCGTGATGACGGGCAGTAAAATTGATAGCCGTCAAATTGAAAGCGGTGATCTGTTTGTCGCATTGTCTGGTGTGAATAGCGATGGTCATGAATTTATTGAACAGGCTTATCAAGCAGGTGCTTGTGCTGCCTGGTGAATCGATATGTTCCTAGTGAGTTGCCGCAGCTTGTCGTTGAAGATGTTACCCGCGCTTATGGCCAAATCGCCAGATTCTGGCGGCAGAAAAGTCATGCAAAAGTGGTTGCAGTAACTGGTAGCAACGGTAAAACAACACTCAAGGAGATGATTGCTTCGATCTTGTCACAATGTGGCAAGGTGTTAGCGACTAAAGGTAATTTGAACAATGCGTTGGGCGTACCTCTGACTCTGACGCGTTTAAATGATAATTATGATTTTGCTGTAATCGAAATGGGTGCCAACCATTCAGGTGAAATTGCATCTCTGGTTGCCATGGCCGAACCAGATATTGCAGTAATTAATAACGTTGGTGAGGCACATCTTGAAGGTTTTGGATCATTACAAGGTGTTGCAGAAGCAAAAGGCGAAATTTATGCAGGCCTTAAAGCAGATGGTGTAGGCATTATCAATGCTGATATGCCATACGGTGAGCTGTGGGAACACATTCTCGGTGCACGCCAGCAGATTCGTTTTGGTCTGCAGCAACCTGCCGATATTACTGCCTTGGATTTACAACTTTCGATAACCGGCAGCCATTTTATGGTCAGACTGGATGGCGTTTGTCATTTTATAAGTCTTCCCTTACCAGGAATTCATAACGTCAGTAATGCATTGGCTGCAATTGCGATTTGCTTTGCATTGAAAATTGACCCTGAAGCAATTGTGAAGGGGTTGGCAGCAATTAAATCTGTGCCACATCGCTTGCAACTGCGCCAGGCAGTAAATAATGCCCTAATTATTGACGACACCTATAACGCTAATCCCGGATCATTCCGTCAGGCTTTACAAACCTTGATGCAGTTTCCAGGTGAGCATTGGTTAGTTTTAGGGGATTTCGGTGAATTAGGTCCGGAAAGCGCTTCGATACATCAACAACTAGGACGGGATGCCAAAGCGGCAGGAATAAAGAAATTATTAACTGTTGGCCAACAAAGTGAGCTAGCTGCCATAGCATTTGGTGAAAATGCACAGCATTTCACCGACAAGACCGCGTTAGAAGCCGAATTAAAGCAAACATTGAACAGTGATGTGGCTTGCTTAATCAAAGGCTCTCGCTTTATGAAGCTGGATCAGCTGGCGGATGTGCTCGCAGTTGGAGGAGATGCCTGATGCTATTAATGCTCAGTGAGTATTTAAGCCAGTATCACACCGGCTTTAATGTTTTCCAATACCTGACTTTACGCGCCATATTAGGGGTTATGACTGCTTTGGGGATCGCATTAGTTGTTGGTCCTACGATGATTAGGCATCTCAGTTTCAGACAGATTGGTCAAGTTGTCAGAAATGACGGTCCGGAATCGCATTTCAGCAAAACCGGAACCCCAACTATGGGTGGTTCATTAATTCTGGTTGCCATTGCGGTCAGCACATTGTTATGGGCAGATCTGGCAAACCGCTATGTATGGGTGGTGCTACTAGTTACCTTATTGTTTGGGTTAATTGGTTTTGTTGATGATTACATCAAACTGGTCAGACAGGATCCTAAAGGCTTATTGAGCCGCTATAAATATTTCTGGCAATCCGTTGTGGGCTTGGGCGCTGCGATATTTTTATATATGACCACTCAAACACCGGCTGAAACACAGTTAATCGTGCCGTTTTTTAAAGAAATAGTTATTCCATTAGGTGCTTGGTATTTACTGGTGGTCTACCTGGTCATTGTTGGCAGCAGTAATGCTGTGAATCTGACGGATGGACTGGATGGCTTAGCCATCATGCCAACTGTAATGGTTGCCGCCGCATTAGGTTTGTTCAGTTATGTGGCAGGTCACTTTGAGTTTGCCCGTTATCTGCAGATTCCACACATTCCTGGTGCCGGTGAATTAACCGTATTTTGTGCGGCAATGGTTGGAGCGGGCTTGGGATTCCTCTGGTTCAACACTTATCCAGCTCAGGTTTTTATGGGGGATGTCGGTGCTTTGGCACTAGGTGCAGCACTGGGGACAGTAGCAGTTTTGGTACGTCAGGAACTGGTATTGCTGATTATGGGCGGGGTATTTGTAATTGAAACGCTCTCAGTAATGATTCAGGTGGCCTCCTATAAATTACGCGGTAAGCGCGTGTTTTTGATGGCACCGATACACCATCACTATGAATTAAAAGGCTGGCCCGAGCCACGCATTATTGTTCGATTTTGGATCATTACCGTCTTTCTGGTGCTGGTCGGCTTAGCGACGTTGAAAATACGATGACAGCAGAATTAAACCATCATAGTTCGCACTACAGCCTGATCATTGGTTTAGGTCAGACAGGATTATCCTGCGCACGATTTTTAGTTCAACAAGGCAATGCCGTGGCTGTCATTGACAGCAATGATAAACCGGCATGTTTGAATGCGCTACAAAAAGACTACCCAGAAGTCGTGGTGAAAACCGGCAGTATCCCGGCTGATTGGTTAATGCGTGCAGATAGTATTGTATTGAGCCCAGGCGTTGACCCACG
This sequence comes from Methylophaga muralis, assembly GCF_001720165.1. GTDB lineage: Bacteria > Pseudomonadota > Gammaproteobacteria > Nitrosococcales > Methylophagaceae > Methylophaga > Methylophaga muralis. The sequence goes on from NZ_MCRI01000010.1 coordinate 9,721, forward strand.
CTTACCACAAATTCAACAAGCTGCAGCCGCAGGGATTGAAATCGTTGGCGATATTGAGTTATTCGCCCGTCATGCTAACGCACCAATCATTGCGATTACCGGTTCCAATGGCAAAAGCACAGTGACTACTCTGGTAGGCCTGATGGCACAAATGGCAGGTAAAAAAGTCGCGGTAGGCGGTAATCTCGGCACGCCAGCTTTGGATTTGCTGACCGATCCGGCTCCAGATTTTTATGTACTGGAACTCTCCAGTTTCCAGATGGAAACTGTGAAGTCAATGAATGCCTTTGCCTCAGTTATTCTGAATGTCAGTCCAGATCACCTGGATCGCTATGATTCGGTGGAAGATTACCAGCGAGCAAAACAAAAGGTTTATCAGGGTAATGGTGTCATGGTGATTAACCGGGATGATCCGATTGTGTCATCAATGGCCATAGCTGGCCGTAATCAGCTCGGCTTTAGTCTGCATGAATCACAAGGTTATGAATTCGGTGTATTAAGTCAACGAGGACATCTCTGGTTAGCCGAAGGTGATGCGCCATTAATGCTGGTCAGTGAAATGAAAATTGCTGGCAAACATAACGTTGCAAATGCGTTGGCTGCTCTGGCACTTGGTTCGGTAATGGGATTACCGATGGATGCCATGCTGCAGGCATTAAGAGAATTTAAAGGTTTGCCACATCGTTGCCGGTTTGTTCGTGAGATCAATGGAGTACGCTGGTTTAACGATTCTAAAGCCACCAATGTTGGGGCAAGTATCGCTGCAATTGAAGGCTTGGCTGATAATGGGAAGTTGGTTTTAATTGCTGGTGGTGTTGGCAAAGGTCAAAAGTTTGAGCCTTTAGCAGCCACCTTGAATGAATATGTCAGTACCGTGGTTTTAATCGGTCAGTCTGCAGAAGAGATTGCCCGACATGTACCGAAATCAGTGAAAGTACATTTTGCTGGAGATATTAAAGCGGCCGTAAAACTGGCAGCTACATCTGCAGAAAATGGCCAACAGGTTTTATTGTCACCAGCCTGTGCGAGTTTTGATCAGTTCAGCAATTATGTCGATCGTGGCGAACAGTTTGAACAAGCTGTAAGGGAGTTGACGGCATGAGCCGTGTAAGTGCCCACTTTGATTCTAAGCTTTTAATGTCAACGTTAGCCTTGTTGCTAATTGGTTTGATAATGGTGTGTTCAGCCTCAATTACAATTGCTGAAAATAAAACCGGTCAACCGCTTTATTTCTTTATCCGTCAGGCGGCATTTGCATTGATGGGATTATTTTTTGCGTGGTGTGTGATCTCTATACGTCTTTCACATTGGCAACAAATGGCGCCGATGTTACTGATGGTGGGGGTAGGTTTGTTGGTATTAGTATTGATACCAGGCATTGGCCGCGAAGTGAATGGTAGCTCTCGTTGGTTACCTTTAGGGCCGGTCAATCTGCAAGTTGCAGAATTAATCAAATTATTCGCGATAATTTATGTTGCTGATTATTTGCAACGTCATCATGGTCAGCTTAATACCTCGTTATTGAAAGTCTTATCGCCCTTATTACTCCTCAGTGTGGCAGCAGTATTGTTGTTAATGCAGCCGGATATGGGCTCTATCGTCGTCATTCTATCGACAGTCTTGGTTATGTTGTTCCTTGGTGGTGCAAGACTGGATGTGTTTATTGGCTTAATGGGGATTCTCGCTGGACTGTTTGCCATGCTGGTTTGGATTGCTCCATATCGTTTACAACGTCTGCAAAGCTTTATGGATCCATGGGCAGATCCGTTTGGTAGTGGTTTTCAGCTAACACAGGCCTTGATTGCTTTCGGTCGTGGAGATTGGTTTGGTGTCGGTCTGGGCAGCAGTATGCAAAAACTGTTTTATTTACCAGAAGCACATACTGACTTTTTGTTTTCCATTTTGGCAGAAGAATTGGGATTGATTGGCGCTGTAGCGGTCATTGCATTATTTCTGGTGATGATTTGGCGTGCTCTGGCAATTGGACGTGCTGCGGAAGAAGCTGGTCAATTATTCGGTGCTCAAGTTGCTTATGGTATTGCTGTCTGGTTGGGATTGCAGGCCTGCGTCAATATCGGCGTGAATATGGGGGCATTACCAACTAAAGGTTTAACCTTGCCATTAATGAGTTATGGCGGCAGTAGTTTGGTAATCGTCTGTGTGGCAATAGGTTTGTTATTACGTGTTGATTTGGAAACCCGTCAGCCTGAAAAAGCCTCCGCGAGGATCAAACGATGACTCGCGTATTAATTATGGCTGGTGGAACTGGTGGGCATGTCTTTCCTGCTTTGGCAGTAGCCGAAGAATTACGCTCACGTTCAGTAAAAGTAGAGTGGATTGGTACTGAGCGCGGTATTGAATCCCGGCTGGTACCTGCAGCGGCATTCAAATTAAATTTGATTCCAATTAAAGGATTACGTGGTAACGGCCTGTTGGGCTGGTTGGTGGCACCATTTAGAATCCTGCGAGCTGTAATTGAGTCCAGAAAAGTAATTAAACGTTTCCAACCTGATGTAGTGATTGGCTTGGGCGGTTTTGCTTCTGGCCCTGGTGGTTTGGCGGCATGGCTTTCTGGAAAACCATTATTAATTCACGAACAAAATGCCATTGCCGGTTTAACCAATCGTTTGCTGGCGAAAATTGCCAAACAGGTTTTACAAGGCTTTGAAAAAAGTTTTACCCAGACAGCAAAAACCAAATGGGTCGGTAATCCAGTTCGAGCACAAATTGAAAAATTACCAGAACCTCAGGTTCGTTACGCTGCAAGAGCTTTGTCGCCATTCAAACTATTGGTTTTAGGTGGAAGTCTTGGCGCAAAAAGCTTGAATCAGGTTGTGCCACAGGCTTTGGCTTTACTCAAAACAGAACATCCGGTCGAAGTCATTCATCAATGCGGTGAAAAACATCTGGCGGATTGTCAGCAAGCTTATCAACACGCTGGAGTAACTGGAAAAGTTACTCAATTTATCGATGATATGGCAGTGGCATACGCTGAGGCAGATTTAGTTATTTGCCGAGCCGGAGCATTAACGGTTGCTGAAGTTGCCGCGACAGGCGTTGCAGCGATTTTTGTTCCTTATCCTTTTGCTGTTGATGATCATCAAACGCACAATGCTCAGGCATTAAAAGATGCTGGAGCGGCGCTGCTTATTAAGGATTCAGATTTAAACGCACAAGATCTGGCAGCAACGTTAAAGTCACTATTAGAAGATCGAAAACAGTTAGAAAGCATGGCAATTCAAGCAAGAACACTCGCAAAACCCGGAACAGCAGCGCAGATCGCGGATATCTGTCTGGAGTATGCACATGGCTAAATTAACCTCAGCAATGCAAAGTCGGGTCAAACATATCCATTTCATCGGTATTGGTGGTGTGGGAATGGGTGGTATTGCCGAAGTGTTACTGAATCTGGGTTATAAGGTCAGTGGTTCGGATTTGCATGAAAACAGTTTGATTCAACATCTGCGTCAATTGGGTGCCACGATCATGATTGGCCATGATGCGGAATATTTGAAAGGTGCAGATGTGGTGGTCGTTACCACCGCAGTGAGCGCTGACAATGTTGAAGTAGTTGCTGCCCGTGAACATCGTATACCAGTAGTTCCTCGTGCTGAAATGTTGGCGGAACTTATGCGTTTCAGTTATGGCATTGCCGTTGCAGGAACCCATGGTAAAACCACCACCACCAGTTTAACGGCAGCATTGTTAAGTGAAGGCGAGTTGGATCCAACCTTTGTTATTGGTGGTCGCTTGAATAGTGCAGGTTCAAATGCACGTTTGGGCACGGGACGTTATCTGGTTGCTGAAGCGGATGAAAGCGATGCATCGTTTTTATATCTGCAGCCGATGATCGCCATTGTGACCAATATTGATGATGATCATATGGCAACGTATGAAGGAGATTTTGAAAAGCTCAAAGCCACCTTTATTGAGTTCCTGCATCACTTGCCATTCTATGGTTTAGCTGTGTTATGCATTGATGATGATGTGGTGGAAAGTATTTTGCCAGAAGTGACCCGTCCGATTACAACTTACGGACAGGATCAGCGTGCTGATTTCCGCATCAGTGAATTGAAGCAATTCCAAGGACAAAGCGAGTTTATCGTTCACGAAGCTCAAAGCGGTTTGCAATATCAGATTCGTTTAAATATGCCGGGATTACACAATGCATTGAATGCCACTGCAGCTTTAGCGGTTGCACGTAATTTGGGAGTTGATGTTAGCGCATGCCAGCGAGCGCTGTTGAAATTTGATGGTGTTGGCAGACGATTCAATATTCTTGGTGAGAAACAGACAGCACAAGGTCAAGTGTTGCTGGTTGATGATTATGGTCATCATCCAACTGAGATTGCTGCCACCATTGCCGCCAGTCGTGGCGGTTGGCCAGATCGACGTCTGGTGGTGATATTTCAGCCACATCGTTATACCCGTACCCGTGATTTGTTTGAAGACTTTGCCCGCGTACTGTCAACCGTTGATGTATTAATTGTGTTGGAGGTTTATCCAGCGGGAGAGAACAAAATTGCTGGGGCCGATGCCCGCAGTTTATGCCGTGCTATTCGCTTGCGAGGCCAAGTTGAGCCGGTGTTTGCAGAGGATAAACAAGCACTGTTTTCAGTGCTGCCAGGCTTACTACAAGATCAGGACTTATTGCTTACGCTTGGTGCTGGTGATATCGGTGCAATAGCCAAAGAGTTGGAACAACAACTTGGGGGGCTAAGCTGATGGTAATGCTGTTTACCGAATTACAAGGTGAATTGAAAACCAATGAACCACTCTCACAACACACCTCATGGCGTGTTGGTGGCAATGCTGAGCGTTTTTATCGGCCAAAAGATAAACATGATCTAGCCAATTTTTTACGTCAGTTACCTGCCAATGAACCACTGTTATGGCTGGGCTTAGGTAGTAATTTGTTAATTCGTGATGGTGGTTATGCTGGCACTGTTATTAGTATGGCAGGCACCATGCAGGCTTTAGATATTGATGGTCAAACAGTTACAGCCGAAGTAGGTGTTTACTGCAGTAAAGTAGCCAAGCAAACAGCCAAGCATGGCTTGAGTGGGGCTGCATTTCTGGCTGGTATTCCCGGCACTCTTGGCGGTGCTTTGGCAATGAATGCAGGCGCTCATGGATCAGAAACCTGGCAGCTGGTTAAAGATGCCACCACAGTCACTCGTCAGGGTGAATTGAAAAAACGTCCGGTGAGCGATTTTAAAGTCAGCTATCGACATGTTGAGCTACCCGAGACCGAGTGGTTTGTATCCGCCACACTGGAATTACCAGTGGGGGATGCCGATGCTGAAACAGCGTTGATAAAACAATTATTGAAAAAACGGAATGACAGTCAGCCAACCAATCAGCCGTGTGCGGGTTCGGTGTTTCGTAATCCAGAAGGTGATTTTGCTGGACGATTGATTGAACAATGTGGCCTGAAAGGTTTACAGGTAGGCGGGGCCAGTGTGTCACCCAAACATGCCAACTTTATTGTCAATGAAGGCAACGCCAGCGCTGCCGATATTGAGGCGCTTATCGAGTTGGTGAGAGAGCGCGTCGAAGCAGAAACAAAGGTAAGACTGATGCCCGAAGTCCACATTATCGGAGAACATGCATGAGTAACTTAACTTTTAATACCCAAGAATTTGGTCGAGTCGCCGTATTAATGGGCGGCCGATCTGCAGAACGTGAGATTTCGTTGAAAAGTGGACGTGCAGTGTTGGCAGCAATGCAGTCACTTGGAATCGATGCAGTAGAAATTGACGTTGATGAATCAGTCAGTGAGCGTTTAACGCAAGGCAGTTTTGATCGTGCTTTTATCATTTTGCATGGCCGGGGCGGTGAGGACGGTGAAATTCAAGGTGTATTGCAGTCTTTGCAGATCCCTTATACCGGCAGCGGCATCACTGGTGCAGTATTGTCGATGAATAAACGCCTCAGTAAACAGATTTGGCAAAGCAGGGGCTGCCAACTCCTAAATATGTGCGTTTGACTCGTCAATCGACTCCCCAGCAAATCGTTGAAGATTTGGGTTTGCCTATCGTCATTAAGCCAGTCAATGAAGGCTCAAGTATTGGCATGAGCAAAGTGAATACTTTAGAGGCATTGCAACAGGCGATTGATTTGGCATTTGAGTACGATGCTGAAGTTATCGCTGAACAATGGGTTAACGGAGCTGAATACACTATCAGCATTTTAAATGGTGAAGCTTTGCCAGTTATCCGTTTAAAAACTCCTAGAGAATTTTACGATTTTGAAGCCAAATATCTCGCGAATTCAACTGAATATCATTGCCCCTGCGGTCTGGCAGAAGCAGATGAAAAGCGTTGTCAGGAACTGGCGGTAAAAGCATTTAATGCACTTAATATGCAAGGTTGGGGACGCATTGATGTTATGGCTGATCAACAAGGTGAGTTTTACCTGCTAGAAGCCAACAGTGTCCCGGGTATGACTGATCACAGTCTGGTACCGATGGCAGCGCGTCAGGCTGGGATCAGCTTTGAAAATCTGGTCGGGAAAATTCTACAAGGCAGTATGGAGCTTAAGCGCTGATGGCTATCAGACAACGCCCAACTGCTGGAGCAACCCGCACCCGTGCGGTGAAACCACGCGAGCAAGTTAACTGGTCGGTAAGACTGCGAAATATCAGTACCGTGTTGGTATTGCTGACGTTAATTCTTGGCACAGTGTATTTGAACAATACCGACACCTTGCCGATTATGCATGTAACGGTTGAAGGTGAATTGATTAACACGGAAAAACAGGCGTTGATCGAGGCAGTGACTCCTTACGTTACTGGCAGTTTCCTTGATGTAAATGTGGCGGGTATTCGGCAAGCAGGGGAAGCTTTGCCATGGGTTGCCCAGATTCAAGTGAGACGTGTCTGGCCGGATACCTTGCACTTGATGGTCAGTGAGCATCAAGCAATCGCTCGTTGGAACGAAAACGGACTGGTAAATACACGCGGGCAAGTGTTTTATCCCGATGGTGGAAAAATGCCGGAAGGACTCATTCAGTTATTCGGGCCTGATGGCAACAGTGAGTTGATGGCAAGACAAATGGTCACGATTCAGCAGACGGTGGAAACATTAGGTTTAAGAGTCAAAAGCCTGACCATGGATGAGCGTCGTTCGTGGCAAGTTAAATTTACAGATGATATGCAGCTGCTACTTGGCCGGGCTGCCAGTGAGCAGCGGTTAGCAAGATTTATTCAGGTTTTCAAAGGCCCGCTCGCAATCTATCGCGAACAAATCGAAACCGTAGATATGCGCTATACCAACGGACTCGCAGTAGTCTGGAAAGATGGTAAGCAACCTGTTTTTAATGGAATTGTGTAATGTCGAAACGAATTGAAAGAGAACTGATTGTCGGATTGGATATCGGAACTTCCAAAGTTGTTGCGATAGTTGCAGCGCCGATTCTGGATGCTGGTCCTAACGACAATAAGCTGGAAATTATCGGAATCGGTTCACATCCTGCCAGAGGCATGAAAAAAGGCGTTGTGGTGAATATTGAATCAACAGTTCAATCCATTCAACGCGCAATTGAAGAAGCTGAATTGATGGCTGGATGTCAGATCCATTCTGTATTTGCTGGTATCGCCGGTAGTCATATCCGCAGCTTGAACTCACATGGCACGGTGGCTATTCGCGATAAAGAAGTCACTCAAGGTGATTTGGACCGGGTGTTGGATGCGGCTCGTGCCGTACATTTCCCTGGCGATCAGCAATTACTGCATGTGCTGCCACAGGAATACATTATTGATAATCAGGAAGGTATTCGTGAGCCAATTGGTATGTCAGGCGTTCGTCTGGAAGCCAAAGTGCATCTGATTACCGGTGCTGTCAGCGCCGCACAAAATATCACCAAATGTATCGAACGTTGTGGACTAGTGGTTGATGGCATCATTCTTGAGCAGATGGCATCGAGCTATTCAGTACTGGAACAGGATGAAAAAGAGTTAGGTGTGTGTTTAGTAGATATCGGTGGCGGAACAACAGATATTGCCGTGTTTATTGATGGTGCCATTCGCCATACCGCAGTTATTCCAATTGCTGGCGATCAGGTTACCAATGATATTGCGGTGGCTTTACGAACACCAACCCAGTATGCCGAAGAGATCAAAATCAAATATGCCTGTGCCTTAACACAATTGGCTCGTGAAGATGAAACCATTGAAGTGCCAAGTGTCGGTGACAGACCTCCACGGCAACTGGCCAGACAAACTCTGGCAGAAGTGGTGGAACCACGCTATGAAGAATTATTGATGCTTGTGCAGGCTGAATTACGCCGCAGCGGTTTTGAAGAGATGCTGGCGGCAGGTGTCGTCTTAACCGGCGGCAGTGCAAAAATGGAAGGTGCGATTGAATTGGCAGAAGAAGTGTTTCATCTGCCTGTAAGACTGGGTGTACCACAGCATGTTGGTGGTTTGGTTGATGTAGTACGTAATCCAATCCACGCCACGGGTGTGGGCTTATTATTGTTTGGAAATGAACAAGTGAGTACCGGTCACAGTGAATCTGTGATTTCGGATGGTTTTAAAGGAATGCTTGCCAGAATGAAAAGTTGGTTTCAGGGCAATTTCTGAGCAGGTTATGTTGGTTAATGAAGAGGGGAGAAAATCATGACATTTGAATTGATTGATACATATACAGCGAATGCGGTTATTAAAGTCATCGGTGTTGGTGGTGGCGGTGGTAACGCATTGGAACACATGGTAGCCAGTAAAATCGAAGGTGTTGATTTTATCTGTGCCAATACTGATGCACAGGCTTTACGTAAAAGTAATGCCACCACACATTTACAACTAGGAACTGATATTACTAAAGGACTTGGTGCCGGTGCCAATCCAGATGTAGGTCGTCAGGCAGCATTAGAAGATCGTGAACGTATCATGGATGTAATCCGTGGTGCCGATATGGTGTTCATTACCGCCGGTATGGGTGGTGGTACAGGAACGGGTGCGGCTCCTGTTGTTGCTCAGGTTGCCAAAGAAATGGGGATTTTGACCGTAGCTGTTGTAACTAAGCCTTTCCCTTTCGAAGGCGCTAAACGCTTGAAAGTGGCTGCGGCAGGTATTGAAGAATTGGGTCAGCATGTTGACTCATTGATTACCATTCCAAATGAAAAACTACTGAAAGTATTAGGCAAGGAAATGAGCTTGCTTAATGCCTTTAAATCAGCCAACGACGTATTACTGGGTGCTGTTCAGGGTATTGCTGAACTGATTACTCGTGAAGGTATGATCAATGTCGACTTTGCTGACGTAAGAACTGTTATGTCAGAAATGGGTATGGCGATGATGGGAACAGGCCGTGCTTCTGGCGAAAATCGTGCTTCTGAAGCAGCAAGACTAGCGGTATCTAGTCCGCTGTTGGAAGATGTTGATTTGGCGGGTGCCCGCGGTGTATTGGTTAATATCACTGCAGGTCTGGATATGAGCATCGGTGAGTTTGAAGAAGTGGGTAATACCATTAAAGAATTTGCTTCAGAAGACGCAACAGTGGTTGTGGGTACCGTAATTGATCCTGATATGACTGATGAATTGCGTGTAACGGTTGTTGCCACTGGTTTGGGCGCAGCAAGAGCCGCAGTAGTGAAACCAGTCGAAACTGCTTCAGCACCGCAAATTGAAATTGTCAAAAAGCCAATTGATATCGACTATGACGAACCAACTGTTTTACGTAATGGTCGGAATAGCGAACATAAACAAGTGGCCAATGGTGATGTCAACATGGATTATTTAGACATTCCAGCCTTTTTACGCCGACAAGCTGACTAACGAAGATGGTTATGTAATATAAGCCTATGATATTATTGTCGGATGATTAAACTAGAAGGGGGTAGAGCACCTTGATTAAGCAGCGAACATTGAAAAATGTGATTCGTGCCACAGGTGTGGGATTACACAGCGGTGAGATGGTTTATTTAACATTGCGTCCGGCTGCCCCGAATACAGGCATAATCTTCCGTCGAGTCGATTTAGATCCAGTCGTTGAAATCGAAGCCAAAGCGGAGAATGTGGGTGAGACTGCCCTGTCAACCACACTAGTCCAAAATGGTCAGCGGGTTTCAACAGTTGAACATTTATTGTCAGCCTTTGCCGGGCTGGGTATCGATAATGCTTATATTGACCTCAATGCCGCAGAAGTACCGATTATGGACGGCAGTGCCGGACCATTTGTGTTTCTGGTGCAATCTGCAGGTATCGAAGAACAGTCAGTTGCTAAACAATTTATTCGTATCAAAAAGCCTGTATTACTGGAAGACGGTGATAAATGGGCTAAGTTTGAGCCATTTGAAGGGTTCAAAGTCTCTTTTACCATTGATTTTGAACATCCGGCATTTACTGGCAGACCACAACAAGTCGATGTTGATTTCTCCTCCACATCATTTGTTCGTGAAGTCAGCCGTGCCCGGACTTTCGGGTTTATGAAAGATATCGAAAAATTGCGTGAAATGAATCTTGCGCTTGGTGGCAGTATGGACAACGCGATCGTTGTAGATGACTTTCGTGTTTTGAATGAAGATGGTCTACGTTACGAAGATGAGTTCGTTCGTCACAAAGTGCTTGATGCAATTGGTGATCTGTATTTATTAGGACATAGTTTGATTGGCGCTTTCGTTGGTCATAAATCGGGCCACGAGGTTAACAATCGTTTATTACGCAAACTTCTGGCTCAACAAGATTGTTGGGAATTGGTGACATTTGAAGAAGATGCAGATGCACCGATTGTATTCAGTCGACCAGCTGCTTCAATAGTCAGCTAGGAGTCATTAGAAAATTCACCTCGCTTTGCGAGTTTATGCAGCGCTGTTTTGAGCTGACCATCGTCCAAGCCGGCGGCGGTCTGAGCAATCAGCGCTGCATTGTTATTGGACATATCAATCGTGTTGGATCTTGGTGATTTCTGGGCAGATTGCCCCGGTTTTACTTTGACTTCGACGCGATCAATGTTAACAGCCAATTGGTTGGAAAGTGTCTTACAAATGGTTGCGGAATGAAAGCGTAACAAGCTTGCAATTGCCGCACTTTCGGTATGGATGATAATTTTATTGTCATTCAGATTTGCCAGCTGGCAATGCCCTGCGAACTGCGAAGGTAAAATTTCTTGCAGAATGCTGTTAAGCTGAGTTAATTTTTGGGCGCGCTTCGCGATTTGCTGTAGTTGCTGATTACTTTGGCACACAGTTGCAAAATGAAGCGGTTTATTTGACATGTCTCAATACCGGGACGAGGATAAGTATGCAGATTATCATAATATCCGCCGACAATACCGGCCATAAGAACTGGCATTTAAGCCGAACCAGTCTGATGTTGCTGACAATGTTTGTGTTATCAATCACCATTGCAGTGACTATCTCGGCAATGAACTACATTGATGAAAAGACCACTCTGACATCTACTGAAGATTCAAAATTTTTCCCTACCGCTCAACTTCTCACACCTAAAACCGATCCCTATTCTATAAGTGATGACACGACTGCTAATGAAGCCATTCAAGGTTTCTATGCGCAACAGCTTGGTGGATTGCAGGCGGAAGCCATTCGCTTGAAAATGCTTAGCCAACGATTAGCGGAAATTGCAGGGTTTGAAGTAAGTGACTTTGATTTGGAATTTGCTCCAGGCATGGGCGGCATCGAAACATCAGGTGACTGGTTATCCAATGCTGAATTTGAAGAAAGTTTAGTTCGTTTGTCTCAAGACTTTGCTAATCAACAAGATACCTTAACGGCATTACAAGATTATTTGATTACCAACGAAAATATCACTGGTGCCATCCCAACTGGCAGACCTGTCGATGAAGGCTGGATATCATCTTTTTATGGCTATCGAGTAGATCCGTTCAACGGAAAAAAATCCTTTCACGACGGAATTGATTTTGCAGGAAAAACCGGTAGTGCCGTTATTTCTGTAGCAGATGGCATTGTAAGTTGGGCAGGTATGCGTGGCGGTTATGGTGGTTTGGTAGAGATCGATCACGGTAATGGCTACGTAACACGTTACGCCCACAATAAATCGCTGGAAGTGAGTACTGGAGATCGGGTCAATAAAGGTGATGTCATTGCGTTGATGGGGTCAACTGGCCGATCAACTGGTCCTCATGTTCATTTTGAAGTGCTGCGAGACGGTAAATCCGTAAATCCATTTAATTACATCGAATAATCCCACTTGTAATTACACATTCTGTCACCACTTAAAAGATGAAGTTGATCTTCGATCTTCTCAATAGTACGCGTTATAATCACGTGATTTATCAAACCGTCGTCAATTCGACTCAATTCAACAGGTAGTTCAGTCATGGTAGGCAAGTTTTTCAGTAAGGTTTTTGGCAGTCGCAATGATCGTGTAATCAAAAAGCTGCAGAAACAAATTGGCCTTATCAATGAATTGGAAAGCGAATACGAAAAGCTGGATGACGCTGCCTTAAAATCCAAAACCATCGAATTTAAACAAAGACTGAATGACGGCCAAACCCTCAATGATATTTTGGTTGAAGCATTTGCAGTAGTTCGTGAAGCCGGCAAGCGTGTAATGGAAATGCGCCATTTTGATGTTCAGTTGATTGGCGGTATGGTTCTCAACGATGGCAAAGTCGCTGAGATGAAAACCGGTGAAGGTAAAACACTGGTCGCAACCTTAGCGGTCTATCTAAATGCGTTGACTGGCGAAGGTGTTCACGTAATCACAGTCAATGATTATCTTGCCAAGCGTGACTCGGCGTGGATGAGTAAACTTTATGGCTTCCTTGGTTTAACCACCGGAGTTATTGTCAGTGGTTTGAGTGGAGATGAACGTCGTGAAGCTTACGCCGCGGACATCACCTACGGTACCAATAATGAATTTGGCTTTGATTACCTTCGCGATAACATGGCTTTTCGTTTGGAAGACCGTGTACAGCGCCCACTGAATTTTGCGGTTATCGATGAAGTTGACTCCATCCTGATCGACGAAGCCAGAACACCACTGATTATTTCCGGTCCGGCGGAAGACAGCTCTGAGCGTTATGTACAAATAAACACCCTAATTCCCCATCTCACCAAACAAGAAGGTGAAGATGACGATATCAAAGTCGCTGGTGATTACACCGTAGATGAAAAGAATAAACAGGTTCATTTCACTGAAGCTGGCCATGAGAAAATCGAGCAGTTATTGACTGATGCCGGTCTGCTGGAGGCCGATGCAAGTTTGTATGATGCGGCCAATATCGGTTTGATGCATCACGTTACTGCCGCCTTGCGCGCCCATGTTTTATTCCATCGTGATGTCGAATATATTGTTCAGGACGATCAGATCATTATCGTCGATGAATTTACTGGCCGTACCATGCCAGGCCGCCGTTGGTCTGAAGGCTTACATCAAGCAATAGAAGCCAAAGAAGGCGTGAAGATTCAAAACGAGAATCAAACACTGGCTTCAATCACCTTCCAGAACTACTTCCGTCTGTATAAAAAATTATCCGGTATGACCGGTACCGCTGATACAGAAGCTTACGAATTACAGTCAATTTATGGTTTGGAAGTTGTCGTTATTCCGACACATCGACCAATGCAACGTAAAGACGAAGCAGATCGAATTTATTTAACGGCTAAAGAAAAGTTCGACGCAATTCTATTAGATATCCAGGAATGTATTAAACGTAAGCAGCCCGTTTTAGTTGGTACAGCTTCGATTGAGAGTTCGGAATACCTTGATAAATTGCTGACCAAAGCCAAAATTCCTCATGAAGTGTTGAATGCGAAATTCCATGAGAAAGAAGCCCATATTATTGCTGAAGCAGGTAAACCAGGATCAGTGACCATTGCCACCAATATGGCGGGTCGTGGTACGGATATCGTTTTGGGGGGCAGTCTTGAAGCTGAGCTGGATAAGTTGGGCGAAGATGCTGATGACGCTGCAAAAGCAAAAGTGAAAGCCGATTGGCAACAACGTCATGATTTGGTTTTGCAAGCCGGTGGTTTACATATTATAGGTACCGAACGCCACGAATCTCGCCGTATTGATAACCAGTTGCGCGGTCGTTCAGGTCGTCAGGGCGATCCCGGTTCTACCCGTTTTTATCTGTCGCTTGAAGATAATTTGATGCGGATTTTTGCCTCAGATCGCATGGCCGGCTTGATGCAAAAACTGGGTATGGAAGAAGGCGAAGCCATTGAACACCCATGGGTTAGTCGAGCCATTGAAAATGCGCAACGCAAAGTTGAAGGGCATAACTTTGATATCCGTAAACAATTACTGCAATTCGATGATGTGGCTAACGATCAGCGTAAAGTGATTTACGAGCAACGTAATGAATTAATGGCATCGGAAGATGTTTCTGAATCCATTATTTCAATGCGCAGCAGCGTGATTAACGATGTTATCAGTCTTTATATTCCGCCAAACAGCATTGATGAACAATGGAATGTCACTGGTTTGGAACAGGCACTGCGTGATGATTTTGCCTTGGACTTAGATATTAGTGGCTGGTTGGAAGCAGACGATAGTCTGCACGAAGAAACTTTGCGCCAACGTATTATTGATGAAGCTGAGTCGGCTTGTCAGGCCAAGGAAGCCACAGTTGGTGCAGAGCTGATGCGACATTTCGAGAAAGCCATTATGTTGCAAACACTGGATACCCAATGGAAAGAACATCTGGCGCAAATGGATTATTTACGTCAAGGCATCAATCTACGTGGCTACGCTCAAAAAGATCCTAAGCAAGAATACAAACGTGAGGCATTCCAGCTGTTCACCGCTATGCTGGATAGCTTGAAACATGATGTTATCAGTTTAATTTCTCGCGTTAAGGTGCGGGCACCGGAAGATGTTGAAGCAGTTGATGAACAACGCCGTCAATCTGCAGATGTGGAATATCAGCACGCCAGTCCATCTGCCGAAGCTGAAGCAGAAGCTGATCATCCGTCAGCGAATCAGCCATTAACACGAGAAGGTAAAAAAGTCGGCCGCAATGATCCGTGCCCATGCGGCAGTGGTAAAAAATTCAAAAATTGCCATGGCGCGATTAAATAATGGCAGTTAATCTCTCTGCTCCAATCGCTGCTGAATTAAAACCTGTCAACGGTATCCGATTAGCTACCGCCAGTGCGGGCATCAAAAAACCAGGCCGTCAGGATGTGGTTTTAATCGAACTGGCCGCCGGAAGTCATACTGCAGCGGTGTATACCCGTAATGCGTTTTGTGCGGCGCCGGTATTAATTGCCAGAGAAAATCAGACCCAATCCGCAACACGCTTTCTATTGATAAATTCTGGAAATGCTAATGCTGGAACTGGCGATGCGGGCCTAGCTGCAGCAAAAGCATGTTGTCAGGCTGTGGCCGAACTCGGTCAATGTGATGCAAGTGCGGTGTTGCCTTTTTCTACCGGTGTGATTGGTCAACCGTTACCCGTAGACAAAATAACCACTGCATTACCGGATGCCTTTGGAAAATTACAGGCTGATAATTGGTTTGCGGCAGCCCATGCCATTATGACTACCGATACCATTGCCAAGGCCCGCACCGTAGAGTTGTCTCTAAATGGGCAGAAAATAACCCTGACAGGTATTGCCAAAGGTTCTGGCATGATACGCCCCGATATGGCTACGATGCTGTCATATATTGCTACTGATGCGGCGATAAGCCCATTAATTTTACAAAAGATGCTTGAAGTTTCGATGGAGCAGTCTTTTAACAGCATCACCGTTGATGGCGATACGTCCACCAACGATGCCTGTATTCTTATAGCAACTGGTCAGGCGGGTAATGCTTCGATTGAAGATATGGATAGCGTTGAAGCGCAGCAATTTATCGAAGCACTTAATTTATTAAGCCGTTTTCTGGCCCAAGCTATCGTGCGTGACGGCGAGGGTGCAACCAAATTTATCAGTATTGATGTTGAGCAAGGCGCTGATGAAGACGAATGTAAGCAAGTCGCCTACACCATTGCACATTCACCGCTAGTAAAAACCGCTTTATTTGCTTCAGACCCAAACTGGGGTCGTATTTTGGCAGCGGTAGGTCGTAGTGGTTTACCCAATCTCGACTTATCAAAAATCGCTATTTATCTGGATGCCGTATGCATTGTCGATGGTGGTCAACCCGCTGCTGACTATACTGAAGAAAAAGGCCAACAGGTGATGTCACAGTCAGAAATAACCATCCAGGTAAAACTTGGTAGAGGCGAGGTTGCCAAAACAGTGTGGACCTGTGATTTCTCTTACGATTACGTGAAAATCAACGCCGAATACCGTACCTGATACGGAGCAATATATGGATATTGGACAGATCAACACCTTGAGCAAATTTCTGCGTCAAAGTGGCGCCCAGTATCGGGTGTTTGATATGGGCCGCAGGGTCTGTAAATTAACCCCTGAACAGTTTGTCAGTTTTGATAATTGCCAGCGACCATATCCTTATCCATTCAAACGGTTTGCCCAACTGGGCATCATTTTTTGGCATCCGGATGCAGCAGAAAAACAATATGTTTGGTTTTTGCAATTCCCATTAGATGAGCAGGGGTTATTGATTCCTGATGCACGTGATGCGTTTTTACTGATGCTGCTGGAAAGACTTGGCGAAGCTATGTTGGCCGCAGCAGATGGTGACAAAATTCAGGGTGCTTTAAAAGATAGTCCATTTACCTTTGAGCCGCGACAGGATCGAATGGCGGCTTTTAATGCGCATGCCACATATGCCTTGAAACTGTCCCCATCAAAATATTACGACTCTGCTTACCGTTATTTCACAGGTGATCTGTCATTGGATAAATGGCCGGGACTGGCAATGCAAGGTCTTGCCGATTTTGCCATTCGTTTAGATACCAATGAAGGTACTTTGGGGTTGATTCAACTATTGCCGAAGCTACCGCAAGAACCATTTCATAACCTTTGTGTATTGCTGGAACATGCCAGTCCGGCAGCGGGTGTGGTAGAAGTATTGGCGCAACAGGTCGATATTCAGTTGCAGGAAAAACAGCCGGATACGGTCAAAATCATTTCCTGTTTACGGGCTGCGTCCAATAGCCCGGCACGTGGATTAGTGGAACGTATGGTTACGCAGGTGCTGAAACATCGCTGCAGTCGTGAAATTGAAGTGTTGGCTATCATTAGTGGTCGTATTTGGCTTACGTTGGCCAAACCACCCATCTGTGAATTGTATCTTGAGCAACTTGCTCATAATGACGCTGGGCAACCAGGCTTTAGTCAGTTATTAGCTGATTTGTTATTTATTCCAGGTATGCGTCAACCGATTATGCAGGTTTTGCGTAATCCAAAGCGTTCGGAAACTTTGGCAAAAGCGGTGGGTGAAATGTTTGGCCAATAGTAAGTCGAAAAAGGCTAAATATTCTTTGTGACAATTTCGGTTTCCAGTCCATCCACCGTGAACTGATTTTTTTCGCGCCAATAGTCTTTAATACCTATCTCCCCTTTGCGCTCAGCCCAGTTATTCAGTAGTTCGCGTTCACCGACATAATCCAAATAGGGAACAGCCATGCCGCAAGAGGTTTGTACCAAATCAATATCCAAAATAAATATCTGTCTGGCACCGGGCAATGCGTCAAATAAACCATAAAGTGATTGCCACTCAGGATCCTTATGATGAACCGCTCGAGCCTGGCCGTAGAGTCTCAAAATTAAAGGTTTGCCTTCAAAAGCACAAAACATCAAAGTCATCCGTGGATTTTTTTCTATATGTGCAGCGGTTTCGTTGCCGCTACCAGTCACATTCAACCAGATCACCCGATTACTATTTAACACCCGTAGTGAGTCCATGCCTTTGGGTGAAACGTTAACTCGACTGTCAGCCGTTGCCGTTGCCACGAAAAACAGATGCTGTTGGAGAATAAACTCAATTAAGCGATCAGATAAGCTATCAAATTGTTGTGCCATTACTTAGCATTGCTCCGGGCTTTTTCCGCCAGCATCGACCGCCAGCTTGATTCGGTCATCATATCCATTGTCGATTCCACCCGATCAACAAATACCTTTCCATCCAAATGATCCAGTTCATGCTGAAACAGTCTGGCCATGAAATCATCATATTTTACTTGTATTTGGGTACCATCACGTAGGCTGTAACGGACTTCAATTTGCTGATAACGTGGAACCAAGGCACGTAATCCGGGGACACTCAAACAACCTTCCCAGTCTTTTTCCACCGCAGCGGAATGCCAAATAATTTCCGGATTAATTACACAGGTTGCAGGCATATCCGGTGCATAGGGATAACGTTCATTGGGATGACTCGACATAATAAAAAAGCGTTGGTTAATGCCGACTTGGGTGGCTGCAATGCCCATGCCACCGCGTTGCTGTACAAACACGATCAAATCATCAATGTTCTGTTGTAAAACCACATCATTTATATCGGTGACTGGTAGAGCGACGCGACGTAAATCACTTTGGCCTAATTCCAGAATCTCAAAGTTTGTATTCATATCATTGGTGCCTGTAGCGGATCATGAACCCGAAACCATCCTGCGATGCTGTAGCGATCACGTTTGGCCGGTAAGACTTCGTGTGGAAATTGCTCACTTAAAAAAACCACAAAAGTGCCCATTTCAGGTTCGACAGAGGTAATCAGACTATCATCATTAAGATCATAGATCTGTAATTGACCGCCATCCTGAGTCTGCCAGAAAGGATTTAAATACATCACCGTGGTTAAAATCCGACTGGATTGACCTTTAAATGCATCTACATGGCGTTTATAGAACGCGCCGCTGGGGTAATGTGCATAATGCGCTTCATAATCAAACAAGCCTAAAAACAACCGTTGATTCATTGCCAGACGAAAATCGGACATATGGTTGAGATAAGCCTGATCAACATTATTTTCCGAATCCAGCCAGCGGGTTTCATCGCTACGGATATTTTCATTTAACTGATGCTTTTGTTCTCGGCCAATGCCAGCCCGTTCTAAATCATTATGTTCATCCAGACGGGCAACCCGACGATATAGATCATGGGTTAAAGCGGGTGGCAATAATTGAGGTAGGATGCAATAACCTTGGGTAGTCAGCGCATCGGCAATAAGATCGAACACAGCAAAATCAACAACAGACTGAGCGTTCAAAAAAGCGATTCTCCAGAAGAATAAGTGACCTTAGCTGTAACGGCATAACCTGACTAAGCCCTTGAACGGGCGATAAAATGTAGCAGAATTTGTAGTTTACTGAAGGTTTATTTTGAGCTTTGAATAGACAAGTTTTGTTGTAGTTATGAATTAACCAAAAAACCAATAGGCGATAATAATCGCTGCGGTGATACCTGCGACATCTGCTGCCAGACCGCAAGCAATAGCATGACGAATTTTCTTAATGCCTACCGCACCGAAATACACCGCCAACACATAAAAAGTCGTTTCGGTGCTGCCCTGAACAATAGAAGCAAGTCGACCGGCAAACGAATCGGCACCATGTACTTCCATGGTATCGATCATCATGGCGCGTGCGCCGCTGCCGCTAAACGGTTTCATTAGCGCCGTTGGCAAAGCATCGACAAATCTGTCATCCAGTCCAATTGCCAATACTACTGCACGCACACCATCAGCAAGCAATTCAAGCGCGCCACTGGCTCGGAAAACACCGATAGCGACCAGCATGGCAACCAGATAAGGAATAATCATTACTGCGGTTGAAAAGCCTTCTTTGGCTCCCTCAATAAAGGCCTCATAGGCACTTACCCGTTGCCAGGCTGCAGCGACGATAAAAGCAATCACCAGTGAAAAAATCACCACATTACTGATTACCGCTGATTGAACCAGCATTTGTTGTTGTTCCAGACTGGCAAAATAAGCCAGTAAACCAAATACAAAAGCACTGAATCCACCCAGGTACATCAACACAACTTTATCCAGCAGATTGATTTTTTGTACCGCAGCTACCGTAATCAAGCCGATCAAAGTTGAAAAATAGGTAGCGATTAATAATGGAATAAAAACATCTGTCGGATTGGCAGCGCCCATCTGAGCACGGTAAGTAAAAATAGTAACTGGGAATAACGTGACGGCAGAGGTATTAATCACCAGAAACAAAATCTGTGCATTACTGGCGGTATCTTTTAAGGGATTAAGCTTCTGCAATTCCTGTATCGCTTTTATGCCAAGTGGAGTTGCGGCATTGTCCAATCCCAAAGCATTGGCTGAGATATTCATCACCATCGCCCCGAGCGCTGGGTGATTTTTGGGTACTTCAGGCATCAAGCGGGTAAACAGGGGAGATAGGCCACGAGTTAAGAGTTCAACAAATCCGCTACGCTCACCAATTTTCATAATGCCTAACCACAGCGCGAGAATGCCGGTCAGGCCGATAGCAATTTCGAAAGCGGTTTTGGAGAGGGCAAACATTGCCTGCATGATCTGGCTGAAGATTTCACTGTCGCCCAATACAAGCAGCTTAAATAAAGCTACCGCAAAGGCGATCAGAAAAAAGGCAATCCAGATGATATTGAGCATGGACGCTATTGTGGCATGCTCAAAAAAGTCACTGCTAGCAGTGACTTTTTAGTAATGAAAAAACTTATTTCTTAGCTTTTCTTAAACTTCTTGGCTGGTTTACTTTTTGGACCATCTTTACGATCTTTGCTGAAGTTACGACGTGATGGACGATCTGCAGCACTTTCTGCTACTGCTTCATCTGTTGCCAGACTCATGTTCAGCTGCTTACTGTTGACCCAAATCTTACGTAATTGCTGGAACATATCTTTTGGCATGCCTTGTGGCAGGTCAATCAGACTGTGATCTTCATTGATGGTAATACGACCGATAAACTGACTTTCGATACCCGATTCATTGGCAATTGCACCAACCAGATTACGTGGCTCAATTTTATCTGCACGACCCACTTCAACGCGGTAAGTATCCATATCCGGTTCATTCGGATGTTGACGAGCTGGACGTTTCTCACGTGGTGGACGTTCATCACGACTGCCACGAGCTGGCCGTTCACTACGATCACGCTCTTGGCGTGGTGCGCGTTCACGATCTTCACGAGCTGGACGTTCGGTAACATGCTTGACTGGTTTCAATGGACGATCTTTTTGTACTAAAAATGCTAACGCGGCGGCGATGGCAATCGGATCGGCATCATGTTCTTTTTGGTACTGACTGATCAATGTTTCGAAATACGCCAATTCTTGCGACTCAATGGTTTCACTGAGTTGTTCCATAAATTGCAATACACGGCGATCAGCAATATCTTCGCTGCTTGGTAATTGCATTTTAGTAATGACTTGGCGTGTGGCCTTTTCAATTGCACTCAACATACGGGTTTCGCGAGGAGAGACAAACAGAATAGCTTCACCTTTACGACCAGCACGGCCGGTTCGGCCGATGCGATGTACATAAGATTCAGTATCGTAAGGAATATCGTAGTTGACCACGTGGCTCATGCGTTCAATATCCAGACCTCGTGCAGCGACGTCGGTAGCAATCAGAATATCGATACTGCCTTTTTTCATGCGTTCGATGGTTTTTTCACGCAGCGCCTGATTCATATCGCCATTTATCGCAGAAGCGGAATAACCACGAGCTTCAAGTTTTTCAGCCAATTCTACCGTGGCATTTTTGGTGCGCACGAAAATGATCATGCCATCAAAGTCTTCGACTTCCAGAATACGGGTTAAGGCATCCAGTTTGTGCATGCCGGTCACTTGCCAATAACGCTGGTTAATGGTGGTAACAGTTGACGTTTTGGATTGAATACGAACATCTACCGGATCTTTCAGATATTTCTGTGCGACACGGTGAATAGGGCCGGGCATGGTTGCTGAAAATAACGCTACCTGGCGGTTTTCAGGGGTTTCTTTGAGGATGGTTTCGACATCATCAATAAAACCCATACGCAGCATTTCATCAGCTTCATCAAGCACTAATGCTTCAAGTTTATCCAGCTTCAATGTACCGCGACGGATGTGATCCAGAATACGACCAGGCGTACCAACCACGACTTGTGGTTTACGTTGTAATGAACGTAATTGGATACCCATGCTTTGACCGCCATAAATAGGCAGAATATGGAAATCTTTCAGGTGACGAGCGTAACTTTGAATCGCTTCAGAAACCTGGATCGCCAACTCACGGGTTGGTGCTAATACCAACATTTGGGTGGCTTTGTTTTTTAGATCCAAACGGCTTAACAGCGGTAAGGCAAAGGCTGCGGTTTTACCGGTGCCGGTTTGGGCTTGACCCAGTAAGTCTCTACCAGCCAGTAACGGCGGGATACTTTGCGCCTGAATTGGCGATGGTGTTTCATAACCGAGTTGTTGTACGGCTTGTAAAATTGGAGCGGCTAACCCTAACTCAGCGAATGAGGGTGTTGTATCGTTTTCTGGTGTGGACATTGAATAACCTGTGATGGGCAGCTTTGGAAACAAAGCTGTAAAAGTGACATTTGCGAGCGTGCAATTATACGTGCCCGCTCTATGAAAAGATAGCAAAATCATTCATTTATTTCGATGGGCATGGTGCTGTACACCCAGGTATGTGATTATCAGCTAACTTATTTTTCAATATCGAGAAAATACCTATGGATCCATTTTCAGTAGATGCATATACCCCTGCAGAAATTGCTCGCCGCCTAGAAAAAACCAGCATGAGTAAATGCACGGTTGATCCATTAAGAGTATTTGCTCTTTCATTATTAGCCGGAGCCTTTATCGCGCTGGGGGCGGCTTTCTTTACGCTTGTGACCTATGACGTTGGCAATATGCCAGCAGGTTTGATGCGATTAATTGGTGGTCTGGCATTTTGCCTTGGTTTGATTCTGGTGGTAGTTGCCGGGGCAGAATTATTTACCGGTAATAATTTATTGGTGATGGCGTGCATTGATGGGCTAATCAGCCTCAGGCAATTGATTCATAACTGGTTAATTGTTTATGTGGGTAATTTTATTGGTGCTTTGGGGATTTTGCTGTTGATGTATTTAAGTGGTTTATGGTGGCAGGGGGATGGGGCTCTTGGACAGAAAGTGGTGGCAATTGCTGACAGTAAAGTGAACCTGAGCTGGATGGAAGCGTTCACTCGAGGCGTATTGTGCAATATTCTGGTGTGCCTTGCTGTCTGGTTGTGTATGGCGGGGCGCAGTGTCACCGATAAGGTGCTGGCAGTAATATTTCCTATTACAGCATTTGTTGCCTTGGGGTTCGAGCACAGTGTAGCCAATATGTTTTTTATCCCTGCAGGCTTATTGGCACAAACGGAAATTGCCACCACGATGATGGTATCGGAACAACTGACTATTGGCGGATTTTTCTGGCATAACTTGATCCCGGTGACATTGGGCAATATGCTGGGTGGCAGTATCTTTGTAGGCCTGTTTTACTGGTTTATCTATTTACGGAAATAACAAGGAAATATTATGACTGAACATGTTTATAAACATATTGAAATCACTGGCAGCTCAGCCGAGAGTTCAGATAAAGCCATTGAAAATGCGATTGCCAAAGCTGCTGAAACCGTTAAAAACCTGCATTGGTTTGAAGTAACGGACACCCGCGGCTATATCGAAAACGGCGGTGTCCGTTACTGGCAAGTCACTATCAAATTAGGATTTCGTATAGAAGACTAATTCTATTTATTTAGTTTGGTGAACTTGGCGCCTTCGAGCGTCAAGTTATACATCAGGCCTTTATTGCTGAAGACAAACCCCACAATAGGGTCTTGAATATTTGTCGTATTAATATCTTCACCTACGCCCCATTCAACCACCGCGACCGAACCATCAACTCCTGCTTTCCAGCCATCACTATTACGAAATTGTTGTAAAGCCTCATCGGTCATAAACACCAGGATGACGGTTTTTTGCTGAGCGCCTAATTGAAAGCCAATGGATGCTCCAGCAGTGTTGTAGTAGTCCACGGTGCTGCCACCAATGCGTAACGCACCTTCACCGTATTCGCCGCCGATACCAAATCCGGCTTTAATCACATCCGGAAAAACCAAAACACCGGTAGCTTTTTCAAGGAAGCGATCACCACCGGAGACTTCTGTCTGGAAGCGTTTCAGAGCTTCATCAACTTTAATATCAATCTCGGAGGCAGATGCGGCAAAGGAGTGACTAGGAAGCGCCAGCAATGCAAAAGCTAAAAACATTGCCAACAGAGCAGATAAATTAAGCGTATGACGGTTTAACATGCTGTAAATCCTCAACTACGTTATTGGGATTTCAACATAGCACGCAAACAAAAGTGATGGAAGCAGGCCAACGCGCTGAAAAATCACATTGGCCTGATCGATTAATCAGCTTTAGTTATTAATGCCAAGGCTTCTGAGGTACTCATCGTAAGTACCGGTAAAGTCAGTAATGCCTTCATTTTCCATATCAAATACACGGGTCGCTAATGATGATACGAATTCGCGGTCATGCGAAACGAAAATCAAAGTGCCTTCATAGTTTTCCAATGCCAGATTAAGTGACTCAATAGATTCCATGTCCATGTGGTTGGTCGGTTCATCCATCACCAGAATATTGGGTTTTTGCAAAATCAATTTGCCAAATAACATGCGGCCTTTTTCACCACCGGACAGTACATTCACTTTTTTATCGATCAGGTGGCCAGAAAACAGCAGTCGACCCAACGTGCCACGAATAACCTGTTCATCATCTTCAGGGCTGCCCCATTGCGACATCCATTCAAACAAAGTCATATCATTTTTAAACAGATGATCATGATCCTGAGCGTAATAACCGATATTTACGTTTTCAGACCATTTGACGTTGCCAGATTTTGGCGCCAGTTCACCGACCAAGGTTTTCACAAAGGTGGTTTTACCAATTCCGTTAGGACCAATCACGGCAATCTTTTCACCGACTTCAGCCATAAAACTGAAATTTTCAAACAGCGGTTTTTCGTTATCGTAGCCTTGTGTTAGCTTGCTGACTTCCAATGCATTACGGAACAGTTTCTTTTCCTGGTTAAAACGAATAAAAGGATTTACCCGACTGGAAGGTTTAATGTCATCCAGCTGAATTTTTTCCATTTGTTTTTGACGCGAAGTTGCCTGTTTTGCCTTCGAAGCATTAGCTGAGAATCGTGATACGAATTCCTGCAGCTCTTTGATCTGCGCTTTTTTCTTCGCATTGTCAGATTGCAGACGTTCACGAGCCTGAGTTGAGGCAATCATGTATTCATCATAATTACCCGGATAAATCCGCAATTCGCCGTAATCCATATCAGCCATATGGGTACAGATACGATTGAGGAAATGGCGATCATGCGAAATGATGATCATGGTGCTGTTACGCTGACTTAAGACATCTTCCAACCAGCGAATGGTATTGATATCCAAATGGTTGGTTGGCTCATCGAGCAACATGATATCGGGATCAGCAAAAAGTACCTGAGCCAATAGAATACGCAGTTTCCAACCAGGAGCGATTTCGCTCATCGGGCCATAATGCTGTTCGACGGGTATGCCGACACCTAATAGTAATTCTCCGGCTCTGGATTCAGCAGTGTAGCCATCCATCTCAGCGTATTCAGCTTCCAGATCGGCGACTTTCAGGCCATCTTCTTCACTCATTTCCGGCAGGTTATAAATCCGATCCCGCTCCTTGTGCACTTCCCACAAGTCAGGTTTGCCCATAATAACCACATCAATGACGCGCTGATCTTCGTAAGCGAACTGATCCTGCTTTAATACCGCATAAGATTCGTTGGGATCGTAACTCACATTACCGGAGGTGGGCTCCTGGACGCCGGCCAGAATTTTCATGAAAGTTGATTTACCACAGCCGTTGGCGCCGATCAGACCGTAACGATTGCCTCCACCGAATTTTACCGAGACATTTTCGAACAGGGGTTTGGCCCCAAATTGCATGGTGATGTTAGCAGTGCTTAACAAAGTTAAAATCCTGTATCTAAAGGAGAAATTCAGACGTGCTGAAAAAGCGCGCCATTATACATGGTCTGATGGTTTACCGATAAGGTTCAGTTTTTGTTGTCTGCTGAGTTTTTTGATTGCCGCTTCGCGACGGCTGGCACTGCTACGATCAGGGTGTTGTTCATGATAAACGACTCTTTGAGCCTGACTGGTGTGAAAGAAGCGAGCACCACCATTATGATTCTGATGTTGTTTTAAGCGCCGCTCTAAATCAGTGGTAATACCGGTATAAAGATGACCGTTGGCTGCCTCAATGATATACAACGTCCATTCAGTCTTTGTCATGAAAATCGAGAGCAACCGAATTAATACAATAGCGCAGGCCCGTGGGGGCTGGACCATCGTCAAATACATGTCCTAAATGCGCATCGCATTGTTGGCAACGGACTTCGGTCCGGTCCATATTGTGACTGTAATCCGGATGATGAGTGACCACACCATGTTCGAGTTGTGAGGAGAAACTTGGCCAGCCGCAACCGGCATTAAATTTATCGTCTGAAGCAAATAAGGCTTGCCCACAACAGATGCAGTGATAATGACCCGCTTCATCATGATCGACATACTCTCCGGAAAAAGCGGGTTCGGTGCCAGCCTGTCGGGTAATGCGATATTGTTCATCGTTAAGTTGTTGACGCCACTGTGCATCCGTTTTTAAATCGGAATTCATCTAGCTCATCTCAATTACAGGGTGGTGGCATTGTATAAAAAAGCGGCAAACAAATCATATCGGCTTAAGCCTTTCTGGCTAAACAGCACGAATAATTTGTTGAAGATTACTTCTTAACGAGGCAAATTGTTTTAGTAATATTTTCATGCCTTCAATATCAAATGCATCAATACGTTCCAGTAACTGGCTGGCATAACGATCCAAAGTATCAATTTGATATTCAGTAGCAAGTTTGGCTATGGCATGAGCAAAGGATTTAATATCCGTCATGCTATTGCTTTGGCTGGCTTTTTGCCAAATTTCGTCAATGTCAGTTTGAAAGTGATTAAAGATCGATAAAAGTTGCTGTTTATCGAGTTGTGACCAATCTTCTTGAACAACCTTCGTAGCTTGAATTTCAATGGTTTGATAGCCCAAAAACACACTTAACGCATGAAATAGCTCATTGCGAAGCACTGGTTTGCGTAAGTAAGCATCAAAATGTTGCAATTTATCCTGTTCGTAAGCATCTTTCATTACCGAGGCAGTCAACGCGATTATAGGTAAATCAGGTTTAATCAGCTTGATTTGTTTGGCAGCTTCATAGCCATCCATTACTGGCATACGAATATCCATCAACACCAGATCTAACGTATTGTTTTTGACAAAATCAACCGCTAGCTGACCATTTTCGGCTTCACTGGTTTGAATATTACTGTTGATAAAATGTTGGCGAATTAACTCCCGATTATGATTAACATCATCCACGATCAACATATGGGCCGGCTCAAAACGTATTCGGCTGGCATCAAATGCTAACGCCTGTTGGCGAAGTTTATCGCTGGCTATTGCTGCGATATCAATCCCGGGCAAATCAATGGTAAACACAGAGCCTTCACCACTTTTACTGTGCAGATGAATTTGTCCCCCCATCATTTCTATCAAACGACGGGTGATTGATAAACCAAGGCCGGTTCCACCATATTTGCGAACATCCTGGCCGGATTGCTGAGCGAAGATTTCGAAAATATGTTCGACTTCAGCTTCGGGAATACCAATACCGGTATCTTCGACCAGAATATGTAAATCAAGCTTGCTTAAATGATCATCAACGTTATCGGCATGAACGTGAATACGCACATGACCAACATCGGTAAATTTCACTGCATTACTGATGAGGTTGAACAGCACTTGTCTCAAACGTGTAGCATCCAGCAGCAAGCCGTGGGGTAGGTTCGGATCGATATCTAAGTGCAGCGTTAAATCCTTATTACGGATTTGCAACACAAACATATTGGCGATTTCATCAAACAGCTGATGTGGATCAGTGGCAGTTTTATTCAGCTGGAGTTTGCCAGCTTCGATTTTCGATAAATCAAGAATATCGTTTATCAGCAGCAATAGAGTATTGCCAGCTCCGCGAATGGTTTTAATAAAAGCTTTGAGACGCGGTTCGGTGATTTGCTCGTCCAGTAATTCGGTAAATCCTAGAATCGCATTCATCGGGGTACGAATTTCATGGCTCATATTGGCGAGAAACTGCGATTTAGCCAAGTTTGCTGCCTCAGCGTGAGTTTTCGCTTCCTTTAGTGAGTTTTCGAGAGCGATTCGTTCTTGCATGTTGAGATAAAAGCCGAGAAAGGCTGGTTTACCTTGATATTGAATTGATATTATCGAGAACAGTCCTTGAATGATTTGACCATTTTTAGTTTTAATTTTGACCAGTTTGCCAATAATTTCTCCCTCTTTGCTAAGTTTTTCCAACACACCTTGACGTTGCCCTAGATCCGCATAAAACTCTTGAACTTTAATCTTCTCTTGTTGCTCTGGGGTAAAACCTAATTCTTCATAACAGTGTTCATTGGCCAATAAAATACTGCCATCAACTGCTGAAGTTACCATCAGACTCATCGGCATTACGTTAATCAGGTGTAAAAGCTGTGCTTCACTGTCGCGAAGTTGTTGTTCGGAAATAAGCCGTTTATCGACTTCAATACTTAATCGTCTATTCCAGTAAATACTGGCCAACAGAATAAGTAATAAAATAGCAGCGACTTGAATCAGTAAGGTGTAATTAGTGCGATCGAAAGTAGCAATGGACATCCAGCGTTGATCTATAACCCGTTTTTCTTCAGCTGTGATCGCAGCCAGGGCTTTGTTAATGATTGATAGTAACTCTGGTTGCTCTTTAGTGATACCCATATGTAATGCAGATGAAAACTCGTCAACAATACTCGTATTGAGGTGGGTCAAACCAATTTGACTAGCGTTGTAGGTGATGGTCGCAATGATATCGAAATAGGCATCAATCTCTTCAGCGGCTAACATCGTTAAACCCTCTCGAACCGAGGGAACGTAGACGATGTTAATTTCCGGATAATGGGCCAATAAAATGGATTCAGCAAAGTAGCCCTTAACCACACCGACAGGTTTATTACTTAGCTGGTTCAGATTAGTAAGATGACCGAATTTGGTGGTCGCAATGGCAAGGGGATAGTCGAGATAGGGGATCGACATATCCAGAAATGTTTCGCGATAGGTATTGCGTGAGAGTGCTGGGAGCAAATCAACCTGCCGTAACTGAGCTGCTCTGATGACGGATTGCCAGTCAGCGTAGGTTTCAAGCTGGAATTGCAGGCCAGTCTTTTTGCTGATCAGCTGTACATAATCAGCACTGATTCCACTGTGAACAGCATTTTTATCAATAAAATCAAACGGTGGCCAATAAGGGTCAACCCCTATTTTTATCACTGGATTATCTTTTATCCATTGCTGTTCTTTATCGGTTAAATCAAGCCGCTTTGTTCGCCAGGTAATACCTCAAACCCGGAGTTGTCAGTGACTATGGCATACCACTTATCAATGATTTGCTGTTTTTCTGCAGCCGTAATTGCTGCTAGGGATTTTTCTATAATGCTGTGCAAAAGCGGATAACGTTTATCAATAGCAACTGACGTATCCGTTGTCACTCCCGGCACTTTGGCGGCTACTTTCAGGTTAGAAAGATAGCGTTGTTTAATAACGTTACTAAGGACCGCGATATTACCGATATAGGCATCTGCTTTTGAAAAAGACACAGCCTCTAGCGAATCGTCATTAGAGTCCGTTAGTAGCAAATCCAGGTCAGGATAATGGACTTTCAGCCAGTTATGTAGATAAGAATCTTCATTGACGGCCAAGGTCAGGCCAGCTAAATCTTCGATGGACTTAATATCATCCCGATGTTGCTGGACAATAATTCCTAGAGACATGCTGACGTATGGTTTGCTGAATAACAGAAATTCCTCACGTTCTGCGTTGGCTGCCGCGCAGCTAAGGCCCATTAACTCGCCATTACGCATTTTTTGCATTGTGTTCGCCCAGATATCGGGTTCAACCACAATTTTTAAACCACTTTTTTCACTGACTAGCTTTAAAACATCAGCAGCAATACCGTCATGTTCATTATTCTCATTGAGAAAATCATAGGGAGCCCAGCTGTAATCTGCACCTAATAAAACTTCTGGGTTATTGTCGATCCATGCCTGCTCTTCTTCCGTAAACGTCAACGCCGACAGCCGGCAACTGATGCACAACAGAACAATAAAAAACAGCCAGTTAGTTTTGATTGGCAATGGCAACAAATTCATCAATATGTTCCATCAATATATTCACCAAATAAGGATCAAATTGACTACTGCTATGTTTTTTAATGTAATCCACTGTCGCTTCCAGCGTCCATGCTTCTTTATACACCCGCTTATGCATCAAAGCATCAAACACATCAATCAAACCCACGATACGACCATAGATGTGAATATCCTGGCCCTTCAATCCTTGTGGATAACCTGTTCCATCCCATTTTTCATGATGTTGATACGCGATGATTGCTGCCGCTTTGGTGTATTTGCGTTTTGAGTTGTTGAGGATTTTATAGGCTCGGGTGGTGTGAGTTTTCATGATGGCAAATTCATCTTCAGTGAGTTTGCCGGGTTTATGCAAGATGGAATGGGGAATGGTGATTTTGCCGATATCATGCATTGGCGCGGCATGAAACAGAATGTCGGCATCTTCATCGGTCAGGCTTTCATGGTACAAAGCCAATAATCTGCAACACTCTGCTACCCGACGAATATGTTTGCCAGTTTCGTCAGAAGTGGATTCCATCAACTCAGTTAACACATAAATCATTTCCAGCTGGTTTTGTTCAAGCTCGGTTAGCAGCCGTTGCTGGTTTTGTTCATATTTATGCTGGAGTGAAAGATTATTTTGTTGAAGAAGTTTTTTAGCGCGATATAAGGTGAGATGGGTATTGACTCTGGCGAGTAACTCTTCGGCATGAAAAGGTTTACAAAGATAATCTACTGCGCCGGTTTGGAAGCCTTGAGTTATCGAGTCAACATCGACCTTGGCTGTGACAAAGATAATCGGAATATCCTGCAATCTTGGTTCTGCTTTGATTCGTCGACATACTTCATAACCGTCCATTTCGGGCATCATGATATCCAGCAGGATCAGGTCATAATCGTGAGTTCGCATCAGTGCGAGAGCTTCCTGTCCTCTGGTCGCAAAAGAGAGGTTATAAGGCTCTTCTTTTAAAAAATTCATCGCGACCTGAATATTGTCAGGGACATCATCTACGATTAATACATTGGCGTTATTATCCATCGCGATTCCTTGTGAATAGATACTATTGCGACAAACATTTGAATGACTGCAAATGGTATCCACTGAAAGTAACAGTAACTTATTAACTTGTCTATCGGCCTGAAAGTTTGAAATATTAAATATTTTCAGCCGGCATTATCTGACTGGTCGCCGTATACCTGAGTTG
Source organism: Methylophaga muralis (assembly GCF_001720165.1). Classification (GTDB taxonomy): domain Bacteria; phylum Pseudomonadota; class Gammaproteobacteria; order Nitrosococcales; family Methylophagaceae; genus Methylophaga; species Methylophaga muralis. The sequence continues at coordinate 41,041 of NZ_MCRI01000010.1, forward strand.
CAAGGCTGAGTGAAAAAATCAAAATTAGTATGATGTGAATTTAACTACGGGGAAGTGATAATGGCTTTGCAGAAAGCGCCTGAATGGCAAGCGTTACTTGGCGGGGAATTTGAACAACCTTATATGTTGCAATTGAAGACTTTTTTGCAGCAGCAAAAAGCGCAACACAAGATAGTTTATCCTCATTCAGCTGATTGGTTTCATGCCTTGGAAACTACGCCTCTATCACAAGTCAAAGTTGTGATTATCGGCCAGGATCCTTATCACCAGCCTGGGCAAGCACATGGTTTGTGTTTTTCAGTAAAGCCGGGTGTAGCCATTCCACCTTCGCTGATGAATATTTACAAAGAACTGAATAATGATCTGAGTATTACTCCACCAAAGCATGGTTATCTTGAAGCCTGGGCAAAACAAGGTGTTTTATTACTCAATGCCGTATTAACGGTAGAGCACGGGCAGGCCAATGCGCATCAGGGAAAAGGCTGGGAACAGTTTACTGATAAGGTAATCGCCCTAGTAAATCAGCGCCGTGAAAATGTAGTGTTTATGCTGTGGGGCAGTTATGCGCAAAAAAAAGGCCTCGCTATCGATAGTCAGCGACATCTGGTTTTGAAAGCGCCGCACCCATCACCCTTATCCGCTCATCGTGGGTTTTAGGCTGTAAACATTTCAGCCAGGCCAATACCTATTTACAGCAACACGGGCAAACTCCCATTGATTGGCAATTGCCGGTATCGGTTTAATTTTTTGCAGTCATTTATCTAACAGTCATATTTCTTCAATACAGTCGATAGGCAGGCTTGATACAATTCGCGCCATGATAAATCTTAGCCAACTTTCTTTACGTCGCGGACCCCGTTTATTGTTTGAAGCTGCCAATCTGGTGATTCATCCGGGACAACGTATCGGTTTGACCGGTGCCAATGGCACGGGAAAATCCAGCTTATTTGCGATGATTCGTAACGAAATCCATGCCGACAGTGGTGATCTGACATTGCCCGAATCCTGGGTAATTGCGCATGTCGCTCAGGAAACCCCGGCGGTTGATACATCAGCGATCGACTATGTACTGCAAGGCGATGCTGAGCTTAGTCAGTTATTAACCCAGTTGCTGCAGGCTGAGAAAAATGAAGATGGGCATTTGCAAACTCAGCTGCATGATCAATTGGGACTGATTGATGGCTACACCGCACGTACCGGGCGGCAAAATTACTGCATGGGTTGGGATTCAGTGCTGATCAGCAGGAAAATGCGGTCAGAACCTTTTCCGGTGGTTGGCGTATGCGGCTAAATCTTGCTCAGGCATTGATGTGTCGCAGTGATTTATTGCTGCTGGATGAACCGACCAATCACCTGGATCTTGAAGCGGTATATTGGCTGGAAGAGTGGCTGCGCAGTTATGCCGGTACTTTGCTGGTGATTTCGCATGACCGCGAATTTCTGGATCGCGTGGTTACTCATATCGCTCATATCGAACAACAACGGGTTAAACTATATACCGGTAATTATTCGGATTTTGAAATAGCCCGTGCCGAGCATCTGGCCAATCAGCAATCTGCTTATCAGAAACAACAATCTGAAATCGCGCATATCCGTGACTTTGTGAATCGCTTTAAAGCCAAAGCCACCAAAGCCAAACAAGCACAAAGTCGTATTAAAGCGCTGGAACGCATGGAAAAGATTGCTCCGGCCCATGTTGATTCACCATTTCATTTTCGTTTTTTTGAGCCGCGCCGTTTAACCACGCCAATTTTAGCGTTGGATAAAGCCAGTGTGGGTTATCAGCAAACACCGTTAATCGATAACATTAAATTACACCTTGCACCGGGCGATCGTATTGGTTTGTTAGGCCCTAACGGTGCCGGTAAATCGACATTAATCAAACTGATAGCCGGCGAACTGGAACCGCTCAGCGGCAAACGCCGGGAAGGTAAAGATATTGTTATTGGTTATTTTGCCCAGCATCAACTGGAACAATTACGCCCCGATGACAGTGCATTAAAGCATTTGCAGCGACTGGATCCGCTGGCGACTGAACAGGATTGCCGTAACTTTCTCGGTGGTTTCGGTTTTAATGGTGATACTGCATTAGAACCCGTTGCACCATTTTCCGGTGGTGAAAAAGCGCGTTTAGTGCTGGCATTATTAGTTTATCAACGTCCAGCATTGTTACTGCTTGATGAGCCAACCAATCATCTTGATTTGGAAATGCGTCAGGCATTGACGATGGCACTACAGGAATACGAAGGCGCCTTAGTGGTGGTTTCACATGACCGGTATTTTCTGCGCAATGTTACTGATGACTTATGGCTGGTGGCCGATGGTAAAGCCAGCGCGTTCGAAGGTGATTTGGATGACTACCGCCAATTACGTCTTGGACGGGATACCATCAGTAACAGCAGTGATAAAGCAGCTACTGCCAACAATACCAAAAAGCTGGATCGCCAAGCAGCAGCCCAGCAACGGCAGAAATTACAGCCGCTGCGCAATCAGGTCAAAAAAGCAGAACAGACGCTCGACAAACTGAATGCTGAACTTGCCAAAATAGAATTACAACTCGCTGATACAACGATGTATGAAGCGACTAATAAAGAAAAACTCAAAGCTGTGTTACAAGAACAAGCCGCAACCAAGGCGGCAGTGGAACAGGCTGAAATGGACTGGCTAGAAGCCAGTGAAATACTCGAAAACGCAGAAACTGCAGAGGTTTAACCCGTGGCATTATTGTCTTTAAAACAGCTGTCCGTCAGTTATGGCGGTCCCAATTTACTTGATAAAGTCGACTTCCAGCTCGATAAAGGCGAAAGGGTGTGTCTGGTGGGCCGTAACGGAGCTGGTAAATCAACCTTGATGAAAGTCATTGCTGGCGAAATTACACCTGATAGCGGTGAAATGGTGGGACTGCAAGAGTTGAAAATTGCCCGTCTGGAACAGGAAGTTCCGGCTGGTACCGGTGGCAGTGTATTCGATGTGGTGGCAGCAGGACTGGGTGAGGTTGCCCCATTGCTGGTGGAATATCATCATATTGTTCAGCAACTGCAACACGATAGCAGTGAACAAATTCTTAACAAGCTGGAAAAAGCACAACATAAACTCGAAGCAGTTGATGGTTGGAGTCTTGAGCAGCAAGTCGAAACAGTAATTTCGCGCCTGTCTCTGGATGCGGATGTGGAATTTGCCAGTCTGTCTGGTGGGATGAAGCGTCGGGTTTTACTGGCTCAGGCTTTGGTTCGTCAGCCAGATATTTTATTGCTGGATGAACCGACTAACCATTTGGATATTAGTTCTATCACCTGGCTGGAAGGTTTTCTGAAAAGCTATGGCGGCACCTTATTATTCATCACTCATGATCGTAGCTTTTTGCAGGCATTAGCGACCCGTATCGTGCAACTGGATCGTGGGCAGTTAGTAAGTTTTCCTGGTGATTACCATAGCTTTTTGCAAAAAAGAGAAGCTTTGCTGGCGGCTGAAGCCGAACAGAATGCCTTGTTTGATAAAAAACTGGCCCAGGAAGAGGTGTGGATCCGTCAAGGTATTAAAGCTCGGCGCACTCGTAATGAAGGTCGAGTCAGAGCACTGGAAAAGCTGCGTCGTGAACGTGGGCAACGCCGTGAAGTGCAGGGTAATGTGTCTATGCAGATCCAGGAAGGAGATCGCAGCGGCAAATTAGTGGTTGAAGTTGAAAATATCAGCCAGGAGTTTGATGGTAGACAGTTATTTAAAGATTTTTCAACGCTCATTCAGCGTGGCGATCGCATTGGTATTATTGGACCGAATGGTTGTGGTAAAAGCACTTTACTGTCGATTTTATTAGGTCGGGCGGAACCGCAAACCGGGACGGTACGTTTAGGTACCAATTTGCAGGTAGCGTATTTTGATCAATTACGCAGCCAGCTCGATGAGGAAGCCAGTGTTGTTGACAATGTTGGGCAGGGCAGAGACTTTGTTGAAGTTAATGGCAGCCGTAAACATATCATTGGTTACTTGCAGGATTTTCTGTTTACACCAGAACGCGCCCGAACACCGGTAAAAGTCTTATCTGGTGGCGAGCGTAATCGGTTGTTACTGGCAAAATTATTTACTCAACCAGCTAATCTATTGGTTTTAGATGAACCAACTAACGATCTTGATGCTGAAACGTTGGAATTGCTGGAAGATTTATTACTGGGCTTTACCGGCACCATGTTGCTGGTCAGCCATGATCGAAGCTTTCTGAATAATGTTGTCACCAGTTGCATCGTGTTTGATGAAGACCAGCAAGTGCGTGAGTATGTTGGTGGTTATGATGATTGGCTGGCACAACGGCAGCAGCCAGCTAAACAGGACAAGCCAGCTACTAAACTAGAACCGGCTTCGGCTGCAAAGACGGCTAAGAAAAAATCATCATTAACTTATCAGCAACAGCTGGATCTAAAAGCTTTGCCGCTGGAAATTGAAAAGCTTGAACAACAGATTGCTGCATTGACAGAAAAAATGGCAGCGGCAGACTTTTATCAGCAGGATGCAACTAAAATTAAACAAGTGCAAACGCAGATGACAGATTTGGAAAAATCGCTGGAAGCTGCTTTTGAAAAATGGGAAAAGTTGGAAGCCTTGCAGAACGACTAACGCAATATTTATCTTCTTTAGATACTAAAAAGCCGCTGTCTTGATAACTAGACAGCGGCTTTTTCAGTTATGGCCTACTCGTCGAGTAAGGCATCTCGATTATCTTCACGATAGCGCGGCAGGATCCACATTTCGTACATCGATACCACCCACATAAAGGCAAACGATAACGCCATTGCTCCACCGCCGATAATGACAAACCAAGCAAAATTAGGATTCAGCTTGGTCAACCACCATGAACTGATATCGATCAGCAGGAAGATATATGGCATAGAAATAACGGTGACTTTTAATGGTTTTGGCACGCCCGAAGCCAAGCTGAAAATCAAGCCGACAAACATAAAGATAAAGGCAATACCGAATAAGTGAATATGCGAAACACGAGCAAGTGCTGCAATACTCGCTCCAGTGTCGACCACAGCACGTTCTTTAATCTGCTTGAAATCAGAGTAATCTGGCACAGCACCACCTGCATCGGCGTTATGACAGACAATGCATTTGGCATCAAAGATTTGTCTGATACCATCATTTTCATAAGCTTCTTCAGTCGCACCGGCATGAACCCAGCTAATGATTTTAGCCCGCTCATCATCGGTTGCCATCGGTTTCATCGAGCCATGTAATTTGTTTTCAAGTAACGAGTTGCTTCTATTACCGTAATAGCTGTAGACAATGTCATCAATAGACAGACCATATTTGCCATCAGCCAAACCGTGGGTAAGCTGGATTTGAACAATTGCCATTAGATAGCCCACTGCCACCACAACCAGATAACCGGTAAAAAGTGCTTTTAACGAGGTGCCTTGACTTGCGAGATTCAGGTTGTGATTTCTTGCCATGTTGTTTCCCTTATTTTTATTGTGATTATTTTATTACATAGTGTTTTTGCTTAGTAGACAAAAAACACTATTTACTGCCAAAAACTTGCTGCAAAATTTCTGAGGTACGGGCGGCGGGATTATTACGGATTTTTTGTTCTTCCTGGGCCAGCATGACAAATAAGCCATCGAGAGCCTGCCCCGTTACATAATCGGGTAAATCGAGATTCAGATCTTGGCCTACTACAGGCAATGAGCTGACTTTATCGTCAAGTTGATTGTAATATCGGGTCGCGCCAACTTCATTCAAAGAAGTATCGATGATTGGTTCAAATAAACCGGCGAGTTTGGTACGGGTGCGATCTTCAAAGAAACGGGTGGCGGCATCATTTTCACCATTCAAAATGGTACGAGCATCGTCGATGGTCATGCTTTTAATCGCATCTATCATGATTGATGTTGCCTGCGGGGCCGCTTTTTCTGCTGCACGGTTGATACTTTGCTCAAAGTCATCTGCCATTTTATTCAGACCCATCTGACGCATAACACCAGCTGCTTGTTGTACACGGGGAGGGAGTGGAATACGAATTTGCGGATTATTCAGATAACCGCCTTCTTGGCTAACATTCTCAACTGCTTTTCTTGTGCCGACTTCCAGGGCTTCTTTTAAGCCATTGGCGATCATATCTGTGCTTAAATCGCTACCTTGTTGATTCCCCAGTATGGCGGTTCCAGATTTACTGAAGTCATTTAAGAATTGTTTCCAATCAGCTTGGGCTGGTGCAGTCAGACAACCAAGTGAAAGTGTCACTAAAACAACACTAAATTTATCGCGATAAGACATAACGAAATTCCTTTCCTATGGGCGTGGGATATTGCCTGTGCAAGTTGCCTAGCGTCAAGTTATACATTTGAATTAATTCAAAACATAGGCAAAAAAAACCGGCTAATTACTTAACCGGTTTTTCATGTCTGTATCGGATCTGGTTATCAGCTAGGGACAACGTTTTCCGCTTGTGGACCTTTCTGACCTTGTGTCACTTCCATCGTGACAGATTGGCCTTCTTTCAGAGTTCTGAAACCATCTGATTTAATCGCGCTGTGATGTACAAATACATCTGGACCATCGGCGCGTTCAATAAAGCCGAATCCTTTTGCGTCATTGAACCATTTCACTGTGCCTGTAACTTGCTCTGCCATATCAACCTCAATATCTTAAATCTTCTGCTAACTTAACTCCTAAGTCAGCTTACACTACCCCTTAAAAAGGGGTTAATCGCATTGTACGCCCAAAATTTAACAAAAAGTCACATTTATTTTGGAGATAACAAAATTTTTTTGTTATTAGAAATAGCTATTAAAACGAACAAAAAAACGCTTAACCATTGAATACATTATCTTTATTTGAGATTTGGTGAACAAAATAAGCCGGTTTATAGAATTTAGTTAACTGCGATTAATGAGTCAGTCTTGCGGTCAAAGTGCGCGATTTTGCTGTTAACACAGGCTAAAGTGGCTTAAATTCAGCTGGCTTTTCTGAACCCTCACCAAAGAAGAATTTCTCCAATTCGGTCTTTAAAAAAGCTTGCGATTTTGGGTCAGCCAGAGATAAGCGATATTCATTTATCAACATGGTTTGGTGGGCTATCCACATTTGCCACGCTTCTTTTGAAACGCTTTCATAGATTTTTTTACCCAGTTCACCAGGGTAAGGCGGAAAATCAAGCGCCTCTGCTTCTTTGTTGAGTTTTACACAATGCACGGTACGTGTCATAGCATCCTCTCGGTTGATGATAAGAATTCAATTAATTGTTTAACGGGAGCCGGTAGGCCCATTGTTAACGCTTGTTCTATTTTAACCCAGATGTATTGATTATTCTCAGCAACGAAGTGATTTGGCTCAGCATTGAAAATAAATGGCTGTATGGTCAATTTAAAATGACTGAAAACATGCTTGATTTCAGGCATTTTTGATGCAAATAGCGTGTTTTTTATCGGCAAATGACTTTCTGGAAACTCTGGCGTTTCAGCTTCAGGGAAACTCCATAAACCTCCCCAGATCCCATTTGCTGGACGCTGTTCTAATAATATCTGTCTATCCTTATTGATATATACAAACCAATTAGTTTGGCGCAAGGGTATTTGTTTTTTGGCTTTTCGTACCGGAAATAAAGTCGGTTCACCTGATGCATAAGCCTGACAATCAGTTTGCAAAGGACACCTATTACAATCTGGACGGCTGCGGGTACATAAGGTGGCACCTAAATCCATTTGCGCCTGAATATAATTGGCAATACGACTAGTCGGCAATAATTGTTCGGCACGTTGCCACATAGCGGTTTCAGCTTTTTTTTCACCCGGCCAGATAGTGATTGCATCATAGCGGGCCAGCACACGTTTTACATTACCATCCAGAATAGGAAATGGTTGATGATAGGCGAGTGCCATAATTGCCCCTGCAGTCGAGCGTCCAATTCCGGGTAAATCGAGTAATGCCTCAAAATCTTGTGGAACCTTAGCATTATGTAATTGCTGCATTTGTACTGCAGCTTTATGCAGATTGCGACCTCGTGCGTAATAGCCCAGCCCTGACCAAAGACTGAGTACCTCGTCAACATTGGCATTTGCCAGAGCATTAATATCGGGAAAACGCTCAATGAAACGTTGGTAATAAGGGATAACGGTAGATACCTGAGTCTGCTGCAGCATCACTTCTGATAGCCAGGTATGATAAGCCGTAGCGTTTTTCTGCCACGGTAAATCTTTACGACCATATTGGTCATACCAGGCTAGTAAACGCTCACTGAATGTATTATTAGTCAAAATAAAAACAAGCCGTGGCCAATCAAGACCACGGCCTGAAGTGTAGTAATTAGAATAATTTTTTCAGCCGTTCTTTAAGTAGATCTTCAGCTGAAGGTTTAGCTTCAGATTCGTCTGCCTCTTCTGCAGTTTGATCTTCAGCAGCTGGTTGTTCGGTCGTTTCCGCACCAGAATCTGTTGGAGTGGCTGATTTTGATTCGATACCTAGTTTGCCGCCTAATAAACCACCGAGACCTTCACCAAGTTTTTCTTTTAGTTTTTCTTCTGCCTTGGCCTTGATTTCACCGGTCGCCTGTTCTTTTAAAACTGATGCTAAATCGACAGAAGGTCGAGGATTTTCAAAGCTGCCAGTGATTTTGACTGGAATGGTTAAACCTCTTAAATCCTCAAGACCTCTGCCACCTTGACCTTCTGCCGTACCAACTACAGAAACTCTGACGGCATAATCAATAACTTCTCTTGGAATATCAATATCGCCGGCACCAGTTACTCTTAGCAATGGGGACATCAGCTCAAGATCTTGATTGTTAACAATACCTTCCTTTGCAGTAAATGAGCCTTTCAAGCTACTGAAATCAGTTTGAACTGGTCCAGCTGCTTCAGTGGCTCGTTGACCGGAAATAACCGCCTTGGCCTGACGGATCGCTTCAGCAATGTTGATGCCTTTCAATGCACCATCTGTAAATGAAAATGCACCGTTACCAGCCAGACTTTGTTTAATGGCATCAATGTCTTTACCGCTGCCATTAAGCTTTACGTTTGCATTGGCAGTGCCGGAAATACGGTCATTACCGGTAAGATCCTTTAATAATGGTCCTGCCTGCACACCTTGCAGGTTTTCATCCACAGCAAGTTTTAACGCATCACCACGGGCATCAAGGTTGACATTACCCTGGTACTTTCCCTGATATAACTCCGCTGATAATGGACTGAGCTTTATCAATCCATCTTTGGCATCAATAGTAATAACAATGTTTTCACTGCTGATGCCACTTGCTTTCAGTTTGCCAATCTTGAAACTGCCTTTAGCATTGATATCACGTAAGGTTTCTAACGGAAAATCACTGCTACCAGCTGCTGCGGCAGTGGCTGGCGTAGCTGCTTCTTTTGCAGACTTTTCACCCGCGGGCTTGGTTTCTTTTTCTTTTACTGGCGGTAAATAGCGATCAGCGTCAATTTGATCCAAGCTCAGATTGAATGTGTAGGCAGGTTTTTCAAAATTACTGATACCAAACTGGCCTGCAACCTGACTTTGATCGAGGGTCAGTTGTAGGTCTTTAGCGTTGATGGAGTCTTTGCTACCACTGATTTCGCTGCTCAATTGAACCAGCTCCAAAGTGCTGGTATCCGCCATTTCGGGCAACTCAATTTTTAGATCGCTGGCTAATTTACGCAAATTAAACGGTTTGATTTGTACATTACCGTTAAATGCAAGATCGTCAGACAGAATTTTTTCGGCCTGCAGACGACCATTCATCGTCAAGTCTGCCAATTTAATAATCAGATCGCTGGCTTGGAAAGTTTCGTCAGCCAGGTTGGCAACGATATTAGTATTCACATCTAGCTTGGCTTTGCCGCCAGGTAACTGTTCATTTTCGACATCACCTGTAATGGCTAAATTGGTAATACGATGTTGTTGTGTTGCCAGATTAGCTTCGACCAAACCGCTTAACTTGGCGTCAATTTTTTGATCGGCGCCTGTAGCTTGCAAATCCATGACAAGATTATTGATGGTAATTATTTCCCTGGCCATGTTGGCGTTTATATCGGCACTAAGATTCAGGTTGGCGCGTTGCAATGGCATACCACTGCTGTTGGCAACGGTATTGAATCTGAGTGATTCCAATGCGTAAATTTGTTTGTCTAAATCAACGATTACCTTGGTATCGATTTTGATATGAGCTTTAACATCCGGTTTGGTGCTAATTAAGTCAAAAGAGGTTGTTAATGCAGTAGGTTTGCCCGGAACCAATGGATCGGTATCTAAATTGAGATTACGTAATTGGAAATTTTGATCTTTGCTGGCATCTGACCATAAAACATTAGCATTGCTTAATTTCACCCCAGCGATGTTGATAGCAGACAGACCTTGGCGTGGTTCTTTCGCCGGTTTTTCTGCAGCAGGTGAGGCAGCTTCCTCCGTTTCAGCTTCAGTTTTGGTCAGATCATCCCAATTGGTTACGCCTTCTTCATTGGTTTCCAGATTTAACAACAATCCATCCAGAACAATGGTGTCCATTTCAAGCTGTTTTTTCAGCAAAGGCATCAGTTTTATACGAATTTTGGCAGCCTGTACGCTGGCAAAAGATTCTGCTTCGAAGCCGCTGGCATTACTCAGTGATAATGCTCCGAGATCTAACGCTATCCAGGGAAATACTGATAAACCGATATCCCCTTGTAAGGTCAATTTACGACCAGTTGCCTTTTCAACCTGAGCCGCAATCTCATCTTTATAGTCATTTGGATCAATAATAAAAGGAAGTGCTGCGAGAGCCGCAATAGCAATGATGATTATGGCGATAACCAGTTTGATAAAGGTGCGCATGCTTTGGATCCTGTACTTTAGAGGGGTGTATAACGAAGATGATAAGCCATTTAAGTGGGTTTATGAACCGGCTTTAACGATATAGGTGAAACGTTCATAGTCCAAAGTTGCTGAAAACAGATCCTTGGTTTCCACGTTCATAGTTTTCCCGTCAGCATTAAATACCGTCAGTTGGCGTCTAGGGCTAAAGACACCTTTCTGAGTAATTAGTGCTGGAGATTGCGTATTTAGTTGTAAACCCGGATATAAAAGATTCCCTATTTTAGGCTGACATGTGACGATTTCTGGATCGCCTTCAATTAAGCTAAGGCCGGCCTGACCGTTGTTTTGCCAATCACTACAAAACCAACAAATACTGGCGAGTTGTAATTTGCTGTGCATCTTGAGCAATATCAATTCGTCTACATCAATGCTGTCTTTGCAGTCAGCAATATGCAGCAGACTGCCTTGCTCGGAATGGTTTACAACAACAGCCTTTAAAGCAGTTGTCGCTCCATTTAAAAAATCCACTATGTTTTGGAAACCATAAACAATTTCGATATTACCGGATTCGGAGAGCTGTTTTCTGGGAGACTGACGTTGATAATTAGCAGCCAACTGCGGTAGAACATGGCGAATCAGTTTTAAATCCAGCGTATTTTCCTGTTTACGTGTCGGGATGAGTTTTTGTCCGAGAACGGTCAACACATCTTGAGTCTGCAACATGCGGTTGTCCGCAACAACACGAATTAAATGAGGGGTTTTTACTAAAGCTTTCGGGCCGTGGTCTGATTGAACTTCTATACAAAAATAACCAGTTAACAGAAAAGTATTCTCAATAACTTGCTGTTGTGGCGGGATAACCGTAATGGCGACCTTATCCAGCATATCTGCAAACATGGCATACAGCCGGTTGACAGCAAATTTCGATAAGCTATAGGGATCAGCAATTGCAGTTAAGGCCACACGTTTATAAATGTGTTCGAAGCTATCAGTTTTGCCGAGTGTTGTTATTTCGGGCTGTAGAGCTACTGCCTTGGCCTTTTCCAAATACATCAACAATTGATTGAGCTGTAACCAGCAATCTTTTGGTGCCGTTCGATAATGCATATAAGCATGCAAAATTTGTAAAGCAATCAGACTGCTGCCTCGGTTCAAACAAAACAGATAGCGGGGCTGATCTGCAGGACGTTCCCCACGTTGATAATGTTTATCGGCCAACGTGAAATATAACTCGGCTAAACAACGTAAAGTCTGACTGAAATTAGTCAGGTTTTTAAAAGTGGATTTTTTGGCACTGGTCGCCTTGGCGATGACTTTGCTGTCACGGTTCAACAAAAGTCGATTCAATTCATGATAATAAACCTCGAGCAGGTTTATCTGGCGATTCTCAGAAATGTGCTGTTGTTTAATCGCTTGCAAATTCACCAATAGGATAGACAGTCGTTGCGGTAAGTCATTGGTAAGCTGAGAAAGCCAGATTTTTAATAAAGCAGGGTCAGTAATAATCTCTCCACGTCGTTCGTCAGTAACAATGGAGGTGAGTAAATGCAGCTCAGGAAGATCCGCTGCCGGTTTGGCCTGCGAACGAAACCATTTATTGCCAAGCCACATGCTGAATAATTTGGGATTAATTAACCTGACGGGCGATTGTAGAAAATGAAAACCGTTAGGAGATAATTTAGTAGATTGCGAGAAATGTCTTTCAGCGAAAGCAAAAAACAGAAAATACATTATTGCTCATCAATGGCAGTTTTATTTGCAGCAGGTTCGGTTCACGATGGCTTTTGCCACGGCTGCAATAGATATTAAGTAAATTGATGTCACGTTGTTGCCAGGCTTTTAGACCCTCTGCATTATCGATGTTATAAAAGTATAGAACTGCATGTCCCAAACGACTGAAGCGCCAATGAGTGTTTAATGAGGCCTTGTACTGAGATAAATATGCTTGCAGTTGTTGCTGATCTGCATCCGAGAAGCCGAAGCATCGTATCCGCAGATTAGCCAATTTAGATTTGCTCCGCCTCAATGGCTGGGTGTATTTGGCGAAGCCGCACAGTTCTTATGGCATTATCTGCAGTTTGAATCACTTCGATAATATAGCTGTTGATCCGTATGCTGACACCGGGATCAGGGATACTTTCCAAATATTCTAAAACCAGACCATTAATGGTTTTGGGGCCATCGGTCGGTAAATCCCAATCCATAGTTCGATTCAGTTCGCGAATATTGGCTGAACCATTAATAAGATAACTGCCGTCACTTTGTGGATGAATTTCCTTTTCATCATCAATGGTGTTAGCGGTGAATTCACCCACAATTTCCCTGAAAATATCTTCCAGAGTAATCAATCCGAGCAAATCACCATATTCATCGACCACCAAGCCAGTTCGGCGTAATTTACGTTGGAACTGAATCAACTGGGTATTAAGGGGAGTACCTTCCGGTACGAAGTAAGCTTCTTTGACGATGCTTTGGAATGTTTGCGGGTTCAAATTATCCTGTGTCATCAGATTCAAGGCTTTCCGCACATGCAATATGCCAACTATGTTATCCATACTGTCACGGTAAACTGGCAGCCGTGTATAACCGCAATGCGACAACTGTTTGATGATTTCAGCGAACGGCTGATTGATATCGATTCCTTCGATTTCATTACGTGGCACCATCACGTCATTCACAGTGACTTGCTCAAGATCCAGAATACTCATCAACATATCTTTATGCCGATTTGGGATCATGCTGCCAGCCTCCATTAACGCCACTCGTAATTCTTCAATATTAATGGCAGTAGAGGTGGCATCTTCTCGTGACACACCAAATAAACCCAGTAATCGATTGGTGATAATGCTGGTAAACCATACTAGCGGGTAGAGAATGAATAACAGGGGCTTTAAAACGAAACTTGCCGGATAGGCAACGCGTTCAGGATGCAGGGCGGCTAATGTTTTCGGGGTGACTTCAGCGAATAATAATATGACTAGAGTTAAGGTAAAGGTCGCCACCACAATACCGTTCTCACCGAGCAATTTAATACCGATTACGGTTGCTATGGCCGAGGCAAATATATTGACGAAATTATTGCCTAGCAGGATCAGACCAATTAAACGGTCAGGCCTGGCCAGCAGGCTACTGGCAATCATTGCACCACGATGGCCTTGCGAAGCGAGATGCTTTAAGCGATAGCGGTTTAAAGACATCAACGCTGTTTCTGAGCTGGAAAAAAACGCCGATAAAACCAAGAGGCAAAACAGGATTAGAAACAGTGCAATTAAAGAAGTATTTTCCAGCATCTATTTAACTTTGTATTAGGAATTCAAGGATAATTTTGCTACCAACATACGCCAGCAACAAAAATCCGAAACCGGATAACGTCCATTTTACCGCTGTCTGGCTACGCCAACCATATTGATGCCGACCCCACAGCAATGCAGCAAAAACCAGCCAGGCAATAATGGAAAACACCGTTTTATGGGCTACATGCTGAGCAATAAAATCATTTACAAACACAAATCCGGTAATCAAGCCTAAAGTGAGCAATATGAAGCCAGCGTAAAGCAATTGAAATAAAGCTTTTTCCATCGATTGCAGTGGTGGAAGTTTGCGCACCCAGCCACCGGCATGTTTATTACGCAAATGTCTTTCCTGAATCGCTAAAATGATGGATTGCATTGCCGCCAGTGCAAGTAAGGCATATGCGGTGAGTGATAATAAAATGTGCCACTCTAAAGCGGGATCGCTGAGTGCGCGTTGACTTCCCGGAGCTTCCACTCTGAGCATCAGACATAAAGCGACCAATGGATAGACTACAATTCCCGGATGAGCTATAGGAGAACGTAAACCTGTTAGCATGGCAATAAATGCCATTAACCAGGCGGCTATAGACAATGTGCTCATCAGACTGAGATCCCAGCCTTGTGCAAATTTCATGGTGAAATAAATATCTGCGGCATGGAACAGCAATGCCAATGTGGTCAATATACCAATCGGTAAGGCAAGTTTATTGGCGTTATGATCACGTTTGACAAAGTCACGGATCAAAATAACGCTGCTACTTAAATACAGTAGGAAGGCTAATGCGTTGGCAATGGCCATGAGGGGAGATCCTTAAGTTCCAATTATGTTATCCAATTAATTGCTGGCCTAATCATAAACGATAAGCTGCTTCGCCGGATATCATATCAGTTATAATGCCTTATCAATCTAGATAGTACTGATTTTCAGACTCCAACGATGCAGGATACATTATGTTTGACAGCCTAAGTGACAGACTCGCCGGTAGCCTCAAAAAACTGCGTGGCCAAGGTCGAATCACTGAAGACAATATAAAAGAAACATTACGTGAAGTGCGTATGGCTTTGCTTGAAGCTGACGTAGCTTTACCTGTGGTTCGCGATTTCATTGAAAAAGTGAAAGAGCGCGCGATGGGGCAGGATGTAATGCGTAGCCTTACTCCCGGCCAGGTTTTTGTCAAAATAGTAAATGACGAACTGGTCGCCGTGATGGGCGATGAGGATAATAGTCTTAATCTCAACAGTCAGCCGCCAGTTGTTATTCTTATGGCTGGTCTGCAAGGTGCAGGTAAAACCACTAGTGTGGCAAAACTGGCCAGATTCTTAAAAGAAAGACATAAAAAATCGGTAATGGTCGCCAGTGCTGACGTTTATCGTCCAGCAGCGATAGAGCAGCTCAAAACACTGGCCATTGATGTTGAAGCAAAGTTCTTCCCTAGTGATGCCAGTCAGGATCCGGTTGCAATTGCTCAGGCTGCTGTTGCACAAGCTAAGCTCGAATATGTCGATGTGGTGATTATTGATACGGCAGGTCGTCTGCATATTGATGATGACATGATGGGTGAAATCAAACGTATTCATGCAGCAATCAATCCAGCAGAAACCTTGTTTACCGTTGATAGCATGACCGGCCAGGATGCGGCCAATACTGCTAAAGCATTTAACGAAGCTTTGCCATTAACCGGCGTGATATTAACTAAAACGGATGGTGATGCCCGCGGTGGTGCGGCTTTATCGATTCGCCATATCACCGGAAAACCCATTAAATTTATGGGTGTGGGTGAAAAGACAACCGCTTTGGAAGTATTCCATCCGGATCGTATTGTTTCTCGAATCCTCGGCATGGGCGACGTGCTCTCCCTGGTGGAAGAAGCGCAGCGCAAGATGGATGCTGGTTCTGCCGAAAAACTGGCCAACAAACTCAAAAAAGGCAAAGGATTCGATTTCGAAGATTTTCGCGATCAATTGCAGCAAATGAGCAAAATGGGCGGACTTACTTCATTAATGGATAAATTGCCCGGTATGGGTCAGTTGCCTGATTCAGTTAAAAACCAAGCCAATGACAAAGAGCTGGTTAAGATGGAAGCCATGATTAATTCGATGACGCCCAAAGAGCGTCGTCGACCTGAATTAATCAAAGGGTCAAGAAAAAAACGTATCGCAGCTGGCTCAGGAACTCAGATTCAGGATGTTAATCGCTTGCTGAAACAGTTCTCACAAATGCAAAAAATGATGAAAAAAATGGGGCAGAAAGGTGGTATGGCTAAAATGATGCGCGGCCTTGGTGGAAAACTGCCAATGGGTGGCGGTGGCATGCCATTTTAAGACAATCGTATTTACAGCTTTGCAAACCTAAGATAAGTGCGTAAAATAACTCTATTTTTCCATCCAGATTTTCAACGGGTAGGTTTATGGTAACAATTAGAATGACACGCGGCGGCGCTAAAAAGCGTCCTTTCTACGGCATTGTCGTAACAGATTCACGCAGCAAACGTGATGGTCGTTATATTGAGCGCGTTGGTTTCTTTAACCCAATCGCTAAAGGCCAAGAAGAAGAATTACGCATTGATTTAGAACGCGTTAAACATTGGATCAGCCAAGGTGCACAAACCTCTGAGCGTGTTGCTCAGCTGATCAAACAAGCACAAAAAGCTGCTTAATTTCTACCCGGGAGTCGCGTAATGGCTGATGCCAGCGAATTTATCCCGGTTGGGAAGATATCAGGAGTTTTTGGCGTAAAGGGCTGGGTAAAAGTATTTTCATTTACCGACCCTCGCGACAATATCCTTGAATACAAACCGCTTTATGTGCATCGCCATGGTGATTGGGTTCCAATTGAAGTCAATGGCGGTCAGTTGCAAGGTAAAGCGGTGGTCATGAGTCTGGAAAAGGTTACTGATCGCAATCAGGCCATGACTTTAATCGGTTCAGAGCTAGCGATTAAACGTTCGCAATTGCTTGAAACTGACGAAGATGAATATTACTGGGCTGACTTGGTTGGCCTGACAGTTATTAACACTGAAAATGAAAAACTGGGAATAGTTGATCACTTGTTAGAAACCGGTGCTAATGATGTTCTGGTTGTCAATGGAGCAGATGCGGATACGCAATATCTGATTCCATTTGTATTAGAAAGAACCATATTGAAGGTTGATCTGGAAAATAAGCAGATTCAGGTTGATTGGCAAGCCGACTATCTTTGAACAATGAAATGCAGCTATCGGTAATTTCATTGTTTCCCGAGATGTTTGCTGCGGTAACAGAATACGGCGTAACAGGACGGGCGGTAAAACAAGGCAAATTAAGCCTGAATTATCATAATCCGCGAGAATTTACGTCAGATAAACATCAGACCGTGGATGACCGACCTTATGGTGGCGGGCCCGGGATGGTTATGAAAGTTAGTCCGTTGTTGGAGGCTATTAAGGTTGCAAAACAACAGCTAGGTGATGATGCAAAAGTCATTTATTTATCACCACAGGGACAAAAGCTGAATCAGCATGCGTTAGGCCAAATGGCGAAACGTAAATCAATGATTCTGCTGGCTGGTCGCTACGAAGGTATTGATGAGCGATTGGTAGAACAGGAAATTGATGAGGAATGGTCGATTGGTGACTATGTCCTCAGCGGTGGTGAGCTGGCAGCCATGGTGATGATTGATGGTATTGCCCGTTTGTTGCCGGGGGTGTTGGGTGATGCTGAATCTGCAGAGCAGGATTCATTTATGAGTGGTCTTTTAGACCATCCGCATTACACCCGCCCAGAAGAGTTAAATGGCCAGACAGTGCCAGCCGTACTGTTAGGTGGGAATCATGAGGCAATACGTCAGTGGCGTCTCAAACAGTCCTTAGGACGAACATGGTTACGGCGACCTGATTTGTTGGAATTGATAACTTTAACAACAGAACAGGCTGCTTTATTGGAAGAATTTATTGCCGAGCGCGGGCAGGATTAGTTGGGAGCAAACAATGAGTAACATTATCGATCAGCTTAACGCTGAACAATTGAGAAGCGATATTCCGGATTTTTCTGCCGGTGACACAATTGTTGTCAAAGTTCGTATTAAAGAAGGTGAGCGTGAGCGTGAACAGGCTTTTGAAGGCATTGTTATCGCAAAACGTAACCGTGGTTTGCATTCAGCTTTCACTGTTCGCAAAATCTCTAACGGTGTTGGTGTAGAGCGTGTTTTTCAAGCACACAGCCCAACTATCGCCAGTGTTGAATTGAAACGCCGCGGTGATGTTCGCCGTGCGAAACTTTACTACCTGCGTGATTTGACTGGTAAAGCAGCACGTATTAAAGAAAAATTGTAATTTTTACGGGTCGTCTGATCCGTTGAATTATAAAAGGGACAAAGTTGATTTCAGCTTTGTCCTTTTTTTGTGGCTTGAAATCATAAATATGTGCAATGGAAAAGCTGAAGCAATCCAATGACAAAGCCTAGTGATATACACCTGAGTCATCTGCAAAGTTTTCTTGATTCTTTATGGCTTGAATCGGGGCTTAGCGATAATACGGTAACGGCGTATCAACATGATTTAGTGGCGTTCGCCAGCTGGTTACAGCCATTGGATGTAACATTAGTTAATGCCGAACGTGAGCATATCCAGCGTTATCTGCAGCAACGGATGCGTGACGGTAAAAAGGTACGCAGTGATGCCCGTTTATTATCCAGTTTGCGTCGTTTTTATCGCTATTTATGTCGAGAAAGCATACGTGATTCCGATCCTACGGCAATGCTGGAATCTCCCAGACTTGGCAAATCACTGCCAGGCAGTTTATCTGAAGAAGATGTAATCAATCTGCTAGCCCAACCCGATACTGAAAGTGCTTTGGGTATGCGTGACAGAACGATGCTGGAAGTTTTATATGCCACCGGGTTACGGGTATCAGAGCTGGTAGCCTTGACCTTTGAACAGCTAAATATGCGCCAGGGCTTAATACGCTGCATTGGTAAAGGCAATAAAGAGAGATTAGTACCTTTAGGTGAAACCGCATTGGACTGGTTACAGCTTTATTTATTGGAAAGTCGACCTCAGTTGTTGCAAGGCCAGCTGACAGATGATTTATTTCCAACCCGTCGTGGCCATTCAATGACCCGGCAGGCATTCTGGTACATTATCAAACGTTACGCCAAACTGGCGCATATCGATAAACCCCTGTCACCGCATACTTTACGCCATGCTTTTGCCACCCATTTGCTGAATCATGGTGCCGATTTGCGTGTGGTTCAGTTGTTACTGGGGCATGCCGATTTATCAACAACGCAAATTTACACTCATGTAGCTAAAGCCAGATTGCAACAGATGCATAACCAGCATCATCCACGTGGATGAGTTTTCGGCATCATGCAAGCTGATGGTAAACTGGCGAGTTAAAAATTAATTAGATTGGGAGAAGCCAAATGCCCTCATTTGATATTATTTCTGAAGTAGACAAGCATGAATTGACCAATGCGGTGGATCAAGCAAACCGTGAACTGGATAACCGCTTTGATTTTCGCGGAACCGAAGCCAAAGTGGAGCAGTCTGACAAAACGCTGACCATGTTTGCCAACAGTGATTTCCAGTTAGATCAGCTGCTCGACATTCTCAGAATGAAACTGGTAAAACGCGGTATTGATATCAGTTGTTTAGAACTTAAAGATCCAGTGGGTTACGGCAAAATGCGCAAACAGGATGTACTGGTGCGTGAAGGTATTGAAAAAGATTTATCACGTACCATCGTCAAACTGATCAAAGAGAGCAAAATCAAAGTGCAGGCAGCAGTGCAAGGCGATAGTGTGAGAGTTACCGGCAAAAAACGCGATGATCTGCAACAGGTGATGGCTTTATTGAAAAGTCATGATTCGATTGATATGCCACTGCAATTTAACAACTTCAGAGATTAAGAGACTTATAAGAATGAATTTAAGCCGACTGGTATGGTTGCCATTATTGTTTTGCATGAGTTTTGCTCATGCCGATGAAATGGCAAAGCTCAAAGCTGAACTCAAAAAACAATTACCAGATATGCAATTGCAATCGTTAAAGCCAGTCGGAGATACCGGCTTGTATGAAGGCATTGTTGACGATCGGATTTATTATTTTACCGCCGATGGTAAATATTTATTGCAAGGTGATTTATTGGCTCTTGAGTCACGCGAGAATATTACTGAAGCACGTCGGTTAGATCTGAAAAATGCGATATTGGATGATCTGAACGAGGAAAGTTTAATCATTTTTGCGGCAAAAAAACCGGACTACACTGTCACCATATTTACCGATATTGATTGTGGTTACTGCCGTGAATTACATCGCCAGGTAAAAGATTATAACGATTTGGGTATCAGCATCCGTTATATGGCTTATCCGCGCGCTGGTGCCGAATCGGAATCAGGCAACAAATTAATTGAAGTCTGGTGTGCCAAAGATCAACAAAAAGCAATGACCGATGCCAAGGCACAACGAGAGGTGAAAAAAACCTCTTTATGTGAAAACAATCCGGTGGCAGAGCATTTTGAAATCGGTGGTAAATTGGGAGTGCGTGGCACACCAGCTATTTTTCTGGAAGATGGACAGATGTTACCGGGTTATGTACCACCCAAAAAATTACGTGAAATTTTGGACGAATATCTCGGTTCAAGCTAATAGGAGCTGAGTTTCACCCTGAAGCAAACGCATATCGACTAAGCGTATTTTCTCAGCAGTAATTTCGATATAACTGGGTTCAGAGTGCCAATCACCTAACACGATTCGATAGCTGAGAATGTTTTCGAGTGATTCCAGCTGATGAATAGCCGGGCGGTGAGTATGACCATGCAGCAATAAATTAACTTGATATTGCTTCATAACCTGTCTGACAGCAGCTGGATTGACGTCCATAATCTGAGCCTGTTTATATTGTTTTTGCTGCTTGCTTTTGGCTTTGATTTTATCGGAAATACGTTGCCGTACAAACAACGGCATCGCCAAAAATAACTTTTGTAACCATCGCTTACGCACTATGTTGCGATAACGCTGATAACTCACATCATCAGTACACAAACTATCCCCGTGCATTAATAATATTGAATGACCGTAAATATTTACCACTACAGGATCATCTAATAAGCTTCCACCAACTAATCTGGCAAAACCTTTTCCAAGCATAAAATCACGGTTACCCTGCATCAGATAAATTTTGCTGCCTTGTTGCTGCTGATGTTGTAACGCTTGAATAAATGGATCAAATTCTGCCGGGATCAAATCGTCTCCCAGCCAGGTATTAAAAATATCACCCAAAATATAAAACGCATCTACCTCATTCTGCTTTGTAATAAAGTCAGTGGCCAGCCGGATTAACTCCGGCTGATCTGGACTAAGATGTAAGTCTGATATGAACAGGGTTTTCATTTGATTTGGACGGGTTGAATTATTCGAACACTATCGCTTTCTCAATCACTACGGCATCTGCAGGCACATCTTGATGGCCACCACGCATAGTAGTTTTTACTTTGCGAATCGCATCAACCACATCCATACCTTCTATGACTTCACCAAACACCGCATAACCCCAGTCCTGCATGGTTTTGCCACGGTAGTTCAAAAAGTCATTATCTTTGGTATTGATAAAAAACTGTGCAGTTGCAGAATGCGGATCGCCAGTACGCGCCATCGCGACAGTGCCTTTTTTATTGCTCAAGCCGTTATCGGCTTCATTCTGAATTGGCGCTTCGGTTTTTTTCTGTTTAAAAGATTCATCAAATCCACCACCCTGGATCATGAAGTTTTCAATGACACGATGGAAAATGGTGCCATCGTAAAAACCGGATTCAACATATTGAATGAAGTTTTTAACCGTTTCAGGGGCCTTGTCAGCATTCAGTGCGATAACAATATCGCCGTGATTGGTGGTGAGCTTCACTTTAGTTTGAGTGCTGCCGCCTTCCGCCTGAGCAGCAAGAGAAAACGAAGCAAAAAACAGTGGCGCCAAATGGCGATAGAGTATTTTCATAGTGGCTTACTTCCAAAATTGCAAAAAACCAACATGATAGTGCATCAAAGCGATTCAGGTGAACACGAAACAGCTTTTCTGAGGCAACATGCCGAAACAGCGCTGTTATCCGACGCTGCTGACAGCGTATAATGCGCGTTCACATTTAACTGTAAACATTCAATATGTCAGAATCTGCCGTCAATCATAATTTTATACGCCCCATTATTCAGGAAGATATTGATTCTGGCAGGATTGCCGGAAAAGTGGTTACCCGTTTTCCTCCTGAGCCCAATGGTTATTTGCATATTGGACATGCCAAATCGATTTGCCTGAACTTTGGTTTGGCTAAGGAATTCGGCGGTGATTGTCATTTACGTTTTGATGATACCAATCCAGCTAAAGAAGAGCAGGAATACATTGAAGCCATCATGGAAGATGTACAGTGGCTGGGCTTTCAGTGGGCGGGTGACGTGCGTTATGCATCAAGCTATTTTGAGCAGTTTTACGATTGGGCAATTCATCTGATCAAACAAGGCAAAGCCTATGTTTGTGATCTCACTGCCGAACAAGCCAGTGAGTATCGGGGCTGGGCGACCAAGCCTGGTAAAGAATCGCCATTTCGTGATCGCAGCATAGAAGAAAATCTCACTTTGTTAGAGAAAATGAAGCAAGGCGACTTTGCTGAAGGTTTTTGTGTGTTGCGTGCGAAAATCGATATGGCTTCACCGAATATGAATCTGCGTGATCCGATTCTGTATCGCATTCGCAAGCAGTCGCATCACCAAACCGGTGACAAGTGGTGCATTTATCCCAGCTATGATTTTGCCCACGGGCAGGGCGATGCAATTGAAGGTGTTACCCACAGTATTTGCACGCTGGAGTTTCAGGATCATCGCCCGTTGTATGAGTGGTTTATTGAAAACCTGCCGGTGCCTTCACAGCCTAAGCAGTATGAGTTTGGCCGTCTCAATATTAACTATACGGTGACCAGCAAGCGCAACTTAAAACAACTGGTCGATGAACAAATCGTAGCTGGCTGGAATGATCCCAGAATGCCAACGATTTCAGGCATGAGAAGACGCGGTTATACTGCTGCGGCGTTACGTGCTTTTTGTGACGGTCTGGCCGTGGCCAAAACAGATGGGATTGTGGATATAGCCCAACTGGAATTTGAGATCCGTAAAGATTTAAATGAAAACGCAGCACGTGCTATGTGTGTTTTGAATCCTTTGAAAGTGACCATCACCAATGCTGCTGAAAGCGTTGAATGGCTGGAAGTAGCGAATCATCCGCAACAGGAAGCCATGGGGCAGCGTGCATTACCGTTCACTAAAGAAATTTTCATTGATGCCAGCGACTTTACTGAAGACACCAGCCTGAGCCGGAAAAAGTTCAAGCGTCTGGTGATTGGTGATTATGTGCGGTTACGCGGTGCTTATGTCATTAAGGCTGACGATGTTATCAAGGATGGCAATGGCGAAATCATTGAAGTGGTTGCCTCATTAGTGCCTGATACCGTTGGACAGAATCCGCCAGCTGAAATGAAACCACGCGGCGTGATTCACTGGGTTTCGGCCACAGAAGGCAAAGAAGTCGAGTTGCGTTTATACGACCGGTTATTTTTGGCTGAAGCACCGGGGAAAGCAACGGGTAACTATCTTGATGACGTTAACCCGGATTCTTTAAAAGTGATTAAAGCCATTGCCGAACCGGCCATTGTCAATTGTGAACCAGAAACTGTTTTTCAGTTTGAACGCGAAGGCTATTTTATCAGTGATCGCTATGATCATAGCGCCGATAAACCGGTATTTAATCTGACAATTGACTTAAAAGATACTTCAGACAAATAAAATGTTAAAACTCTACAACACCCTAACAAAGCAGAAAGACGTCTTTAAACCCATCGAACCAGGCAAAGTTAAAATGTATGTCTGCGGCATGACGGTTTACGACCTCTGTCATGTCGGTCATGCTCGGGTGATGGTGGTGTTTGATGTGGTGACGCGTTACCTGCGAGCCAGTGGTTATGATGTGACCTATATCCGTAATATCACCGATATTGATGACAAAATCATCAAACGTGCGATGGAAAACGGCGAATCGATTCAGACCTTAACCGACCGTTATATTGATGAAATGCATGCCGATGCCGATGCGTTGGGTGTTCTGCGGCCTGATCTGGAACCAAGAGCCACGGAAGCGGTTGATGCCATGCAAAAGATGGTGCAAACGCTGATCGATAAAGGCCTGGCCTACGTTGCTGACAATGGTGATGTTTACTACGATGTAAGTGAGTTTGAAGGATACGGCAAATTATCTGGCAGACATATTGACGACCTGCGCGCCGGTGAGCGTGTAGCGGTCAATGAGGCTAAAACTGACCCGCTGGACTTTGTCTTGTGGAAAGCCGCCAAACCGGAAGAACCTTCCTGGGATTCGCCTTGGGGACCGGGTCGTCCCGGCTGGCATATTGAATGTTCAGCGATGTCGGCAGACACCTTAGGCCATCATTTTGATATTCATGGTGGTGGGCAGGATTTGCAGTTCCCGCATCATGAAAATGAAATTGCCCAATCCGAAGGGGCGCATGGCTGCCAGTATGTTAATTACTGGATGCATAATGGTTTTGTGCGGATTGATGACGAGAAAATGTCCAAATCGCTGGGTAATTTCTTTACCGTTCGTGAAGTATTGGCCAAGTATCCAGCAGAAGCAGTACGTTATTTCATTTTAATGAGTCATTACCGTAGTCCATTAAATTACGCAGAAGATCAGTTGGAGCAGGCAAAAACTGCTTTAACCAGGTTTTATCATTCTCTACGTGATGTCACACCACAAAAAGTCACGTGGCGGGAAGACGCTGAGTTTGCACCGCGTTTTGCTGAAGCCATGGATGATGACTTTAATACGGCCTTGGCATTATCAGTATTGGCAGATGTGCGTCAGGCATTGAACAAAGCCCGTGAAGAAAACGACGAGCAAAAATCAGCTTATCTGGCCGGATTGATATTGTCCTTTGGTGATGTACTTGGATTGTTTCAGCAATCTGCTGAAGCTTTCCTGACCGGTGGTCAACAAGATGAAACCGGTAAAATCGAACAATTGATTGCCGATAGAAATGCAGCCCGTGCGGCAAAAGATTGGGGACGCGCAGATCAAGTTCGTGATGAACTGACGGCGATGGGAATTGTATTGGAAGATGCTGCCGGTAAAACCAGTTGGCGTAAAATTTAAAGTTGCAAGTTAGCCACCTGCAAATGGTGGCTTAGCCGTTTAAATCTTTCACTGGCGATGTTTGATCCAAGTCAACATTAGCGTGGCTAATCTCCATCTTTACTATACAAAGCGATTTAGTCTGGGCATGATCAAATTCAACCTAATGGATTGATTATGCCTTTCGAAACAATGCTTCTAACTATCAACGGCGGTTCATCCAGTATCAAGTTTACGTTGTATAACGTAACAGAATCGCTTAATCCCATTTTATCCGGCAAGCTCATAGGTCTGGGATTGCCTACAGCCAAGCTGCGCGTTATAAACTCGATTCAGGCAGAAGAATCCGCTGTAGATATCAAAGCTGATAACTACCAGCAAGCTGTTGAGGTATTGATAGACTGGGTCTATAAAAATATTGATATCAGCTCAGTTAAAGCTATTGGGCATCGAATTGTTCATGGCGGTCATCAGTATAAAAATCCCCAATGGGTCACCAAACAATTACTCAAGCATTTATCGGCAATAACCCCTCTTGATCCACAGCATCTACCGGGTGAAATTCAATTAATCGAAGCATTTGACCAGCATTTCCCACAGTTAAAACAAATGGTTTGTTTTGATACTGAGTTTCATCAACATCTACCAATAGTTGCCAAATTACTCCCCATTCCCCGTCAGTATTATGAAAAAGGTATTTATCGTTACGGATTTCATGGCCTGTCATATCGATATTTAATGCAGGTGTTACAACAGCACAATGCTGAAAAAGCGAATCATGACAAGATAGTTTTGGCGCATCTGGGAAATGGTGCCAGCATGACCGCTGTCACAAATGGGCAATCTATTGATACCACAATGTCGATGACACCAGCAGCTGGCCTAGTTATGGGGACTCGTAGTGGTGATCTTGATCCAGGTTTATTCGGTGTTCTTAACCGAAGTGAAGGCATGAATGCTGAACAGTTTGAAACAATGATTAACCAGCAATCTGGATTGTTGGGGATTTCAACTACTACCAGTGATATGCAGCAGTTATTAGAACAGCGTTCAGAAGATCCAAATGCCGAGGACGCTATCGATGTGTTTTGTTATCGGATCAGAAAACAGATAGGTGCCTATGCTGCCGCCTTAGGCGGTTTGGATACCTTGGTATTTTCCGGCGGGATTGGTGAAAACGTAGCGGAAATCAGAACACAGATTTGTCAGCAACTTGAATTTATCGGTATTGAACTGGATAACGAATTAAATCAACAAAATGCTCTGTGCATTTCAACATCACAAAGCAGAGTTACTGTCTGGGTCATTCCGACCAATGAAGAATTAATGATTGCACAGTCAATGTGTGATCTATTGAACCTGAATCATCAAGGGGAAAAGTAAAATGACATCTGAAACATCGCATACATTACAGCCACTGGATCAGGACATATTAGACAAAATGCATGCTTACTGGCGTGCTGCAAATTATCTGTCGGTAGGTCAAATCTACCTTTATGACAATCCTTTATTAAAACAACCGCTGCAGGCAAGTCATATAAAGCCACGTTTGTTGGGCCATTGGGGCACCACACCCGGCCTCAATTTTATATATGTGCATTTAAACCGTGCTATCAAACAACGTGATCTCAATATGATTTATATAGCTGGTCCTGGCCACGGTGGGCCGGCGTTGGTTGCCAATACTTATCTGGAAGGCAGTTACAGTGAAACCTATCCTGAGATTTCCGAGGATGAAGCTGGTTTAAAACGTTTATTCAAACAATTTTCGTTTCCCGGTGGTGTACCCAGTCATGTTGCGCCAGAAACCCCGGGCTCGATTCATGAGGGGGGAGAATTGGGTTATGCCTTATCTCATGCCTACGGCGCGGCATTTGATAATCCCGATTTGGTTGTGGCCTGTGTGGTCGGTGATGGTGAAGCTGAAACTGGCGCGTTGGCAACCAGTTGGCATTCCAATAAATTTTTGAATCCTGAACATGATGGTGCGGTATTACCAATATTGCATTTAAATGGTTACAAAATCGCCAGTCCAACAGTACTGGCACGTATCCCTAATGATGAGCTTGAAGCCTTGTTTTATGGTTATGGTTATACACCGTATTTTGTCGAGGGCGATGATCCAAAGCAGATGCATCAACTGATGGCGGCAACATTGGATAAAGCCATGGAACAAATCCGGCATATCCAGAACGATGCGCGTGAACATGGCGTGCATCTGCGTCCCCGCTGGCCAATGATCATTCTTCGTTCACCCAAGGGCTGGACAGGTCCAGAAGAAGTGGATGGCAAAAAAACGGAAGGCACATTCCGTTCTCATCAAGTTCCAATGGGCGATATGGATAAGGAAGGGCATGTCGAAATCCTTAACAAATGGATGCAAAGTTATCGACCGGAAGAATTATTTGATGATAGCGGTAAACTCAAAGCAGAACTGGCAGCATTAGCGCCTGAGGGTGATCGACGAATGGGCGCAAATCCACATGCTAATGGTGGCCAGCTACTGCAGGATCTAGCCCTACCGGATTTTCGTGATTATGCCGTAGAAGTCAAAAAACCTGGAGCCACCAAAGGCGAAGCTACTCGGGTAATGGGTAAATTTCTGCGCGATGTGATGCAAAAGAATCTTGATGCCAAGAACTTCCGCCTGTTCAGTCCCGATGAGAATAACTCCAATCGTTGGCAGGATGTGCTTGATGTCACCGGCAGAACCTGGATGGGGGAAATGATTCCGGGTGATGACAAGTTGTCCAAAGATGGCAGAGTGATGGAAATGCTCAGTGAGCATCAGTGTCAGGGATGGCTGGAAGGTTATTTGTTAACCGGCCGCCATGGCTTTTTTTCCTGCTATGAAGCCTTTATTCATATTATCGACTCGATGTTTAATCAGCATGCCAAGTGGCTGAAAATCTGTAATCAGATCCCCTGGCGCAAACCAATTGCCTCATTAAATTATCTTTTGTCATCACATGTCTGGCGTCAGGATCACAATGGCTTTTCGCACCAGGATCCCGGCTTTATCGATCATGTGGTGAATAAAAAAGCCGAAGTGGTTCGGGTGTATCTACCTCCTGATGCCAATACGCTGTTATCGGTCACTGATCACTGCCTGCGTAGCCGCAATTATGTCAATGTGGTGGTCGCCGGTAAGCAAGCTTCGCCACAATGGCTGGATATGGAATCCGCTGTTAAACATTGCACGGCAGGCATCGGTGTGTGGGAATGGGCGAGCAATGATAACGGCCAGACACCGGATCTGGTTATGGCCTGTTGTGGTGATGTTCCGACCATGGAAACGCTGGCGGCAGTGAAATTACTGAATATGTTTGTACCAGAGTTGAAAGTCCGGGTAATTAATGTGGTGGATTTAATGAAACTGCAATCGCCCAGCGAACATCCACACGGGCTGGAGGAAGATGCATTCGATGATTTATTTACCCAGGATAAACCAATCATCTTTGCCTATCATGGTTATCCGATGTTGATTCATCGGTTGACTTATCGCCGCACCAATCATAAAAACCTGCATGTTCATGGATTCAAGGAAGAGGGCACAACAACCACGCCGTTTGATATGGCGGTGATTAATGGTCTGGATCGTTTTCATCTAATGGAAAATGCCGTCAAAAATCTGCACGAATTACCCAGTGACAAAGTGTCTGAAATCGAGTTATTTATTCAACAGAAACTTGCTGAGCATCATGAGTATATTCGTGAACATGGTCAGGATTTACCAGAAATCCGTGACTGGCAATGGAATGGTTAAACTGAAGTTTAAAGGCTGCCCCTCCTAGTTGGAGGGGCATAAGGACAGGCCTTAGCTGTTATTGATGCAACTGATCGGCAGCAAATAACGTGTTTTCAAGCAATGTAGCCACAGTCATCGGACCGACACCACCTGGAACAGGTGTAATCCAGGCTGCCTTTTCGCTGGCTTTATCAAATTCCACATCACCAGTTAATTTACCATCCGCTAAACGGTTAATACCGACATCAATTACGATTGCGCCATCACGGATCCAATCACCAGGAATAAAGTTTGGCTTGCCTACAGCAACCACTAAAATTTCCGCTCGACGAACATGAGATTCCAGATCTTTAGTCATACGATGACAAACCGTTGTGGTGCATCCTGCCAGCAATAATTCCAGTGCCATTGGGCGACCAACTATGTTAGATGCGCCAACTACCACCGCTTCCTTGCCCTTCAACTCGATACCAGTCGTTTGCATCATGGTAATCACACCTTTGGGGGTGCAAGGACGTAATTGGGGATTACGTTGAGCTAAACGGCCGATATTATAGGGATGAAAGCCATCCACATCCTTATGTGGTGCAATATGTTCAATCACCACATCGGTATTGAAATGTGCAGGTAAAGGTAGCTGCACCAGAATGCCATCAATTTCATCGTCGTGATTAAGTTGGGTAATCAGATCCAGTAATTCCTGTTCACTGGCTGACTCTGGTAAATCAAAGGATTCGGATTTGAAACCTACTTCTTCACAGCTGCGACGTTTACTACCGACATAAACTTGTGAAGCAGGGTTATCACCAATCAATATCACAGCAAGCCCAGGACAGCGTTTGCCAGTAGCGAGGCGCATTTGGGTAGCTGCTTTGATTTTCTGTTTCAGCTCGGCAGCGATAGTCTTTCCGTCAATGATTTGAGCAGTCATTCTGTTGGTTCCGGCCTTTCAAAAGCGACTATGATCGCACGTTGCGCCAACCACGGCAAAAAATATAAATGTGCTGTTGACTCGCTATCGGCATAAGCGTATTATTTCGCCTTCTTCGAGGATGTCTGTCCTTGGAAAAGTCGGGGCATAGCGCAGTCTGGTAGCGCATCTGGTTTGGGACCAGAGGGTCGGGAGTTCGAATCTCTCTGCCCCGACCACTTTTTGACTGCTTCAGCCTCACTTAGTTATTAATGCGCCCGTAGCTCATCTGGATAGAGCATCGGCCTTCTAAGCCGAGGGTAGCAGGTTCGAGTCCTGCCGGGCGTACCATCTTTCCCTATATCCCCAACGTTGTGTGCAAACTTTAAAAGTTGATTTTTAGCCCTTGTCGGTGCTAACTTTCACCGGACCAAGGATGGCATATCTGAATTTCCCAAACTTAATAGTGAACTCAGCAACGTGAATAAAAATACCCTGCTCGTAACTGGCGGCGCCGGTTTTATCGGCTCTGCATTGATTCGTCAATTGATTACTGAAACCGACTTCACGGTTATTAACATTGACAAATTAACTTACGCTGGGAATCTTGAATCTCTGACCGCGATTGATGCTTCGCCAAATTATCATTTTGAGCACGCGGATATCTGTGACGCCGAAGCTATGGCTCGGATATTCAGCCAATATCAACCGAGTGCCATTATGCATTTGGCCGCTGAATCGCATGTTGATCGTTCTATTGATGGTCCAGCAGACTTTGTGCAAACCAACGTTGTTGGCACTTATGTTTTGCTCGAGTCTGCTAGAAAGTATTGGAAAACGTTATCTGCAGATGATGCTGACAATTTCCGTTTCCACCATATTTCTACCGATGAAGTGTATGGCACATTAGGTGAAACGGGGCTTTTCACTGAAACCACGCCTTATCAACCGAATTCCCCTTACTCTGCTACTAAAGCGGGCAGTGACCATCTGGTTCGCGCCTGGCACCATACCTATGGTTTGCCGGTATTAATGACCAATTGTTCTAATAACTATGGTCCTTACCAATTCCCGGAAAAACTGATTCCTGTAGTTATCAATAACGCTTTGGCGGGTAAACCGCTACCAATTTATGGCAAAGGTGAAAATATTCGTGATTGGTTATATGTCGACGATCACGCCAGAGCATTAAGGCTGGTGCTTGCCGAAGGCAAATTATGTGAAAGCTACAATATTGGTGGCTTTAATGAACATACTAACCTTGATGTCGTACAACTGATTTGTGAAATACTAGATGAGTTATTACCTGAATCGCCGCATCGTCCGCATAAAAATTTAATTGAATTTGTGACGGATCGACCTGGGCATGATGCGCGTTATGCCATTGATGCCAGTAAAATCGAAAGTGAGTTAGGCTGGAAGCCACAGGAAACATTTGCAACAGGTTTACGAAAAACCGTTCAGTGGTATCTGGATAACCGTCAATGGTGTGAAAACGTCATGGATGGCAGTTATCAGCAACAAAGACTTGGTTTGGGAGAAAGTAAATGAGTCGCAAAGGAATTGTATTAGCTGGTGGAAGCGGCACCCGTTTATATCCAGTAACCCAATCAATCTGTAAACAACTGCTACCGGTTTATGACAAACCGATGATTTATTATCCTTTAGCCACCATGATGCTGGCGGGCATGCGAGACATCTGCATTATTTCGACTCCACAAGACACACCACGCCTTGAGCAATTGCTAGGTGATGGCACTAAATGGGGTTTGAATCTGCAGTATATTGTTCAGGACAAACCGGAAGGTATTGCTCAGGCATTTACGCTTGGCGCTGATTTTATTGGTGATGATGATTGTGCTTTGGTACTGGGCGATAATGTCTATTACGGCCATGATTTGGCCGATATGATGCGAGATGCCGATAATAATAAAGACGGTGCGACAGTTTTTGCTTACCCTGTCAGTGATCCAGAACGTTATGGTGTTGTCGCGTTTGATGAAAATGGTAAAGCGCTTAGCATTGAAGAAAAACCGTTAAAACCCAAATCACGTTACGCGATTACTGGCTTGTATTTTTATGATAATCAGGTCGTTGAAATTGCCCGCAATCTTAAACCTTCCGCTCGCGGCGAACTTGAAATTACTGATGTCAATCAAGCCTATCTGGATAACGGTAAGCTTAATGTCCAGGTGATGGGCCGAGGCATGGCCTGGCTTGATACCGGAACCCATGATTCCTTGCTTGATGCCTCAATGTTTATTCAAACGCTTGAGCAACGCCAGGGTTTAAAAGTCATGTGTCCAGAGGAAATCGCCTATCGCATGGGGTATATTAACGCTGAGCAACTTGAAGCATTAGCCCAGCCATTATTAAAAAGTGGTTATGGAAAATACCTGTTAAACATCATCAACGAGACTATTTATTGATGTTAGTTACTGATACCAATATTCCTGATGTTAAATTACTGACTCCCAAAAAATTTGGTGATGAACGTGGTTTTTTCTGGAAAGTTATAACAAAAAAACTTTCCAAGACTTGCTCGGCTTAGATATTGAGTTTGTTCAAGATAATCACTCTCGCTCAGCTAAAGGTGTATTACGCGGTTTGCATTATCAAATCAAACAACCCCAAGGCAAGCTTGTTCGGGTTACGGCAGGAAAAGTGTTTGATGTGGCCGTCGATATGCGTCGTGATTCATCAACCTATGGTCAATGGGCCGGGGCGGTCTTAACCGCAGAAGGCAGGAGCAGTTTTGGGTTCCAGCTGGTTTTGCCCATGGTTTTCTAGTATTAACCGATAGCGCTGATTTTCTTTATAAAACTACTGATTATTACGCACCAGAATATGAACGAACAGTCGCCTGGGATGATACCTATTTGGCTATTAACTGGCCGTTAGCTGATTTAACGCCAGTTTTATCCGCGAAGGATCAGCAAGGCACAGCTTTTAAACTGGCCGAGACGTTTTAAGTGAAGATATTATTGATAGGTGCCCAAGGGCAGGTCGGTTTTCAATTACAGCGAAGCCTTGCCTGCCTTGGACAGTTGCACAGCACAACTCGCCTGGATCTGGATTTGTCGGATATTTCAGCAATCCGCTCTTTGACTAATGACGTAAAGCCGGATCTGATTGTAAATGCTGCTGCCTACACGGCGGTTGATAAAGCTGAACAAGAAACCGAATTAGCCAGACAAATTAATACCATTGCACCTGCGATATTTGCAGAACAAGCCAAAAAATTAGCTATCCCGCTGGTGCATTATTCTACTGACTATGTATTTGATGGCAGTAAAAATTCGCCATGGATAGAAACGGATGTGACTGGACCGTTAAGCCATTATGGCTTAACTAAATTAGAAGGTGAGCAAGCTATCCTCGAAAGCGAGTGTGATCATCTGATTTTCCGGACCAGTTGGGTGTATGACCGGCGTGGTCACAACTTTCTGAACACCATGCTGAGATTGGCTGAAGAACGTGACCAATTAAACATTGTTGATGATCAGCTTGGTACTCCTACCTGGAGCCGGCATATAGCTGATGTGACAGCGCAAGCCTTAGCACAGGTAAATAAAGACGAGTCTTTCTGGAAAAGAAATAGCGGTATTTACCATTTGAGTGCAACTGGTCAAACAAGCTGGAAAGGCTTTGCCGAAGCGATATTTAAGTTAGCAGAAAAAGATGGACGACGAGTACCCAAGGTGAATGGTATTCCAACCACAGATTATCCTACTCCTGCCAAACGTCCTTTAAATTCTCTTATGGATAACTCAAAATTACAGCAGCATTTTGGGCTGCAGTTACCCGACTGGCAGCAAAGTTTACAATGGGTTATGCAGTCATAAACAGTCAACACGGATTTATGACAACTTGCCGTATTGAGGAAAGTCAGTGATTCAAACCACGTATAACAAATTAATGCGGTGGTTTTTACATCGTCCACGCGCGACTAAACGAATTCTCAGTGTACTTATTGATTATGTTGTGGTGATGCTAGTGTTGTGGTCGGCATTTTCGCTGCGTTTAAGTACCTTTTATATTCCGCCACAAACGCAGTGGTGGTTATTTTTGTTAGCGCCACTCATTGCTATCCCAATATTTATTAAGCTGGGCTTATATCGGGCAATTGTTCGTTATATTGGACTCGATGCGCTGTGGACAATTTTTAAAGCCATCAGTCTTTTTACTTTAATATTCGCGACAGTCGTTGTGTTGTCAGGACCCTATTCCGGACTAGTTCCAAGAACAATTTATATCATCAACGCTATATTATTATTTATCAGTATTGGTGGTTTGCGTCTTTATGCTCGTTGGTTATTTATCAGCAGTACGCAAAAAAACTTAGTTGATTTGGATAACAAACGTTACATTCCACCGGTATTGATTTATGGCGCAGGGCGAGCAGGAGCTCAACTGTCAGCATTATTAAAAATGGGACGACAATTACGCCCAGTTGCATTTATTGACGATGAGCCAACGCTTTACCGTCAACAGATAAATGGTTTGAATGTATACCGTCCTCGTGATCTGGTGAAATTGATCGATAAATTTCATGTGCGGGATGTGTTGTTGGCAATCCCTTCAGCTTCTAGAAGCCGACGTAGTGAGATTCTGCTTTCGCTGGAAGAATTCCCGGTTCATATTCGCACGTTACCGGATTTAACCGATATTGCTGAAGGCAAACTGGAAGTGTCGGATATCCAGGAAGTTGATATAGCTGATTTACTGGGCAGAGAAGCTGTAGCTGCAGACCCAAGTTTGTTGTCAGCGAATATCAGCCAAAAATGTGTGATGGTAACTGGCGCGGGTGGATCGATTGGCTCTGAATTGTCAAGACAGATCATCAAGCTTAACCCAAGCCGATTATTACTTTTCGAAATCAGTGAATTTGCTTTATATCAAATCGAACAAGAGTTAAGCCATCTGGAAAAACAGGTAGAAGTAATCGCTTTATTGGGGTCTGTGGTCGATCGCGCTCGATTGACATCAATCTGTCAGCATTTTTCGGTACAAACTATCTATCATGCGGCAGCATATAAACATGTACCGATGGTTGAAAAGAATGTGGGTGAGGGTATTCGTAACAATGTATTTGGTACATTACATTGTGCTCAAGCAGCCATTGCCGCTAAGGTTGAAACATTTGTATTGGTTTCGACTGACAAAGCCGTTCGACCGACCAATACTATGGGAGCCAGCAAACGCATGGCAGAGCTTGTTTTGCAGGCTTTAGCACAAAGCTCAGTAACACGCTTCACCATGGTAAGATTTGGCAATGTCTTAGGATCCTCCGGATCGGTCGTGCCGTTATTTCGTGAACAGATAGCCAAAGGTGGCCCTGTTACTGTTACTGATCCCCAAATCATTCGATATTTCATGACCATACCCGAAGCTGCTGAACTGGTTATTCAGGCAGGCGCTATGGGTCAAGGTGGTGATGTATTTGTGCTGGATATGGGCTCGGCAGTAAAAATTGTCGATTTAGCAAAGCGGATGATTCATCTCAGTGGCTTTACTGTAAAAAACAGTGAAAATCCGGATGGCGATATCGAAATAACGTTTACTGGTCTGCGTCCCGGTGAAAAATTATTTGAAGAGCTGTTAATTGGTGAAAATGTCAGTCAAACGGCACATCAAAAAATTATGCGGGCAGAAGAAAATGTTATTCCATGGCAAGATCTACAACTCATATTGACGGATCTGCAACATGCTGTGAGTGTTTCTGATTATGAGAAACTGAGGACTATTCTTGGTAAATATGTAGATGGCTTTATGCCCCAATGTGGAATTGAAGATTGGCTGAGCCAGAAGGTTGTCGTGAACCAGTAAACAAAGTGACCCTATTTTATTAACCTTTTATTTAGAGACGGATTATGGAAAAAACACTCAATATTGCAGTTGCTGGAACAGGTTATGTTGGATTGTCTCTTGCTGTTTTATTGGCACAACATCACAAAGTTACCGCTCTGGATATCGTTCCTGAGAAGGTTGATCTGATTAATGCTAAAAAATCTCCAATCGTGGATAGAGAGATTGAAGATTTTCTCGCCAATAAGCCATTAAATTTAACAGCCACTACTGATAAAAACAGTGCCTATGAAAACGCTGATTTTGTCATTATTGCCACGCCAACAGATTATGATTCTGTCACCAATACCTTCAATACCAATTCAGTTGAAGCGGTTATTCAAGATGTATTAGCAATAAACCCAACAGCAGTGATGGTCATTAAATCGACTATTCCCGTTGCTATACCAGTTCTGTTAAAGCCAAATTTAATACCGAAAATATTTTCTTTTCGCCAGAATTTTTACGTGAAGGTAAAGCGTTGTATGACAATCTTTATCCCTCACGCATTGTTGTTGGCGAACAAAGCGAGCGCGCCCAATTATTTGCCGATTTATTGCTTGAGGGTGCAGTAAAGAAAGATGTACCGGTGTTATTTACTGATCCCACTGAAGCTGAAGCGATTAAATTATTTTCAAATACCTATCTGGCCATGCGGGTTGCCTACTTTAATGAACTCGATAGTTATGCTGAAACCCATAATCTGAATAGTCGGCAAATCATTGAAGGCGTTGGTTTGGACCCTCGTATTGGCGATCATTACAATAATCCATCGTTTGGTTATGGTGGTTATTGCCTGCCAAAAGATACCAAACAATTACTGGCCAACTATGACACCGTTCCAAACAGCCTGATTCGGGCTATTGTGGATGCCAACAGTACCCGTAAAGATTTTATTGCGAATCAGGTAATCAAGAAAAATCCTGCAGTCGTTGGTATTTACCGCCTGGTTATGAAACAGGGATCAGACAACTTCAGAGCTTCGGCAATTCAAGGAATCATGAAACGTATTAAAGCCAAAGGTATTGAGGTTATTGTTTATGAACCGGTTCTAGAAGAAGCTGAGTTTTATCGTTCTAAAGTTGTAAACGATTTGGCAGAATTTAAACGGCTATCCTCGTTAATCATAGCCAATAGGATTACCGATGATATTCAAGACGTC
>NZ_MCRI01000011.1 GCF_001720165.1 Methylophaga muralis
CTAGTGTTGGATTTATCACTGCGTGTGATGATAAAGGTCCAGCAGAAGAAGCGGGTGAAGCAATTGATGAAACAGTTGAAGATGCTGGCGATGCAATTGAAGATGCCACAAATTAAACGATTGAAGTAATCAGCTTAATCCTATTGTCACATTTTAAGCTGCCAAAAATGGCAGATAATTTTGTTCTAAATTTTCAAGGAGATATTTAAATGGCTACGGCTCAAACTAATCAAGAACTTCAAGAACAATTAGATACTTTGCGTAAGGACTTTGCGGAAGTTACTAAAACACTAAAAGACATGACGGCAGCCTATGCCAAAGAAAGCCAGGATCGTGTCAAAGTTGCAGCAGGTCATGCTCAGGATCAAGTAAAAGAATCATTTACTAAAGTTCAAGGTGAAGTCGAAAGTCATCCTTATAGCAGCATGGCGGTTGCTTTCGGTATCGGCCTGGTGATTGGTAAAATTCTAGATCGTTAAAAGGCCCTTTGCGGGGTAAGATGGAATTAAGTAGCAGGAGATAAACATGGGCTGGCGTTCAAGAGTACAAATTAATACCGTGGCATTAACGGTAGCAACACTGTTAGGCATATTTGCACTCGGGTTCGCTGGTTTTGCTATTTATCTCGCCTTGCTAGTTCATTATCCCCCCAATATTGCCGCTGTCATTACGGCAGGGGGGTACGCCTTGGCAGCCATTTTGGTGATGCTAATCGCCAGATTTGCTGTATATCGCACAAAAGTAGCCGCACCGGGATTGGAGCGCTCGAGATCGCCGGATGTTGACGATTTGGAGAATGTTCTTCAGTTGGTGATCACACCAGCAATTACAAAAATGATTCATCAGCATCCTGGAAAATCAGTCATGGCGACTTTACTTGCAGGGTTAGTTGTTGGTTACAATGACGATACACGTAATGCTGCAAAAAGCGTTTTAAAACGTTTTTTTGAAGAAAAATAATGCTGAAATGCTCGACAAATTAAGCTGAAATTCGGTTGTTAGCATTCAGTTAATTGAAGGTAGGCAGGTGTACCGTGGGAAAAAAACTGAATCGAACCGCAGGTAAAACGCGGATTGAGACTTTGCAAAATCAGCGCAAGGAAAGAATCGCTAAAGCAGGTCTGTTGCTTGAGCGGTGGGGACAGCAAGAAAGAGTCCCGGTCTCAGATGAAAATGAATTAAGCGAAATTGATCCGGATTTTATTGAAGATCAAATGACAGCAGAAGTGCTTAGCTCATTAACCGCAGAACAGATGCGTATTGTTCGTCAGCATTGGTCGGCGGGCCATTCGGCTGCTGAAATTGCCGAAATGGAAGAACAACCTCGAAATGAAATACGGCAGATATTGGGATTTGTTGTCGAACAAGTTGCCGATAAAGTTTTGAAATAAGCTGCCGATAACAGCTTTAACTAGTATTAGGGAGTCGATTATGGAAACAACAAACGTTGCTGCAATGGCAACCCAGTTGTCAGTACAGAACTCTGCCCAACAACAAATGGTCGCAACGCTGAAATTAACTAATGATCAGATTGCTGCCCAAGGTCAGGCAGTAATGAAGTTATTGGATGCGGTTCCAATGCCCCAAGGTAATTTGGGTAATGTTATTAACGTAAAAGTCTAATGACCTAACAAACACTTTTTACAGAAGAATTATCTCAAACCACCCCAGTCTATGTGCTCGGGTGGT
This sequence comes from Methylophaga muralis, assembly GCF_001720165.1. Classification (GTDB taxonomy): domain Bacteria; phylum Pseudomonadota; class Gammaproteobacteria; order Nitrosococcales; family Methylophagaceae; genus Methylophaga; species Methylophaga muralis. The sequence continues at coordinate 1,690 of NZ_MCRI01000011.1, forward strand.
TTTTTAATGTCTGAAAAACACGTAAGCTTCGACTAGCCCCTAATTACTCGGACAAACTAAATATGGAATCCTTGGTTGTAATCGTCTACCTGATCTTTGTGTTACTGATTGGATTATGGGCTGGGCGGGGCATCAAAACCATGCACGATTATGCCTTGGCAGGAAAATCCTTTGGCACGCTGGTGATTTTTGCAACCTTATCCGCTTCGTTTATCGGCGGTGGGTTTTCGATGGGCAATGCCGAAAAAGTATTTCTGGTCGGTATCAGTAATATTGTGGCTTTGTGGGGCTTCAGCATAAAAGAAATTCTGGTCGCCCGCTATATAGCACCGCAAATGATGCGTTATCCTAATGCTATATCCGTAGGCGATATCATGGATGAGCATTACGGCAAAGAAGCGCGACTATTCAGTGGTGTATTTTCTTTGGCCTTATGTGCTGGGATTCTCGGTGCCCAAATTGGCGCGATGGGTTATGTATTTAACCTGTTTCTCGATGTCGATCGAGTTTGGGGTGTACTGATTGGGTGCGGTATTGTTATTGCTTATGCAACAGTCGGCGGTATGCGCTCGGTTGTCTGGACCGATATTATCCAGTTTATTGTGCTCGCCATTGGTATTCCGATGACACTGTACTTTGGTTTGCAGCATGTCGGTGGCTGGCAGGCCATGCAAACTAATTTACCGGAAGCTCATCTATCTTTACCAACGGAGCCATTAGCCATCATTGCCCTATTGTCTTTGTTTATGACATTTATGTTGGGCGAGACATTGGTGCCCCCCTATCTACAACGTTTATTAATTGGTAAAAGCAGTAAAGATGTTATCCGTGGATCTTTACTAAGCGGCTTATTTTCAATTCCGTTTTTTGCCGTCACCGGTTTAATTGGCTTGGTGGCTCTGGTCATGCAGCCAGCCTTAGATGCTAATTTGGCGATGCCTTACGTTATTCAACAAGCTGTGCCTCCGATATTGCAAGGTATTGTGGCAGCAGCAATCGTGTCGATCATCATGTCCTCGGCAGACTCGTTTTTAAATTCCGCTTCCATTGCCTTCAGTAACGACATCGTCAGACCATTACGAAAAAATCCATTAACTGCAAAAGCAGAATTATTGCTGGCGCGAGTGGTCACATTGCTGGTGGGTATTGCGTCGATGGTCTTCGCTTTGTCGATTGATAGCGTGATTGATATTTTGATTTACGCCTATAACTTCTGGGCTCCGACGGTTTTGGTGCCGTTAACAATGGCAATTCTCGGCTGTTATGTGAGCCGTAAACGGTTTATTGCAGGAGCCGTTGCCGGTATCGGTTCTGCTATCGTCTGGAATGTGATTTTGCAACAACCCTGGCAAATTGATGCATTAGTGATTGGATTCTTTGCTAATCTGATTGCTTTTACCAGTGTTGATAAGGCTGCAGCAAAGTCAGCTAAACTGGCTGGTAGTTAATGGATTTTTGATTATCGTTAAGGTAATCAATTTATGAGGAATCACCTATGAGATTACCGACCCCACATTTGCATCGGCTGCTGGTTTTGCCGTTATTCATTGCATTGACAGGCTGTGCTGCTTATAGCGTGGTGAACAGCGACCGTTATTCCGGCTCATCCAGTGCGGTACCTGCTGAATATATTCCATCACCGGGATTCTGTCGTATCTGGTATAAAAACCGTACTCCGGAACAACAGCCGGCTCAAGGTGACTGTGACAAGCTTAAACAGGATGTACCCGAGAATGCCGTTTTGTTAAAAGGCTGACTTTTATCATGTGTTTAAGCTAAGATTTATCCATGACTTTACGACTGCGTATGCTAACTGCTGTATTTGTTATCATCAATTTATTGATGGTCAGCGGTGTGACTGCGTCAGTGGCTCATTTGCCGGACGATCATTATTCAGCCCATTTGAGTATCGTGCATAGTCATGCAGATCACGGACAACATCACGACAACATCGATCATGATCATCAGTTGCACCTGCATCTGATTGCTGATTTAGTCAGTTTCACTATGATTCTTCATACTCTGACAGCAGACGCTGTCAGCCGAACCAGTAGCAGTCAGCTGGTTACCTTGTATTATTCGCCGCTATTACCACCCCCCAACGCTTAATTCCATAACGTTTTAAACAACTTAATGTTTTGCTGCCGGCTTCTTAGCTGGTGGTGTTATGGAGTTCATCATGAATTATCAAACGAATTTGTTCGCTAACAGGCCATTGATCTGTCCGTTACTGTTAGCTTTGACACTTTGGGCCATGCCCGCAGGGGCAGAAACTCAGCCGAGTCTTAATCTTGCAACGGCGATCGAACGTACCTTATTGCAAAGTCCACAACTACAGCAGTTTCCCTATCAGCAACGAGCACTTGAAGCACAAAAGCTGCAAGCTGGCTTGCCACCTAATCCACAGTTCCAGGCAGATTTGGAAAATGTAATGGGTACTGGAGAGAGCCGTGGTGTTTCCGGTGCAGAGTTAACGCTATCGTTAAGTCAGCTTATTGAAATGGGCGATAAACGCCAGAAACGTATTGATTTGGTCGATGCAAGCTCCAGCCAGTTGCAGTACGAGTTTGAGCGCCAACGTCTTGATACCTTATCGGATGTCACGATGCGTTACCTGCAAGGGCTGCGTATTGATGCCTTATTGAGCTGGAATCAACGCCGACTGCAGATTGAACAACAGGCTTTGCAGATCATTAAGCAGCGTGCCGATGCCGGTGCTGTCGGTCAAGCCGATGTATTACGAATGCAGCTATTGCTGGAGCGATCAGAATCCAGAGCACAACAGCTGATTGGCGAACGGCAGATGGCCTATCAGCAATTGGCAGCTAGCTGGGGCGAGGAGGTTGATTTTTCGCGCCTTCAAGGACAATTACAGCAACTGCCAACATTGCCGCAGCGCGACACTCTGGAACAAGCCATCAGTCAATCACCGGCGTTTTTACAAAGTCATGCCTTGATTCGCTTACGTGAAGCGCAGTTACGTCTCAGTGAAGCACAATCCAGAACAGACATTACTCTGGGTGCTGGAATAAGACGTTTAGAGGCTGCCAATGACAATGCTTTGGTTTTCAGCTTCTCCATGCCTCTGCAATTCCGGGATCGTAATCAAGGCAATATCGCTGCCGCTCATGCGGAATATGAAGCCGGCGTTTTGCAGCAACAGCTGACGCAAACCGAATTACGCATGGCATTGCTGGAAATATATCAGGCCATGCGTAATAACCAGCAACAGGTGGAAAGACTGCAACAAACGCTTATTCCTCTTACTCGTGAGCTGCTTAAACAGACCGAATCAGGTTATCAATCAGGTCAATACAACGTTCTGCAGTGGGTGGATGCACAAATCGAATCCTTCAGCGTTGAACGTGACTTAATCGAAGCCCAAACCGCTGTTCATCTTCAGTTACTCGAGCTGGAACGCTTAACCGGCGTACCGCTTAGCCGTTCTATATTTACAGCCAGTTATCAGGAATAGCCCATGAAATTCATAACATTATTATTTAGTCTGCTATTGCTGCCCTTGTCGATGTCGCTAGCTGCACCTGGCCATGACCATGCCGATTCACACGAACATGAAGAACCTGTGGAAGGACCGCATGGTGGCCGTTTATTGGAAAGTGGTGAGTTTTCGTTGGAAATCACATTTTATGAACAAGGTGTGCCGCCGGAACTGCGGGTTTATGCATTTGAGCAAAATAAGCCAGTTGATCCTGAGCAAGTCGAGTTGATGGTCACGCTGGTTCGCCTGGATGGTGAACAGAATATTATCGACTTTGCTGCTGAGGCCGATTATCTCGTCGGCGATACTATCGTTGAGGAACCACATTCGTTTGAGGTCGTGGTTGAGGCGGAATATCAGGGACAGTCCTATCACTGGCATTACGATAATTTTGAGGGTCGCAGTGAGATTAGTGATCGTTTGATAAAGCTGTCGGGCATTGAAACCGAAAATGCCAGTCCGCAAACCTTATCGATTTCCAATGCGTTATATGGAGTGGTCACGCTGCCCGAAGATCGTCAGTACCGCGTGAATGCGCCATATCCAGGGATTATTGAGTCAGTATTAGTTAAAACCGGCGACAAGGTTAAAAAAGGCCAGGTTTTATTGACAGTGCGTAACCAGGCCACCCTGCAAAGTTATTCGATTACTAGCCCGGCAAACGGTGAAGTGACTCAACGTAATGCCAATGCCGGTGACCATAGTGATATGGGAAACTTGCTGCAAATCAGTGATTTATCCCGGGTTTGGGTTGAGTTATCGATGTTTCCTGCTGATATCGAACAGCTTAGGGTTGGACTGCCGGTTCAGGTAAATGATTTACATCAGCATGAATCAGCCGAAGGGACCATCAGTTATATATCGCCAAAAATGACTGCTGGCCATATCGCCCGTGCGCGCGCTGAAATCGGTAATGCCAAGGGCAATTGGCGACCGGGAATGCATATTAATGCTGAGGTGATGGTAGAGCAATATCCTGCAAAACTCGCCGTTAAACGCAGTGCCATTCAGAGTTTTCGTGATATGCCGGTGGTGTTTGTCCGTTATGGAAATACCTTTGAAGTCAGAATGCTGACCCTCGGTAAACAGGATGCTGACTATATCGAGGTGCTTTCAGGCCTAAAACCCGGTAGTGAATACGTGACAACAAATAGTTTTCTGCTCAAAGCGGAGGTACTCAAAGCGGGTGCCACCCATGATCATTAGGAGCAGAAAATGATTAATTTAATTGTACGATTTTCTGTCGAGCGCCGATGGCTGGTGCTTTTCTTGACAATGCTTATTGCCGGAGTGGGTACTTACAATGTATTTCGATTAAACATTGATGCTGTGCCGGATATTACCAATGTCCAGGTGCAGATTAATTCTGAAGCAGCTGGTTATTCACCATTGGAAGTTGAACAGCGAATAACCTATACCGTTGAAAATGCGATGGCAGGATTACCTAATCTGGATTACACCCGCTCGTTATCCCGCTATGGTTTATCTCAAGTCACCGTTGTGTTTGCCGAAGGCACGGATATTTATTTTGCCCGGCAGCTCATCAGCGAGCGCTTGCAGAGTATTGGCAATACATTACCTGATGGAATAGAGCCGCAGATGGGGCCGATCGCGACCGGTCTTGGCGAGGTGTTTACCTATAGTGTGCGGGCAGAAACCGGGTCTGTGAAAGCCGATGGAACACCATACACGGCTGAGGATTTACGAACTATTCAGGACTGGATCATTCGGCCTCAGCTAGTGAAAGTGCCTGGTGTTACTGAAATAAACAGTATCGGTGGTTTTGAACGTGAATATCAGGTGGCTCCGGATCCGGCCAAATTACTGGCCTACAAGATCAGCCTGGCAGAGCTGAACGAAGGCTTATCCCGCAACAATCAAAATGTCGGTGCCGGTTATATTGAACGTAATGGTGAACAATGGCTGGTGCGTTCTCCGGGGCAATTAACCTCACTAGAAGATATCGCTAACGTAGTTATTACTAAACGCGATGACACACCCGTGAGAGTTTCAGATGTTGCTGATGTGTTTTTTGGCAAACAGCTACGGACCGGTGCAGCGACACGTGATGGGCAGGAAACAGTGCTAGGCACAGCATTTATGTTGATTGGCGAAAATAGTCGTGTGGTTGCCAGAGCAGTGGCTGAACGACTGGAACAGGTGAATCAAAGCTTGCCGGCCGGCATTGTGGCTGAAGCGGTGTATGACCGCACTACGCTGGTGGATAGAACCCTTAAAACTGTGCAAAAAAACCTGTTTGAAGGCGCTTTACTGGTGATAGTGGTGTTGTTTTTATTGCTGGGAAATATTCGGGCAGCATTGATAACAGCACTGGTCATTCCATTAAGTATGTTGTTTGCGATTACCGGTATGGTCAGTAATCGGGTTTCCGGCAATTTGATGAGTCTTGGGGCCATCGATTTTGGCTTGATAGTCGATGGGGCGGTGATCGTGGTGGAAAATGCCTTACGCCGTTTGGGCTTGGCACAACAACGGCTGGGGCGTTTATTAACTTTGCAGGAACGCCTGGCGGAGGTAATTGATAGTACCCGTGAAGTGTTTAACCCGGCGGTATTTGGCATGTTTATTATCATGCTGGTGTATTTGCCCATTTTTGCGCTCAGCGGTGTCGAGGGCAAAATGTTCCATCCGATGGCTTTTACTGTGGTCGCTGCGTTAATCGGCGCTTTAGTGTTTGCAGTCACCTTTGTTCCGGCAGCCATTGCGATTTTGGTCACTGGTAAAGTTGCTGAAAAAGAAAACCCATTGATGCGGTTTGCTCGGTGGATATATCAGCCAGTTTTAAAACTGTCATTACGCTTGCCGTTGCTTATCGTATTAGCTGCCACCTTGTTTGTCAGTGTCACCGTTCATTATGGTTCAAAGCTGGGGAGTGAATTTCTGCCACAGCTTGATGAAGGTGATATTGCTTTGCATGCTCTACGTGTTACTGGAACAGGCCTGGAGCAGTCGGTTGCCATGCAAAATCAGTTGGAATCGGTGATCGCTGAATTTCCTCAGGTGAAACATGTTTATTCAAAAATCGGTACACCGGAGATTGCCACCGATCCGATGCCTCCTAGCGTGGCGGATACCTTTGTTATTCTCGAACCGGTTGAACAATGGCCGGATCCTAGCCTAAGCAAAGCCGAATTTCTGGCGCAATTGCGTGAAGCCGTTGAGGCCGTGCCGGGAAATCTCTATGAATTCACCCAGCCAATTGAAATGCGCTTCAATGAACTGATTGCCGGAGTACGTGCTGATGTGGCGTTACGAATTTATGGTGATGATTTGGATATGCTTTATCAGCTAGGCGGGCAGGCTGAGCAAATGTTGGCAGAAGTTGCTGGGGCGACGGATGTCCGGATGGAACAGCTTACCGGCTTACCAATGTTGTCGATTGAACCGCAACGTGATCATCTGGCCTTGTTGGGGTTGGATATCGCCAGTCTGCAACAAAGCATCCAAACCGCGATTGGTGGCACACCCGCTGGATTGATTTATGAAGGCGACAAACGCTTTCGTATTGTGGTGAGGCTAGCTGATGAAATACGCGAGAACCCGGATCGGCTGGCGAAGTTACCCATATGGCTACCTAATAGTGATGATGCGGATTTGTCCTATGTACCGTTAGGGGAGATTGCCGATATTTATGAAATCAGTGGCCCAAATCAGATAAACCGTGAAAGTGGTAAACGCCATGTGATTGTCAGTGCCAATGTGGTCGATAGAGATCTGGGGTCCTTTATCGCTGAGGTGCAGCAGAACGCACAACAACTGGATCTGCCTGCAGGGTATTGGCTGGAATACGGTGGCACTTTCGAACAATTGCAGTCAGCCAGCAAGCGTTTGATGATTGTGGTACCCGTGACGTTATTGCTGATTTTGCTGTTATTGTTCAGTGTATTTAATTCACTGCGAGATGCGTTATTGATCTTTACCGGTGTGCCAATGGCATTAACCGGCGGCTTGATTGCATTGATGTTGCGGGATATGCCGTTATCCATTTCTGCGGCAGTCGGATTTATTGCGCTTTCCGGTATCGCGGTATTGAATGGTGTTGTGATGTTGACATTTATCCGCCAGTTACGTGATCAGGGGTTGATTTTACTGGAAGCGGTTTTCCAGGGTGCCATGCAACGGCTTCGGCCGGTGTTGATGACTGCTTTAGTAGCGGGTTTGGGGTTTTTACCGATGGCACTCAATACTGGCACCGGTGCAGAAGTGCAACGACCGTTAGCAACTGTGGTGGTAGGTGGTATTTTGTCCTCTACCTTACTGACATTAATCGTCTTGCCTGCGTTATATCTTTTAGCGCATCGATACAAAACAAGGTCAGATCACAGCTGACAGACATAAAAAAGCCGGGAGAACCCCGGCTTTTTTACTACAAACGAAGCTGAAACGAACTTAGTTCAGCATAGATTGCACTTTATCGCGCAATTCTGGATCGCTTTGGATAGCTAAAGCAATATTACTGTAGGTTTCAACATCTAAACCTTTGTCTTGAACAGTCTGAACCATTTTCTGGCTCGCTTCTTGTTGTAGTTGTGCAGCTTGATCTGGATCTTCTGTGCTTTCCAGACGGCCTGAATATTCGCTGCGAATGCCTTCAAGGTCATCCTGAACATCAGCAAACTTCTGTAGATCAGCTTCACTGAAATCGGCAGCTGGAGCAGTTTCAGGCATGGGTGCTTGGGGTGTAGCCTGCTCCGGTGAGCCGTAACCCTGTTCTGCCATCGCAGAAGTGCTTAGACCTAATGCCATTAAGATTGAAACTAACGTAGCTGTTTTTTTCATGGTGTTTTCCTTTATTGGTTATGAAACACACGGTCTTTGTTGCGAGTTCTGTGCCAATCTCAGTAACACCTTATAAGTTGCTGAATTTAAAAGATATATATTTGATGGTGATTTATTCAGGAAAAATTGTCTCACTTGACCAGTACCATTAGGTGTGTCATTTTGGCTCATGTGCCATAAAACCCGGTATCTTTAAGAGGCTTCAAAATGCGATTTCCTTCAATTTTCAGCAATTTACGTCTGGTGTTGATTATGCAGGTCGCTTTACCGGTGTTACTGGTATTGGCTGTGATCCTGGTGATTTGTTTATCGATGGTGGGTCAGTTTATCGAAGAGCGTATGCAACGCGATTTGCAGCAGGTCGCCAGAACCATCCATCTGCCGGTATCGCAGGCGCTGGAAAGGCAAGATCTGGATCAATTACAAAACAGCATGGCGTCGGTGTTTGGAATTACCGAAGTCTATGGCGCCTATTTATTTGATTCCAACGGCAAGCGCTTAAGCAGCTTTGGGGTGGTAAATCCTACTCAAGAACAAGCAACCGATGCCTTACAGCAGATCATGCAGGGTGAATTTTCTCAATATGAACGCATTCGTGGTCGAGATGTGTATTCGTTTTTTATGCCGTTATTTGATGCGACCGGTCAGCCAAACGGTTTACTGCAGGTTACTAGACGTCGCAGCGATATAGATCGTGAATTAACCGAACTGAAGTACTGGGCCTGGGGTGGCTTTGGTTTGGTGTCTTTAATTATTTTAGGGGTCATCAGTTATTCGCATCAGCGGGCGATTGAAGCGCCATTGCAGCGATTGGTCGAAAGTATGCGCCGGGTCAGCCATGGTGATAGGCATCATCGTGCCGCTGAGCGAGGGCCAATCGAAATCAGTCAACTGGCTAAAGGACTCAATGGCATGCTTGATGCGATCGAACAGGTTGAAATCAGCGAAGCTCAACAGCGCATGGCACGAGAACAGATGGCCGAAAGGTTACGCCAGACTGAAACCATGGCAGCGCTCGGACAATTGTCCGCTGGTGTGGCACATGAACTCGGTGCGCCGCTGACCGTAGTTGATGGACGGGCCAATCGTTTATTACGCCGTATGGGCAATGAAAAAGATATTGCAGAGTTAAATGAAATTCGCCAGCAAGCGGCCAGAATGACTTCCATTATTCAGCAACTGCTTAGTTTTGGTCGTTCCTCACGGGCACAACTACGTGATCTTGATGTGGCTTCATTGATTGAAAGATCGGAATCTCTGTTAGCGGATCAAGGTTATCGAGTCAGTCTTATCCAAGGACCGCCGGCAAAAATTAACGGCGATTCGTTAAGTCTGGAGCAGGCCTTAATAAATTTATTACGCAATGCCTGTCAGGCTTGTCCAACTGGGCCGGTTGAGCTTTCCTGGCAAGTGGACGAGCAATTACATATTCATATTGATGATGCTGGCCCGGGTATTACCGCCGATCAACAAAGCCAGGTATTTGAGCCCTTTGTCACCACCAAGGCACCGGGTGAAGGGAGCGGTCTGGGGCTGGCAATCGTACAAAGAGTTATGCGGGAGCATCAGGGAGAAGTGACATTGAGCAACAGCCCGTTAGGCGGTGCCAGATTCAGTCTGACTTTACCGATAGTGTCGAGCAACGATTCTGGAACAGCAGTATGAAAAACAAGCAGAACAAAAATTTACCGATCTTATTAATTGAAGATGATCAGGCACTGGCAAGATTAATCAGCGATGAATTGGAAGCCGAGGGTTGGAGTATGGTAGTTCATCATCAGATTCAATCGGCATTGGAGTGGCTGAAAATCAATCAACCTGCGCTGATTGTCAGTGACTTGCGGTTACCTGATGGCAATGGCATGCAAATAGTTGAGCAGGTCGTTACGCATTGGCCGGAAGAACAACGACCAGGGCTGATTGTCATAACGGCTTTTGGCAGTGTGCGTCAGGCGGTACAGGCATTACAGGCGGGTGCTGATGACTTTCTTACCAAACCTCTTGATTTGGAGCATTTCCTGCTGGCGGTAGAGCGCGTGGTTGCAACACGTAAACTGCATGATGAGTTATTTCAGTTCCGCAAACTCAATCGTCAACCAGCTTTTCATCAGATGTTTGGTCGCAGTGAAGCGATGCGTAATCTGTTTGAGCAAATCAAGGTGATTGGCCGTGCTCAAGGTCCAGTGCTGATTAATGGTGAAAGTGGAACTGGTAAGGAATTGGTTGCCAAAGCATTGCATGCAGAAAGTGATCGAGCCGATGGACCGTTTTTGGCAGTCAACTGTGCCGGTATTCCTCAAGAGTTACTGGAAAGCGAGTTTTTCGGTCATGCTGCCGGTTCATTTACGGGGGCTAAAAAAGCTCGTAAAGGCTTGTTGCAAGAAGCCAATGGCGGCAGTCTGCTATTGGATGAAATTGGTGAAATGCCAATGGCGCTCCAAGCAAAATTGCTGCGAGCGTTACAAGATGGTTCGATCCGCCCGGTCGGTCAGGATACCGAGGAAAAAGTCGATGTACGAATTATTGCCGCTACCCATCGGGATTTAAAGCAGAAGGTGGTCGATGGCAGTTTCCGGGAGGATTTGTTTTATCGTCTGGAAACCTTTGCATTATCAGTACCACCTCTGCGGGATCGTGAAGAAGACAGAGAAATTCTGGCCCAACAGTTTTTACAGCAATTAGTAGTAGCCCAAGGTCGAAATATTAAAGGCTTCAGTGACAAAGCTCTGGAGATCATCCGTCACTATGCGTTTCCGGGCAATGTCAGAGAATTGCAGAATGTAGTGGAAAGAGCGTTTGCCTTCTGTACCGAAGATTGGGTACAACCGCAGCATTTACCGGCGCGGTTACTGGAAAATCAAACGTCATCGGAAGTTTTAGCCAGCCCGGCTACGGAAAAGCAAAATGATGAATTATTGGCTGGAGCGGTGTTACCCACATTAGACCAATTACAGAAACGTTATGTGAACATGGTATTACGTGAAGTCGATGGCAATAAACGTCGAGCGGCTGCTTTACTGGGTATTGGTCGCCGTACTTTGTATCGCTGGCTGGATGAAGAGAGTGATGAGACTGAAGAGCCAGCTATAAAAGATAAATAGGCGCTAATCTTTGGAAATATAACCCCATTTATCACGAATCATTATTGCCGCCAGACCTTCCTTAAACGGGTGGGCGTGTTCAAACTGGGGTTCGATAACCACTTCACCCTGACGATTGATAAAACCATATTGTCGGTAGTTATGGGTTATCACCGCCAGGCCATCTGAAAACGAGTAGGCCCATGCGAATAGCGGTTCAATCTCCATCGTACCTTGAGTATTGATGTAACCCACCATGCATCTTTTTCCACTCGCGCAAGGCCTTCACTGAAATTCCAGGCATCATCAAAATAGGGTTGAACCAGCATTTCTCCTGTGGAATTTATAAAACCATACAATCCTTGTTGTTTAATAACGGCAAAACCTTCATCAAAGGCTTTGGCTTCTTCAAATTGCGGTTGTATCAACCAGTCACCTTGCTGGGTGATATAACCCCATTTCCCATCAAGCAAAACAGCGGCAAAACCCTCGCGAAACACTCTTACCTGCTCGAACTGTGGTTCAATCAGTAAATGACCTTCGGCATCAATATAGCCCCAGTTATGATCAACTCTCACTGCCGCACGTTGTTCACTGAAAATATGCGTTTCATCAAATTGCTCTTTGATAATTTCTTCGCCTTCGGTATTGAGATAACCCCACTTACCATTTTTCTGAAACCCAGCGAAACCTTCGGAATAGACGCCAACCTTGTCATATTGAGCGGGGACCATTTCTTCACCCGAGCTATTGAGGAATCCCCATTTCCCATCTTGAATAAACGCCGCAAATCCTTGTTTAAAGGATTGAATTCGGGGATAGGTTGGTTGAAGAATTATGTTGCCATCGCGGTCAACGACACCCCATAAATTACCTTTCCGATAAGCCGTCACACCGCTGTCCAAATCATTGATTTCATCAGCTGTGAATAAAATGTCACCATCAGGATTGATAATGGCGAACTGTGCTCGCCCCTGATGGGCAATCATTACTGCGGCGCGATCATTGTTAAAACTGCCAGCATCATCAAAGATCAGATCGATCTGCAGATTTTCTACATAGGCCATGGTAGGCTGGAAGCCATAACTGGCAGTGAAGCCGGTGAATATTAAAGTCAGCGCTGACAAAATATACCCCAATGTTTTAAAAAGCTTTTTTCTCATAAGTCAAACCTGCCCCAGGAAATATTCCCATACTAAGTCTGTTCTCAATTGGGTGAAAAGCTCGTGAAAATAAATTTTGGGAAAAATCGCTCTGGAGTCCGCATAACAGCTTGAGCGATAGTGAATCAACAAAGTTGACGGAGCGTGTATGGAAAAGGATGAAGATACGTATAGTGCGCTGAAGTTGATGGCCGAAACCATTGATATGAGTTCTCGAAATGATAATGATGAAATTATAGGCCTTGAGTATTACGTTAACTTTCATGTGTTAACCGACGAAGAACTGGCTGAGCTGACTCAGTTATGGGAAAAAAAGCTCGCAACCTGTCAAAAAGAAAAACTGGCTTCGCAATTTACCGTGGTCCAAGTATTTGGCTTAATTATTCTGGCAATGCTGATTGCCTGGCTGTCCGGTGGTATTGCTGGGGCGATTGCCAGTATTGTCGGGGTGGTTGGTATGATCGCGATGATCGAAGATAAGCGAGTTAAAAAAGCAAAACGAAATTTAAAAGATGCCGAGAAAGTCTGTAATAAACTTCGGTCTGCTTCACGTTCACATTGATATTGGAACCCCTTAGTGGCGGAGTGTGTCTGCATAGTCCATTAACACTCGAGGCACAGTGTGATTCGCCAATTTATTAAAACTTTGTTTGGCAGTTTATCGGCATTAACGCTAACTGCTTGTTCACCGGTGACATTACTTAATGCCATGGTGCCTGAATCCGCTTATCAGCATCGATCAGATTTAGTCTATGGAGAGTACGATCGTCTTAAACTGGATGTTTATCAACCAGCTCATTCTGTAGATAGTCAAAAACCTGCAACGGTGATTTTCTTTTATGGTGGAGGCTGGGAAGCAGGCGAAAAAGCCGATTATAAATTTGTCGCTGAAGCGCTGACATCACAGGGCATGATTGTGGTTATTCCTGATTATCGGGTCTTTCCTGAGGCAGTGTTTCCTGAATTTATCGAAGATGCTGCTCAGGCAGTAGCCTGGACCCGACAGCATATTGCTGAGTTTGGTGGTGATCCGGAGCAGCTATTTATTGCCGGACATTCTGCCGGAGCACATATTGCTGCAATGTTGTCGGTCAATCCGCATTATCTTCAGCAAGCTGGTTTAGAGACTGAACAATTAAGAGGCATGATCGGCTTAGCCGGGCCTTATGATTTCCTGCCATTAACAAGTCCGACGCTAAAACAGATTTTTGGTGATGATGCCAGTCAATGGCAAAGTCAGCCGGTGAATTTTGTCGGCGAAGATCATCCACCGACCTTACTGCTGGTGGGCAATAACGATCGCACAGTACTGCCACGCAACAGTTATCGGTTTGCCGAAAAGCTTAAACAATATGGTAATGACGTCGAGTTGATAGAACTCAGCAATTACGGACATGTAGCCATGGTGGCCAAACTGGCTAAACCTTTGCGTGGCGATGGAGCGTTACTGGCACCTATCGTCAGCTTTGTGGAACTGCATCGCCATTAGTTTAATTGTGGGATAAGTTGTTGTGCCAGGGCATCAGCACTGCTGAAAGCCGCTTCAACACGCCCCTGAATGCACCAATCACCACAAGCCGCCAATTTTAGTTGGTCATCAAGGTAGGCGGATTGACCCGTTTGGGTTGGAAGGTTAGCGTAAACCCAACGTTTCACATCCACATGGCTGGCTTTGTCAACATTTATACCACTGACTCGCTGCACCTCTGCGAGCATCAATTGCTGAATGGTTTGATCTGCGTGGTGCAAATGTTTTTCGGCCCACATATTATTTGCCTGAATCACCATGGAAAACCCATCAGGACGAGATGGCTTGCTGCTATTAACTGACATCCAGCTGATGATGGCATCACTGACCAGGGCGGCTTGCCAATCAAGTTCTGGCGGATCATCAAACCCCAGCATCAGCGCGTAACAAGCCAGCATTTTTGTTTGCTGAATGGTATTAAGATTCTCAAAGTTGTTTGGGAACAAGTCTGCAGTTTGTTTAGCCGGAAGGCAGCAGATCACCCAGTCAAAATTCTCTGCTACCAGTTGATCGTCACTGAGTAGCATCCATTTTCCATCCTGTTGTTGAAGTCGAGTAATTTGGCAGTCAAATTGAATAGTTAAGTTTTCAGCAAGAACCTCTCCAATCGCCTGCATATCCGGGCTACCCACATAGTGTGGATAGTCAGCATTCCATTGGCGGCGGGCAATCTGTCTATTATTAGAGAATTCGACAAATTCGGCATCCCAGCGCTGGATTATTTTTTGTTCAATCAACGGTTGAATAAACTCGGCAAAGCACGGGGTTTTTACCGTGAAAAACTGTGCGCCATGATCGAAATGAAATTGGCCAGCTGAACGGGAAGCCAGTCTACCTCCGGCACGCCGAGCTTTATCGAAGAGTTGGATCTCGGCAAATGGCTGCAGCTGGTGGGCCAAGGACAGACCGGCTAGTCCGCTGCCAATGATGGCGATTTTGCTCATGGTGATCCGTTGTGAAATGAATTTGGCAATCTGACCAATGTGTTGAGATGAGGTTTCCGGCAGGCAAAAAAAAGCCCCAATCCGAAGATTGAGGCTTTTTGTTTTAGCTACTGCGTATTAACGGTTGCAGATGTACATTGTTACTTCAAAACCGAAACGCATGTCTGAATATTCTGGTTTAGTCCACATAATATTTCTCCTGTTGTTTGGTATCAGCGTTTGCTGACTTAGGAATAGATTATCGCGAACCAACAACTAAAACCTCAGTGAAACACCCGACGACACTCAGGATTTTCCTGATTAATCGCTGACTGGTGTGCGCATAGTGACAAACTCTTCAGCAGCAGTGGGGTGTATGCCAATGGTGGCATCAAAATCCCCTTTGCTGGCGCCGCATTTCATGGCAATCGCAATGCCCTGCATGATTTCTCCGGCTGACTCGCCAACCATATGTGCACCAAGCACTTTATCGGTATCAGCGTCGACCAGTAGTTTCATTAAAGTACGTTGCTGTGATCCACCAAGCGTGTTTTTCATCGCACGAAAGTTTGAGCGGAATTTCAGTACATTAGGGTATTGTTCACGTGCCTGCTCTTCGGTCATACCCACCGTGCCAATATTCGGCTGGCAAAATACCGTTGTAGCAATATTGCTGTAATCCACTTTGCACGGTTGCTTGTCAAACAAATAACCGGCTAATGCCATACCTTCAGCCAAGGCAACCGGCGTTAACTCGATTCCTCCCGTGACATCACCCAATGCATAAATACTGGGCTCGGATGTCTGAAAAGTCTTATTAACCGCAATATGGCCACTTTTACTGAGTTTAATATCCACATTTTCTAGTCCCAAACCATCAAGGTGGGGCTTTCTGCCAGTAGCAAACAGCACGGCGTCGACGGTTAAATGCTGCCCATCGGTCATGGTTAGATACAGACTACCATCTTGTTGTTTTTTGATAGATTTCACTTCGGTATTAAAACGGATATGCACACCGTTTTGCTGGATCTGCTCTGCAGCGAACTCGGCAATTTCTTTGTCAAAACCATTTAATAAACCGCCACCACGCACTAATTGGGTGACTTGTGAGCCCAAACCATGAAAAATACCGGCAAATTCAACGGCAATATAGCCACCGCCAACAACTGCTAGACGCTGCGGAAATTCTGCCAAATCAAATATGCCGTTTGAATCCACGGCGTGAGTTTTGCCGGGTATATCAGGTATAAATGGCCAGCCGCCGGTAGCAATTAACATACGTTCGGTAGTAAATGTTTTGCCATTAACTTCAACGGTGTTGGCATCGACAATTTTGCCTCTGCCATCAATGATCTCGACACCGGCTCTGTCCAGAATGCCTTCATAGACACCATTCAGTCGGCTGATTTCATCGGTTTTGTTATCTCGTAAAGTTGACCAATCAAATGTCGGTTTGCTTACTTGCCAGCCAAAGCCTTTTGCATCCTTAAAGTGTGATGAATATTCAGAAGCATAAACATAGAGTTTTTTGGGCACACAACCGACATTGACGCAGGTTCCGCCCAGATAACGATCTTCGCAAACAGCGACTTTTGCACCATAAGATGCCGCCATCCGGCTGGCACGAACACCACCTGAGCCGGCACCAATAACAAATAAATCGTAATCATATTTCATCTGTAAAACTCCTGTTTACTGCTTAACTTTGCAAAAAAACACCGGACCTGAGATTTATGCAGGTCCGGTGAATCATGGCTAAAGCGATCTTACTGTTTGTTCAAATAATCCAGCATCGTATCGACACCACTGACTTCAAATGGATCATCAGGGCAGTTATCCATCTGGCCGGGTTCAGCAAACAACTGTTTAACTTCACCGTCTACAACGTGCATTGAATAACGCCATGACCGTGCACCAAAGCCCAGATTCTCTTTTTTCACCAACATATTCATGCCGCGAGTAAAGTCACCGTTACCATCTGGAAGCAATTTAACTTTGTTTACTTCTTGACGTTTGCCCCACTGGAACATGGTGAAAGCATCGTTAACAGACAGGCAGTAAACTTCATCAATGCCTTTGGCTTTCAGTTCATCGTAGTGTTCTTCATAACCAGGCAAGTGAGTGCTTGAACAGGTCGGTGTGAAAGCGCCGGGCAGTGCAAAAACAATCACGCTTTTGCCTTTGAAAATCTCGTCAGTAGTAACATCCTGCCAGCGGAACGGGTTATCACCGCCAATGCTTTCATCACGGACACGGGTTTTGAATACAACATTAGGAACTCGTTGAGTCATGCTATTAATCTCCTTTACGGGGTTGATGTGACCTGAATAATTATCCAGTTGCGAGCAGTGTATCGAAATAAAAATGATTAATAAAACAACTTATTCAGGTTGTTTTAATCGCTAAAAACGATTAATGGTTTGGTTGGCTATTAATGTTGATGGCTAGGTTTAAATGCTGACCATTACGTTTGTTGCGGTACATGGCTTCATCGGCAAGGGTGTAAAGCTGTTGTAAATCGTAATCGCTTAACGATTTGGTTGTGGTTATACCAAAACTGTAATGCAGATGAATATCAGCATGAGTGGAGGCGTTGTAAATGTCGACTTTATTTGAAAGCCTTTGAAGAATGGTGGTTTGATCGGTGTCTTTTTGATTCACCATCAATACGACAAATTCATCAGCGCCTATCCTGCCAATCAAATCTGAATCTCGGAATGTGGTATTCAATAGGCTTGAGAACTGCAGTAACGCATTATCACCAGCATGATGGCCTAGATTGTCATTGATTTGATTAAAGTTATCTAGGTCAAAATAGACTAGAGAAGCTTCATAATCCTGGGTTTGGCACAAATGCAATACATGGTTGGCCCTGAATTCGAAGCCTCTTCTATTGAGCAGGCCGGTTAAATGGTCTTCACAGAGTAGTTGGTTGGTGGCGATTTCTTCTTCCACCATTAAGGCAAGTTCACGTAACAATCGGCAATCACGTTCACTCATATAACGTGGTTTTTGATCAATTACACAAACAGTACCCAATCTTTCCCCACTCGGAGCTCTGATAGGGTATCCGGCATAGAAGCGGATAAAGGGAGCCTTGATGACAAGAGGGTTATCAGAAAAACGTGGGTCAGAGATTGCATCATTCACTATAAAGCTGCTTTCTTGTTCAATTGTGTAATTGCAGAAGGCAATTTCGCGTGGAGTTTCATAAATGTCGACACCGACTTTTGATTTAAACCACTGTCTTTTCGAGTCAAGCAAAGTAATTAATGAAATCGGTACATCAAACATACGTTTTGCTAAGCGAGTTATCCGATCAAAGCGCTGCTCAGCCAAAGTGTCCATAATTTGCAACGATTCGAGGGCTCTAATTCTTTGTTGCTCCAAGGCTAATTTGCGTTGTTGTAACCATTCATTAATTTGATTCGCAGGTACCGGTTTACCAATAAAATACCCTTGTGCTTTATCACAACCGAGCTTTTGTAAAAATTGCAGGGTCGCATAGTCTTCGATGCCTTCAGCAATTACTCTCATATCCAGGCTATGAGCCAATTCAATGATGGCTTGAATCACTAATCTGGATTCACGAGATTGTTGCGCCGTCATCACAAAAGATTTATCCACTTTCACTTCGGAAAATGGCATACGTACCAGTTGCAACATGGATGAAAAGCCAGTACCAAAATCATCTATCGATAATTGAAAGCCTTTCATCCGCAATCTGGTCAAAATATCCAATGACGCAACCGGATCATCCATTGCGCCGGTTTCAGTCAGTTCCAGCATGATGCTGTGAAGTTTGACATCATGTAATCCGCACAATGCTTCGACTTGATTAAACAAGTTGAGATTTGGTAACGACAGGGCGGAAATATTGATAGAGCAGATTAATTGACTAGCTTGTGCAGTGGCGGGGGGATGTCGTTGTTCTTTACAGAACTGATTAAACCAGGGTAATGCCTGCTCAAATACAAGAAGGGTTAAGTCATCAATTAAATGGTTTTGCTCTGCTATTGCAATAAATACATCAGGTGCAATGAAGCCGTGGTCAGAGTGATACCAGCGTGCCAACGCCTCAAAACCCGTTAATACACCACTAGCGCAACTCACTTTGGGTTGGTATGCCAAGGTAATATCACGATTTTTAATCGCCTCGGCAACATCCTTTGCAGTTATGGCGGGCAAGCTTAATCCTGATTGCTGATGCTGACCGCCGTCAATGAGGTCCGTTAGATTTGGTGACGGCAGGTCGATCATTTCGCGAAAAGCTTTAGGGTTAAAGGGTTTAGGGAGGATTCCAACTATATTTAACCCATGAGCTGCGGCTGATCTTGCAGCAGCTTGAAGAACTTGATGTCCTACACCGCTGGTAATAATAATTTTGGCACTAACTTGTTGTTCACCTAATGCGCCCAGCACTTCAACGCCATCCATGTCTGGCATGATCAGATCAAGCGCGATATGTGTTGGCTTCCATTGTTGTAGCAGATCGAAAAAATCAGTGGCGGTAGTAGTTACCCGGACAGACATACCTGCATATTCTGCAACGTTGCGGATGGTTTCTCCGGTCAGTTCGTCATCATCTAATATCAGCAGTTTATGCTCAGACATGTATCTTTCTCTCAGCTTTTATAAGTGAGCATTTGCGCGACCCTGTTTAAAAGAGCCGCACGATGGTAAGGCTTATTCAAAATAGCAATGCTGCCGTTTTGAATTTCTTCATCTGTCAAAGCTTTTTCAGTGTAGCCAGAGGTATAAAGAACCGGCAGGTTTTTACGAAGCTGTTTCGCTTGCTGAGCCAATTCATAGCCACTTAGTCCGCCAGGCATTAATACATCAGTGAACAGTAAATCAATTTGCTGTGCAGAAGCAAGCCAGTTTAATGCTTGATGGCCGTCAGCAGCAGCAAGAACTTGATACCCAGCATCGCGCAGTTGAGAGATGGCATACTGCCGTACCAGATCATTGTCCTCGACAACCAAAATCGTCTGTTGAGAATTTTGTAATGGCATTGGAGCTTCAATATCATGAAGAATTGCTGCAGGAGACACCGTGTCAGTATGCGGGAGAAACAACTGAAAGCGTGTGCCATGACCGTGTTCAGACTGAACCTCAATATTTCCGCCGGACTGTTTAATGAAACCAAACACCATGCTTAAGCCTAAACCACTGCCTTTACCCGTTGGTTTGGTGGTGAAAAATGGTTCAAAAACTTTATCTAGCAAGTCCTGTGGTATGCCATCACCGTTATCCATCACATCAATTTTGACGTATTCACCTGCAGCCATTTCATTCTGAGATGAAGTATCTGGATTGAGTAAAATAAACCTCTCAGTACTTATCATCAATTTGCCACCATCAGGCATCGCATCTCGCGCATTAAGCGTAAGATTTAATAAACTGCTTTCTAGTTGAACCGGATCGATCATCACTGGCCAGATATCGCTGCTGAGATTCAAATCCAGTTGATATTTATTCCCCAGTGAACTTCGTAACAATGCTTCCATATTTCGGATCAGCATATTGATATTAACCGCTTCTGGAGACAGTGGCTGACGCCTAGCAAATGCCAGTAGATTACGGGTTAACCCTGCGCCTCGTTCAGCTGCACTGCTAATAAGTCTGGCAAGTGGTTGTAAAGAAGGCTTTTCAGACAGTTCATCAATTAATAATTCGCTATTTCCAGTGATGACCGTTAACAGGTTATTGAAATCATGTGCAATACCTCCAGTCAACTGGCCAATTGCTTCCATACGCTGTGCCAGTTGTAATTGTTTTTGAATATGTATTTCTTCGGTAATATCTCGCTCCACTGAGACCCAATGGGTGTACCAGCCTGCGGTTAAGCCAATCGGTACACTGTTTAATTCCAGCACTATCTCTCGACCGCTTTTATGATATTGCGTCAGTTGAGCTCGAATCGGTTGCCAGGTTTTGTAAGCCAATTTGATTTTGTTTAGCTCATTTTTTTCCGTTTTAGGGCCGTGCAGGATATTAAGAGTTTTGCCGATGACTTCTTGACGGTTGTAACCGGTTATCCGTTCAAAGGCACTGTTCACAAAAACAATATTCGGTTTTTCGTGAGCATAACGTGGCGCTTCGGTAATGATGACCACATCATTTAGTTGCGAAACAGCACTTCGTAGTAGTTTTAGTTCTTCACTTTCTCTTCTTTGCCGTGTGATGTCCCGCAAATAGACGGTTAAGCCTTTGCTTGATGGATAAATCTTGATATCCAGCCATAATTGTTTTGCTTCATAAAAATGTTCAAAGGAAATCACCTGCTGTTGTGCTAATGCCAAAGATAATTTTTTAAGCATAGCTCCCGTCGGATCAATATCAGTATTTTCAATGCCTTTATCATTCAGCAAAATTGAGCGTGGCGTGTTTAATAGCGTTACTGCCTGATTATTCACATAGTTGAAGCGCAAGTTGCTATTTAACGTAAAAAAAGCGTCGGTAATGCTGTCCAGCGTGTTTTGTAACTGCAGTGATAATGTTTCACTTTGTTGTTGCAGCATTTTTATTTGATTGATATTGATGCTGGAGCCATACCATTTAGTGATTTGACCTTGTTCATTACGAATGGGGCTAGCTTGAGCCAAAAACCAGATGTATTCATTATCAAAGCGACGCAGACGATATTCATCCGAGTATGCATCACCGGTTTTTATGGAATACAGCCAGCGTTCTTGTACTCGAGCCTGATCCTCTGGATGTAATAACTCAATCCAATGTTGCCGAACATGTGCTGCGGGCTTACCAAAAAAAGCTACCGTAAGCTCAGATACCGAGTCGATGGAACCTTCTGCGGTAACCGTCCACATGAACTGGTGTGTACTCTCCGCCATATAATGCGAACGACGTTGTGCTTCAGCCAGATTTGCCTCGACGAGTTTGCTGTCATTTACATCTTGGATCACGCCCTGAATTTGTGTTGGTAATCGCGCATCATGATGAGCCATTATCCGTATCCGATGCGGTCCATCTGTGCCGATCATTGAGAACTCGCCATCCAATGGAGCTTGATGGCTGAGCGAGTTATTCAACGCTTGATTTAGCGTGTTTTGCTGTTGGGCTATAAACAAAGAGACAAAGTGCTGTTGAGAAATATTGCTATGGCCGGGTTGATGGATTAGACGAGCCGCTTCGGGACTTAGCTGTAAATGTCCAGAGTTATCTAATTGCCAATAACCTAGTTTTGCAATTCCTGCGGCGAGCTTAAGTTGTTGTTGAGATTTAGTCTGTTGCTGTTGTGAGCGGATGGTAAAGCTGCTTAGCAAAAAAATCGTCATTAAAGCCAGAGTAGCGAGTATACGATTGGCGATAAACTGAGTTTTTAACAAACTATCAAAGCTGATCGGCATAATAAGAGAGCCGGCCCAGATTAAAATTACGCAAAGAATAAATGTTATGGTAAGGCGGCGAAGACTTTTGCCTAGCCCAGACAACATTAGAATGGGGGCGTACAATACACCATGAGCAAATCCTGCAATCGTGTATCTATCGGTCACAAATACAATTATCAGCAATAAAAAAATCAGCCAGTCAAATAGACGGCTGTTCAATAAACGGCTCATAGTCTGATTCATATATAGATGACTCCAGTCATCCTGCTTGGGTGACAAAATGCAACTCAGAATGTGAATATACTGGAATAGTGAGAGGCGTCACATGCTTTTAATATTCAGCGCTGCTAATTGCCGTTGCGGCGAGTGATAGCGGGATAGCCGAATTAACAATAAATATTTTTTTCGGTAACAATATAGTCCATTGGCACGTCATGCGGCTGAGGATGAATGCTTGGCAGTTGCATCCACTGATAGCCGATACCAATGCTTAGAGGTTTTGTCGGAGTAGCTAAACTTCGATCATAAAAACCGCCACCATTACCTAGACGGTATAAATCGATATCAAAACCGACCAAGGGAATAATTAGCACATCTGGCTGAACGATAAGGGTATTTTGAGGAACAGGAATATCCCAAATCTCTGCCTGCATAAACGAGTCTGGTCCCCATTGGCGAAACTCTAAGGCTTTATCAGCATCGATAATTTTCGGTAAGGCTGCATCCCAACCTTGTTTGATAAGGCCGAAAATAAAATCGCGGCAATCAATCTCTCCACGAATTGGCCAATAAAATCCGATGGTGCCTTTGGGTAAGGGGGCGATGATGGATTGTAAATTTTTAAATAATGCGGCTTGGTGTAACAGACGTAATTCATTGGCAAATCCGAGACGTTTTTCAGTCAAACTAAATCGTTGTTCACTGCGCCATTTCTGCCAAGAAGTTTTCATGTGGATTCTGGGATTTCCAGTAACTCTTGTAAACGATCTTTGTTAAAGATGACGTCGGCCAGAGTATAGTCATCCAATACATTTAAAAATGCTGCCTGAGCTTTATGAAGTGCGTTTCTCAAGATGCACGCCGGTTGGATTGGGCAGGCGATTTCATCACTAAAGCAGGGAAGTAATTGCAAGTTTTCGGTTTTACGAACTAACTTGCCAATGCCGATATCTGCAACGGGTAAGGCCAGTTTTAAACCACCCCCCCGACCACGATGGCTGACAATATAGCCATGTTGAACCAGTGTTTGCGCGACTTTGGCAAGGTGATTGGAAGAAATGTCGAATCGTGTCGCTGCATCCTGAATGGTTGCAGGTTGCTTACCATGATGTACTGCCAGATACACTAACAATCTAAGCGCATAGTCGGTATGCGTGGTGAGTTGCATTTTTCGTTAACTCCTAAAAGATGGACAATACTATGCGTTTTTAAATAAGCATGTAAAATACCTATTTAAACGATAGGAGTTTGGCAATGAAGCCAGAAACTTTCGATATTATTCGTCAAACACTGCCAATATTAGAGCTGCATGGCGAGAAAATAGCGGATTGTTTTTACAAAAATATGTTCCGAAACAATCCGGAAGTAAAAACTTTTTTTAATCCGGCTCATCAACACGAAGGCACGCAACAACGCGCCTTGGCAGGTGCACTCTGCGCCTATGCCCAACATGCTGATAATCCTGAAAAATTAAAGCACGCAATTGAATTGATCGCGCACAAACATGTTGCTTTAGGCATTAAGCCAGAGCATTACCCCATCGTTGGGAATAATCTGTTATTAACATTACGTGAAGTTTTAGGTGAGGCTGCAAGCGACGATATTATTGATGCCTGGGCTGATGCTTATGGGTTATTAGCAGGACTGTTTATCGATAGAGAAGATGATTTATATAATCAACAAACTCAGCAACATGGTTGGCAAGGCTTCAAAGCTTTTAACCTGATTCGACGTCATCAGGAAAGCAGCAACATCACTTCTTTCTATTTAAGTCCGATGGATAAAAAGCCCTTACAAGCCTATCTGCCAGGCCAATACATTACCCTTAAAGTTCAGCTGGCCGACGGCAGCCAAGTGATGCGCAATTATAGTTTGTCTGCTGCTCCGCGAGAAGATTACTTTCGTATCAGTGTCAAAAAAGAAAAAAACCAATTGCCTGAACATGCGGATGGCGTGGTATCTAATCGTTTACATGATAATTTTCACGAAGGCGATCAGCTTTTAGTGACACCCCCAAGTGGTGTTTTTACTTTGAAGCTGCCATCAGATAACCATCGGCGGGTGGTATTTATTGCCGGTGGCGTTGGCATCACCCCACTGCTTTCCATGCTACATCATGGGTTAGCCCATTCTCCGTATCGGCCTTTTACCTTAATACAATTGGCCAGAAATAATGATGTTTTGCCGTTTCATGAAGAGCTGTTAGTTCTGGCTCACACCTATGAAAATTTTGACTGGCATGTTCGCCTGAGCCAACCTGCTTCAATCGTCAATTCTGACAAATTGCACCAAAGCCTAGGTCACATAGATAAAGCCTTATTGGAGCAGTTATTGCCAGATCCTCAAGCGGATTATTACCTGTGCGGTCCGAAAGCAATGATGAAGGCAACACGATTATTGCTTCAACAGCGCGGTGTTGAAGATTCAGCCATCTTTGCAGAGTTTTTTGGTCCGGCTGAAGCTCTCTAACAAATCTTCTTCAAACAAATAGTGAAATCCGTTTGCTTCAAGAGTGCCAGTAGATGGATTTCAACCTTCATCAGTAAAGCATCATCACGCAATGAATTCATTCAAAGTTTTGCAAAAAGTATTATCAAATCATCCTAAATCCAGAGAGATAATAAGCGCTAGCCTTGGGGCATTTACTGCAATTTTGCTGCTAATGTCCCTCATAAGCCGGCTTCAACTCACAATGGAAATGGAATTATTGGTGCTTGCCTCAATGGGAGCGTCAACGTTTTTATTATTCGTGTTGCCGCATAGTCCTATGGCACAGCCTTGGCCATTAATGGCAGGCCATTTAATTGCTGCTGTTGTCGGAGTGAACTGTAATTATTGGATAGCCGATCCAATTATCGCCACAGCAACAGCTGTGGGGTTATCAGTATTTTTAATGCATCTATTGCATGCCCTACATCCCCCAGCCGCCGCTACCGCAATAATTGCTGTAATCGGCCTTCCGGAACACAGCGCCATTGCCTGGCAGTTTGTTTATGCCGTGGTGATCATCAATGCTGGAGGCCTGCTTTTCCTCTCGTTATTGATTAACAATCTCCTGCCGGGTCGCCATTATCCACAACGAGATAGCCACCATAAACATCATCAGCAATTTATTAAAAGTGCGGATGAAAAACTGCTGTTAAACGAAGCGGATTTTCACTGGGCACTTTCTCAAATAGATACCGTCATAGATGTTTCAGAAACAGATTTAGTGGATTTATATGAGTTTGCTGCTGAACATGCAGAACAACGAAATATAAATCAAAAAAATAAAAATTAATTGTATTCAGTTTGATTTAAGTTTGGTTTTGTAAAGTGAACCCACCTTAATCGGAAAGGAGTACCAAAAATGAAAAATTTAAATAAAATGACATTAGCGACATTACTTGCTTCAGCGCTGACATTTTCAGCTGCAACTGCAATCGCTGATGATGATTTAGCTTCAATGCAAATGAAAGTTGAACAGTTTGGTTTGATAAGCATTGATGAGGCTAAAAACATCGCATTACAGGAAAAACCAGGCGTAGTTAAAGATATCGAACTGGATAGTATTGATAACGGCGGTGGCTGGGAATATGAAGTTGAAGTAGTCCAGGAAGACGGTACTGAATGGGATATCGATATTCATGCCAAAACTGGTGAGCTTCGTAAAGTAGAACGTGATTGATAGTTAACTCTATCCTGGTGTAAAAAGCAGCGGCCCGTCTTTGACGGGCCGTTTTTTTATTTGTTGTAGCTAAAAATAGATTGAATAATTCAGCTTAATTTAATTTTAATTTTATATCGTAAAAATCCATAACTAATAAGGTGGCGATATGAAAAAATTATTAATGTTTACGCTGGTGAGTTCTGTAATAAGTTTTTCAGCTGTTGCTGATGATATAGTTGAAATGCAAACGAAAAGTGAACAGCTGGGTTTGATTAGTGTGGACGAAGCAAAATCCATTGCTTTAGAAGCCAAGCCGGGCATCATTGATGACATTGATTTGGAAAACCGTTCATTTTTTGGTGGCTGGGATTATGAAATCGAAGTGCTGGGTAAGGACGGTAAGGAATGGGATGTCTATGTTAATGCCGAGACCGGTGAGGTGAGAAAAGTCAGCAGAGATTGGGATTGGTTCTAATGGTTTTCGGAAAACCCGCTTCGGCGGGTTTTTTTATACGATAAGCGGTAATCGAACCTCTATTTTCAAGCCTCCCATTGAAGAGCGACTAAACAACATTTCACCACTGTAGCTATCTACTATATCTGAAACAATTGCTAATCCGAGCCCACTTCCAGGGACGGATTCGTCAGCTCGGTATCCGCGTTGGGGGAGTTGCGATAATTCGCTTTCATCACAACCTTTACCATCATCTTCGACCACAAAATGACAATAATCATTTTGATAGACACTAATGTTGACCCGCTTTCGGCACCATTTACAGGCATTTTCCAGCAAGTTGCCCAACATCTCTAGCAAATCTTCCCGATCACCGATAAATAACAAGTCTGGTTCTATCTCCCAGTCAATGACTGGGGATTTGTCACGATAAAGCAGTTGTAATGTCTTACTTAGCTCAGCAATTTCCTGTTCCAGTTCAACTTTTTGACCTGGCATCGCAGAACCCAATAAGCGAGCACGTTTTAATTCTCTTTCAATAATTTGTCCCATATCGCGACTCACCTGATTTAATGAGCTTTGAATATCCGGCAGGTTTTTTATTGCCTCGCGTTCAGCAGTTTGATTTAGCAATGTCAGCCGGGTTTTCAAGGCATGAGCTAGATTGCCTAACGCGGCTCGGGAGCGTTGTGTTTTGCGGGTCATGGTATTGAGCAAACGATTCAGCTCTTCAATCATCGGTTGAATTTCTGCCGGTCCCTTGGCATCAATTTTTGCTGTTTCTCCGCGGCGCAAACCAGATAGCTGTTTTTGGATTCGTTGTAATGGTTGTAATGCCTTACCGACAATTAGCCATTGAATAAAAAGTAATAAGACTAAACCAATGGCGGAAACCAATGAATAAAGCATTTGAAACTGAAAAATATCTTCATCCAAAGCACTGATATTCTGAGCCACCATAATGGTGAGATTGTGACCTTGTTTGTAATAGCCACGATGTAAGGTGAATAAACGCTCATCATTTGGTCCGATCAAGGATGCCTGAACTCTCTTACCGCTGGGGATCGGTTCGATGTTTAACGACTCATCCCATAAAGATCTGGATTGTCTGCAGGACTGTTCGGTACACACAACGAAATAATGACCGGAGAATGGTCGTTGATACAAACTGCTAATACGTAATGAATTTAATTCGAAGCTGCCATCCGGGTTGATTTCGACACTGGCCAGTAATCCTTCGCTTTCGCTTTCCAGCCGTTCCAGTAATTGGGTCTCGGTGACACGCTCAATCACCAGGGTGATTAATGCCCATTGTAATAAGATCAACAGACTTAAGGTAAACGTCAGACCTAGTGAAAGCCGGCGTTTAAGCGACATTATGCTGAGCCGAAAATATAGCCCTGCCCGCGGCGGGTCTGAATTAAATCGGTGCCCACTTTCTGTCGCAGGCGATTAACATAAACTTCGATAACATTACTGTCCTTGTCACTATCGTATTCATAGACATGCTCTGTGAGCCGGCTTTTAGAAATAACCTGACCAGGATGCAGCATAAAATAGCGTAATAAGCGGAATTCCGTTCCTGTCAAAGTAAACGTTGTGCCATCGCTTAATTTAACCGATTGAGCATCTTCATCCAATTGCAACCCGGCAACCTGTAATGGTCCGCCGCTGGTGCCGGAACTGCGTTTCAGAACGGCACTGATACGGGCTAATAATTCTTCAGTTTGAAACGGTTTAGCAACGTAATCATCGGCACCCGCTTTGAAGCCTTGCACTTTTTCCTCCCAACTGCCTCGGGCGGTCAGAATTACTACGGGAACATGATTGTCTCGACTACGCCAATTTTGTAAAACTTCCATTCCAGAGCGTTTGGGTAACCCTAGGTCCAGTACCACTAGATCATATGGTTCAATATCACCAAGCGCTTCAGCATCAATGCCATCTACCGAAAGATCCACAGCGTAACCTGCTTGGGACAACGCATTTTGCAGGGTGGGACCCATTTGCGCATCATCTTCGACCAGAAGTAACCGCATAATTAGTCGTCCAGCTCCAGTTCAAGCAAATCGCCGTTGGTTGCGTCAAATTCAAGCTCCCAAACACGACCTTGTTCATCAAGAATTTCAATTTCGTAAATTAACATGCCGTCATCACGTTCAAGTTCTGTGTCGATAACTTGGCCTGTGCGATAAGTTTTGGCTTTCTCAATAATGGTTTCTAATGGCAGGATCTTTCCAGACTCACGCAACATGCGTGCTTCTGAATGACTTACATCGTCAGCCATAACGGGTGTTACGAGTAAAACTGAAATCAGTAATAATCCGATTAATGGCAGTATTGAAGAAAATAGCCTTTGCATATTTTTCCTAATCACTAAATATGAGTTATCTAACATAATTAAGCCTGATTTTAGTCAATCAGGCTTAATTTAAGCTGAACTTTAAAGCTATTTTGCTAAATAACCTAACCTTGTTGGAAACGCTTAATCATGTCGCTCATATGATGAGATTGGGTTGATAAGCCATGGGCCGCGTTGTCAGCAATTTCGGCACCATGCGAAACTTGTGACGCGCTTTCATTAACTTGCACAATGTTGCGATTAATGTCTTCGCTGACACTGCTTTGCTCTTCAACGGCAGCAGCAATTTGGAAATTCAGCTCATTAATATTGCTGACTTCATTAGCGATGGTTTCCAGCGCTTGGATAGATGCTTTGACATGCAGTTCACTGGTGCCACTGGTTTGCTGACTTTGTTCCATCACTTTCACCGCTTCTTTCACCGCGTTATTCAACTCACCAATTAAGTTTTGAATTTGTTGAGTGGACAGTTGAGTTTTACTGGCTAATGAACGAACTTCTTCAGCAACCACAGCAAAGCCACGACCGTGTTCACCAGCTCGGGCAGCCTCAATCGCGGCATTCAAAGCTAATAGATTAGTTTGATCGGCGATGCTGGTAATTACCTCAATGATCTGTCCGATATTACGAGTATCTTTATCCAATTGAGCAACTACTTTGGAAATGTTACCGATGGCAGCACTTACATCGCTTAACGAATTAACCGCTTTTGATGCACTTGATACCCCATTCTTTGACAGCTCGTCAGTTTCACGAGCTTTTGTGGCTGCATAGGCGGCGTTGGTAGCTACTTCTTGAATACTAGCAGTCATTTCGGTCATCGCTGTTGCGACTTCTTCCATCCGCATCGCCTGCTGGCGGATAGCGGACTGAATATCTGCAACAGAATGTGCACTGTTATCAGCCTCTTGTTCAATACTGGCAGCGGAATCTCTGATTCGACCTAATGTGGTTCCCAACCGGCCTTTTAAAAACTCAGCAGTTAACTGGATTTGGCCGATTTCATCTGAGCGACCGGTATAAATTAACGCCATTAACGGATTGTTTATTTCTTCCCGTGCCCTGATAGCTGCTTGTTTTAACGGTGAAAAAGCCCAGATAGATAAGCCCAAAAAAATCACAATTGTCACTGCAGCAATGGCAGCAAGTTCATATGGTTCAACTTGCAACAGCGAGCTTGCCAGCACTAATGAAATAACGAGTGCCACTACGTGAGCCAATAGAAAGCGATAATGTAAATTGAGTCGAGAAAACCAACTGCCATCGATTGCTGACTGACCATTATTAAGGCGTTTATAAACTCTTTCAGCACGTTCTACACGTTCACGTGTGGGTTTGGTCCGAACAGATTCATAACCAACCACATCGCCATTTTCGATCATTGGGCTTACATAGCCATCAACCCAATAATGATCACCATTTTTAACGCGATTTTTAATAATGCCCATCCAATGATGATTGATTTCATGGCTTTCCATAAATCATCAAATGCCGCGGGTGGCATTTCTGGATGACGAATGACATTGTGATTTTTATTGATCAATTCATCAGCTTCGAAGCCACTGATTTTTTGAAATGTATTATTAAAGCTGGTGATTATGCCTTTTAGACTGGTAGTTGAAATGATCTCTTCACCTTCAGGATAAGGCACTTCGCTATTGGTTATTGGGAGATTTTTTTTCATGGGGCTGCCCCTCTCTATGCGCTTTTTATTGATTATTATTTAGTAACAAGGTGACCGAATTGCCTGTGGAGCAACTTGTATTCTATATCGGCACTAGCATCGCTGACTTTAAGCAAACTATTTTATTGTTTGATTTTGCTAATTTGATTCACTTCAGCTCAAACCACAATGTAATTCAGGTAAATATAAAAATCAGCAATAAACTGATACAAATCAATAGATTTTTACGCTAAGGTAGGGTTGCTAACGCATAAATAGAGGAGAAATACCGTCTATGGCTGATTCAACTTCAAAAGTAGCTCATCTCAAATTGAGTGAAGAGCGTCTTAGTCAAACCCAAACGGTTTCACCTCCAGCTATTTTGCGAGAAGCGGCTGCTTTGGCCGGAGTCGAATTCAATGGTGATAATTCTTGGGATATTCAGGTGTTTGATTCCAGAGCCTATCGCCGCATTCTCACCCAAGGTTCGTTAGGCTTCGGTGAGAGCTACATGGACAATATGTGGGAATGCCATGAGCTGGATGAGTTATTCCACCGTTTACTTAAAGCCGATGTTGAAAAGCATTTGGGTGGCGTTGCTAAGCTCAGTTTGACTATCGAAATTATCCGTCAAAATATTTTTAATCGCCAAACTAGCAAACGAGCCTATGAAGTAGGTAAAAAACACTACGATACCGGTAATGATATTTTTCAGGCGATGCTCGATCCGACAATGAGTTATTCATGCGGTTATTGGGCTAATGCCGATACGTTGGCTCAAGCACAAATTGATAAATTGGATTTAATTTGCCGAAAACTGATGCTTAAACCCGGAGAATCGGTACTTGAAATCGGTTGTGGTTGGGGAAGTTTTGCTCAATATGCTGCCAAGAATTATGGTGTTGAAGTGCTTGGTATCACTATCTCCAAGGAGCAGCAAACTCTTGCTCGCGAGCGATGTGCAGGATTACCGGTTACTATTGAGTTAATGGATTATCGCGATCTTGAAGGCCAATTTGACAAGATTGTTTCCATTGGCATGTTTGAGCATGTTGGTCCTAAAAACTATCCCGTCTACTTTGAAAGCGCGTTGAAGTTATTAAAGCCTGAGGGCTTATTCTTGCTGCACACCATCGGCATACATGCTACTTCTTTGAAGGTCGACCCCTGGATTGATAGATATATATTCCGCAATGGAAAATTGCCTTCGGCAGAAGAGTTGGCGAAGGTCATCAATGGTCGTTTTGTCATAGAAGACTGGCACAATTTTGGTACTGATTACGATAAGACGTTAATGGCCTGGTGGGAAAACTTTGATACAGCTTGGCCAGCGTTATCAAGTAATTATGACGAACGGTTCTACCGAATGTGGAAATATTATTTACACAGCTGTGCCGGATTCTTTCGTTCTAAACAAGGGCAGCTGTGGCAGTTAGTTTTAAGTAAGCGAGGCCGGGAAGGTGAATACCGTTCATTGCGTTAAATATTCGCTTAATAAATAACTTAATCGATAAAACCGATTGTTAATATAGGAATTTGTTGTTTCAACGATTCAATGTTTTAGCCTATAGTAAGGACAAACTCACGTAGATGAGTCTTTTTTATTGCCCTCAAGGAGGCGAACATGGCAGACAAACAAAAACTCACCACAATCGGTGGCGCACCAGTCGTAGATAATCAGAATAGTATGACAGCAGGTCCTCGCGGCCCGTTACTTATGCAAGATGTCTGGTTTCTGGAAAAAATGGCCCACTTCGATCGTGAAGTTATTCCAGAGAGACGAATGCATGCCAAAGGTTCTGGTGCTTTTGGAACCTTTACGGTCACTAACGATATTACGCAATACACTCGCGCCAAAATTTTCTCCGAAGTCGGCAAAAAAACTGAATTATTCGCCCGTTTCTCCACAGTGGCTGGAGAGCGCGGCGCAGCAGATGCAGAACGTGATATCCGTGGCTTTGCCGTTAAGTTTTATACTGAAGAAGGTAACTGGGATATGGTCGGCAATAACACGCCGGTATTCTTTTTACGTGATCCATTGAAGTTTCCGGATCTGAATCATGCTGTAAAACGTGACCCGAAAACCAATATGCGTAGCGCTCAGAACAATTGGGATTTTTGGACCTTACTTCCAGAAGCGTTACATCAGGTTACGATTGTAATGAGTGATCGCGGTTTGCCAAAAAGTTATCGTCATATGCACGGCTTTGGCAGTCATACCTATAGTTTCATCAATGCCAATAATGAACGTTTCTGGGTCAAGTTTCATTTTAAATGCAAACAAAGTATTGAAAACTTGACTGATGAAGAAGCTGGTAAAGTGGTAGGCGAGGATCGTGAAAGTAACCAGAAAGATTTATTTGAAGCAATTGAACGTGCTGATTATCCCCGTTGGGAATTGAAAGTACAGGTCATGCCGGAAAAAGATGCCGATACCTATCATATTCATCCGTTTGATTTGACGAAAGTCTGGCCACATAAAGATTATCCGTTGATTGATGTTGGCGTGATGGAGCTGAATCGTAATCCTGAGAATTACCATGCGGATGTGGAGCAATCGGCGTTTTCACCGGCCAATGTCGTGCCGGGCATCAGCTTCTCGCCCGACAAAATGTTGCATGGACGGTTGTTTTCTTACGGTGACGCCCATAGATATAGATTGGGGGTAAATCATCATCAGATTCCGGTAAATACTGCTCGTTGTCCGGTACACAGTTTTCACCGTGATGGCGCAATGCGTGTCGATGGTAATTACGGTGCGACTAAAGGCTACGAGCCAAACAGTTATGGTGAGTGGCAGGAACAGCCTGATTTTAGTGAGCCACCTTTAGCGATTAATGGTGCGGCGGATCACTGGAACTTTAGAGAAGATGATGATGACTACTACTCACAACCAGGCAACTTGTTTCGTTTGATGACGCCAGAGAAACAGCAGGTATTGTTTGAAAACACTGCTCGGGCAATTGACGGTGCTGATGATGAAGTGAAAAAACGTCATATTCGTAATTGCCTGAAAGCCGATCCTGCCTATGGCAAAGGTGTTGCTGACGCAATTGGTATTTCACTGAACGATGTGAACTAAACAGATATATGGATCATGGTCGCCGTGATTTCACGGCTGACTTCGAGTTTTATCAGGAGGTAAATGTATGAGTTCTATTGATATTGGTATTAATAAGAAAGACAGAGAGAAGGTCGCTGAAGGTCTGAAAAAACTATTGGCTGACACCTATACTTTGTATCTGCAAACCCATAACTTCCATTGGAATGTGACTGGTCCGCGCTTTCGTGAACTACATTTAATGTTTGAAGAGCATTATGTTGAATTGGCGACGGCAGTTGACGATATAGCGGAACGAATCAGAACGTTGGGTGTCTCAGCTCCGGGTACTTATAAAGCGTTTGCCGAATTGAGTTCGATCAAGGAAAAAGACGGTGTACCTGAAGCGAAAGAAATGACAGAAATTTTGACGCACAATCACGAATTAGTGGTTAAAACCTGCCGTGAAGTATTGAAACTGGCAGAAGCTGCGGATGATGAATCTTCATTGGCTTTGGTTTCAGACCGTATGCGAATTCATGAGAAAACGGCCTGGATGTTGCGGGCGATGTCTCAATAATAAGTACTTTTTCTCTCTCCCTCATTTTAAGACCGCCTACGGGCGGTCTCTTTTTGTCAGCCATATGAGGTTTTATAGGCTGATTACGGAATACTCTTTGAGGTCAAAACAATCATTTTGTCGATCTGCATATCTTCCATGCTATAGGCAATGCCGCCAGTACCATGACCTGAGTGTTTCAAACCGGCAAATGGCATCCAGTCGACACGAAATGCAGTGTGTTCGTTAATCATCACTGCCGACGCATCCAGGCGTTCTGCCACATACATTGCATTATCAATATTCTGACTATAAACCGCCGCCTGAAAGGCAAAATCCAGACTGTTGGCTTCAGCAATTGCTTGATCCACATCCTGATAAGGATAGATACAAACCACCGGGCCAAAAATTTCACTTTTGGAGACTTTGGCATCTGCTGGCGGATCAAATAATACAGTCGTGGCATAACAGTTATTTTCCAGTGCTTCACCGCCGGATAATAATTCTGCACCCTCGTTAACCGCTTCTTGTACCCAGTCATTGACCCGAGCCACTTCACTATTACGAATTAATGGGCCGATTTCTGTTTGATCCGATAATGGATCGCCAATCAACATTTTATTACCGGCTGCGGCCAGCTTTTCAGCCAGTTCACGGGCAATCGAATGATGGGCAAAAATTCGCTGAACCGACACACATACCTGACCAGCATGATAAAAGCTGCCTTTGGCCAGACCAGGAATGGCTGCATCGATATCGGCTTTTTCATCGACAATAACCGGGGCCACACCACCATGCTCAAGTGCACAACGTGTTCCAGCCGCCAGTTTTGAACGTAAATACCAACCAACTTTTGCACTGCCGATAAAGCTTAAAAAAGCAACACGCGGATCAGTGGCAAGCTGTTCTGCAACTTGATGATTTTCTGTTAATAAAACCTGGCACCATTCAACAGGTAAACCAGACTGATGAAAAATCTCCACCAGACGGAAACAGGATAACGGCGTATTTTCTGCAGGTTTAACAATGACCGGACAGCCCGCTGCAATAGCTGGACCGACCTGATGGGCTATCAGATTTAACGGATGATTAAACGCACTGATAGCCACAACCACACCAATCGGTTCTTTGTGCAGCATGGTTAAACGATGCTGGGAAGCAGGATTTACACCCATTGGCACTGGATGGGAAGTTTGATGACGTAGCGTATCAAGACAGTGACGAATGCTGTCGATACAACGCACCATTTCAACTTTTGAATCAATCAGCGGTTTGCCACCTTCCTCAGCAGCACCTTTGGCTAATTCATCTGCTTGTTGCTGCATTAAGCTGAGTGATTTCTCCAAAATAGCTAAACGTTGAGGAACGCTAAGCCATTTGCTTCTATCTTTAAACAGTCGATCTGCAGTTTGTAGTGCTGTTTCTACCGTGTCAGCATCAGCCACATCTACCGTTGCGATCAACTTATCGTTATAGGGATTGGTGACATCGATTTTAGCCCATTGCTTGGCTGCTACGCCGGGAATAGACAGGGCGAAGTGGGGTGCGGTAGACATAAAGCTTCCTTATAGAATGCAGATTTTCTGTTTCAAACCTTCATTGAGAATTGAGTGATTAAGAGAATAATCGATAGCGACATCAATGAGATGTACACCGGGAGTGTCGAGTGCATCACGCAGCATTTTATCGAACTCGACATAACTGGTCGGACGGTGGCCCATGGCACCGTAACTATCAGCGTATTTCACAAAATCAGGGTTACCAAAGCTTAAACCAAAGTCCTTAAACCCCATGCCTTGTTGCTTCCATTTGATCATGCCATAGGCATTGTCATTGAGAATGATAACAACCAAATCCAGACCAAGCCGAACAGCGGTTTCCATCTCCTGTGAATTCATCATAAAACCGCCATCGCCACAGACAGCAACCACTTTACGATCCGGATTCAATAATTTGGCGAGCATTGCACTAGGCAGACCGGCTCCCATTGTTGCCAAGGCATTGTCCAATAATAAAGTGTTATTTTCGTAACACTGGTAGTTACGGGCAAACCAAATCTTATAAAGGCCATTGTCCAAAGCCAGAATATCTTTTTCACCCAACGCGGCGCGAATGGTAGTAACAGCACTTTGTGGCAAAATCGGAAACCGATCATCATCGCTATACAAACCAAGCCGCTGCTGAACTTCTTGTTTTACCCGATAAAAATAGGAGAAATCCCAATTTGACTGTGGTGATAAGGCATCGGATAAGCGATTAATGGATGTGGCAATATCACCAACCACATCCAGCTGCGGAAAATACACAGGATCGACTTCAGCCGGTTGAAAGTTGATATGAATAACCGGCGCACCACCATCTTTCATAAAAAATGGCGGTTTTTCGACGACATCATGTCCAACGTTGATAATCAGATCGGCTCTTTCAATTGCACAGTGTAGATAATCAGATTCAGATAAAGCTGCTGTACCGAGATAGCTGTCATGACGTTCATCAATAACGCCTTTACCAAGCTGGGTATTGAAGAAGGGAATTCCGGTTTTTTCGACAAAACGGGTTAACGCTTTGCTAGCACGTTTCCGGTTTGCACCTGCACCGATTAATAACAATGGCATATTGGCTTTGCGAATCATTTCCAAAGCATCTTTTATCGCTGTGTTATCAGCATCCGGGCGGCGAATGTTTTCGACCACATAGATTCGATCGTGAACCTCTTCTGCCGCAATATCTTCCGGTAGTTCAATATGAACCGCGCCAGGACGCTCCTGAACCGCAATACGAAATGCTTCGCGAACCACTGCGCCAATGGTGTTGCCATGAACGACCTGTTTGGTGAATTTGGTAATGGGCCGCATCATATTGACGATGTCGACAATTTGAAACAGTGCCTGTTTACTGGCTTTAATTGGTTTTTGTCCGGTGATGATCAACATTGGCATGCCGCCAAGCTGGGCGTACGCCGCCGGAGTTATGAGATTAGTTGCACCAGGCCCCAAGGTTGAAAGACAAACACCGGGCTTGCCAGTTAATCGACCATAGGTGGCGGCCATAAAGCCTGCCCCCTGTTCATGCCGGGTTATGATTAGTTTGATCGAGGAATGTTGTAATGAATCAAGGAAGTCGAGGTTTTCTTCACCAGGGATACCAAAAATATAGTCGACCCCTTCGTTTTCTAGCGCTTTCACCAGCAGATCAGATGTTTTCATGGAATGTTCCTAGGTCCTCGGAGTTGGCGGAGCAATCATCGCATCGTTGCTTGGTTGTACCATAAATAATCGAGGCATCACAGCTCTTATTGAGTAAGGACAGCTATTTCCACTCTTCGGTTGCGTGCTCGACCTGATTCCGTGTCATTTTCGGTGACTGGGCGTGTATCAGCATAGCCCTCGACCCTGAAACGTTCGGCCTCATATTGAGGGTAGCGCAATAATTCGTGCACGACGGAAGTGGCTCTTGAACCTGATAACTCCCAGTTCGACCGATATTGTGGTGTGCTTAACGGACGATTATCTGTATGTCCTGAAACGACTAGGGGATCATCAATGTCTGCCAAGGCTTTTGCAATTACATTTAGCACCGGCATAAAGGCCGGTTTGATAGAGGCTAATCCCGATGGAAAAGAAGCTTGTTCATCAATGATAATCACCACTCGATCTTCTCGTGTTTCTACTTGGAGTATACCTTCATCGATTTGTTCATGAAGTGCTTCGTTAATTTCTTTTAGTTGACGTTGTTGTTTAGCTTGTAGATACAAATTGAGATTGCTGGTTTCGAGAATAGGTTTGGTTGGGTCTGCGGATTGTCTGACCTCCTGGATAACGGTCACATCAGAAGGGTTCGGTGAAAAGGTTTGCTTGATTATTGATGTACCCATCGGAATCGGCTCGGGAATTTCTGGCGGAGTCACACCAAACGCGTTATGCATTGATTCGGCAACCATTTTCAAACGGGTAACATCAAGCTCCGACATCGACAGCAACAAAACAAAGAAGCACAACAATAAGGTCATTAAATCCGCAAAAATGGCGATGTAAGCTGGAAGGGCTTTACGTTTTAACATTCGATTTGATGAACCCATTTTCAATTGGTGATTTATCGCTTGCTCGTATTCCAGCGCTTCAAAATTATCTGAAAAGTTTGTCGGAAATGAGCCAGTAGTTATGCGAGGTTTCATTGTTACCGTAAGTGTCTGATAAATCAAGGTTTGGGGAGAAATGGGTTCTGAATGTTAACCTGTATTACAAGGCTCACGTTGTGATGTAAACCACAGCGTTAGGTAATTAATTTTTTATCTTTATAAATAGTGTAATCAGAGACTTTAATGTAACGTGTCCAGCCGAACATGCTTTGCTGGCAAATAGTTCTAATGGAAGATTAATGCGATTTTTAATAGCAACTAAACTGGTTTTTAATAGCATGATTGCCATCATCGCATTACTGATTTTGGTGGCGGCGTCGTATCTGGATCATGTTATTCAGGATCGAACAGCCAGTGCTCTTCAGTCCAAGGTTCAACAGCAATTAAGCCAATACCACAATAATCTGGTCACCAATTTACAAAATCACATTCAAATTGTCAGAGGCTTGCCAGGCTTGTTTGCGGTTAATCCCGAATTAACTCAGGCCCAGTTTGAAATTGCCATGAGTCATCTTATTGGCAAACACACCCAATTACGCAATATCGCTGCAGCACCAGATATGGTGATTCGCTATATGTATCCAGTGGCGGGTAATGAGCAGGCGATTGGTTTGGATTATCGGCAAGAACCTAGCCAGGCAGACGCTGCAGAACGTGCGCGAGTTACTCGAAAACTCATTCTGGCAGGCCCACTTGAACTGAAACAAGGCGGAACGGGATTAATTACCCGAATACCCGTTTATCTCTTAGATGAAAGTGGGCAAGAGTATTTCTGGGGCATCATTTCTGCGGTCATCGATGCCGAGACTTTTTTTGAGGCATCTGGGTTAAATGCTGAAGATTCAGTTATAGAAATAGCTATCCGTGGAAAAGATGGTCTTGGTGCACAGGGTGAAGTTTTTTTTGGTAATGCTGCCTTATTTGAAAATGATCCGTTAACCATGCCTCTTGCCTTGCCTGAAGGATATTGGTCACTGGCTGGGCAACCTAAAGGTGGCTGGAATGCCAACAAAAATGCTGTGTGGCAATCCCGAATCTTGATATTTGCAATTGCTCTAGCCATTTTTGCATTGTTAACAGCGTTTGTTCGGTTTATGTTTTCCTCCTCGTTGGCTAATCTAAAATTTCGGCAGGTAATTGATTCGTCACCGGTTCCTTACATTCTGGTCGGTCGAGATCGCAAGATAAGTTTTATTAACCCTGCATTTACCGGGCTTTATGGGTATTCCATGCATGATTTACCGACATTGGCTTTATGGTGGAATAAAACAAACATCCCTAAAAACTTTTTGAAAACCATTAATGATTGGTGGGATGCCAATCTCGGGGTGAAAACATTGCCAGATAGTTCCGTTGAAGTTCGGATTACCTGTCTGGATGGCAGTGAGCGGTTAGCCCTGCTTTCAGTTTCACCGTTACATGATGCGGTAAATAATGAACTGCTGCTGGTGGTGTATGACATCACCACCCATAAATTGGCAGAACAGCAAATCCATTTTTCAGAACAGATTTTCAGCCAGGCACATGAGGGTATTGTTCTCACCGATACGCAAAGCCGGATTCTGCAGGTTAATCCAGCTTTTAGCGAAATTACCGGATATTCCGTTGAAGAAGCGCTACAAAATACCCCGGCCATGTTGAAATCGGGCAAGCATGACGATGCATTTTTTCAGCAAATGTGGCAAAGCCTGGAAAACAATAATTACTGGCAAGGTGAAATCTGGAATCGTCACAAAGAAGGCCATTTATATGCATTAATGTTGACGATTTCTTCGATGAAAGATCCGCAGGGACAAACGCAAAATTATGTGGGTTTGTTTTCCGATATCACTCAGTCCAAGGTACAGCAGGAAAAGCTTGAGCTAATGGCCCATTATGATGTGCTCACCCATTTGCCTAATCGGATATTGTTTGCCGACAGATTTGCCCAGGCAGTTATCCATAGCCAGCGGTTAGGTACCTGGTTGGGCGTTTGCTTTTTGGATCTGGACGACTTTAA
Source organism: Methylophaga muralis (assembly GCF_001720165.1). GTDB lineage: Bacteria > Pseudomonadota > Gammaproteobacteria > Nitrosococcales > Methylophagaceae > Methylophaga > Methylophaga muralis. Next base: position 42,118 of record NZ_MCRI01000011.1, read on the forward strand.
ACCGGTTAATGACACACATGGTCATAACATTGGTGACTTGTTGTTGATTGAAGTGGCTGATCGTTTGCGGGCTAGTGTGCGGGAAGAAGACACAATTTCCCGTTTTGGTGGTGATGAGTTTGCTATTTTGTTTAGGGATATTAACTCATACGAGCAGTGTGAGCAGTTACTTACGCGATTGCATCAGACTTTGGCAGAGCCCTACTGGATAAATAATCTGCGCATCATGATCAGCGCATCCAGTGGTATTGCCTTGTACCCCATGGATAATGTTGATTTAGACACGCTGCTGCGCCATGCCGATCAGGCTATGTATCAGGCTAAAATCACCGGTCGTAATACTTTTAGACTGTTTAATCCAGAGATAAATCAAAAAGTTGTACATAAGCACAATGTTATACAACGTCTTCGCGAAGCCTTGTTGAACAACGAGTTTGTTTTGCATTATCAGCCGGAAATCAACATGAAAACCGGTGAAATTATTGCGGTAGAGGCGTTGATTCGCTGGCAGCATCCAGATCGCGGATTGCTCTATCCCAATGACTTTCTGTCTGATGTGGAAGGTAGCGAGCTGGAGTTTGATTTGGGCCTGTGGGTCATCGATTCCGCTTTACAGCAGTTGCAGCAATGGCAACAGAAAGGCTTATCAATATTGGTGAGTGTCAATATTGCAGCAAATCACTTACATGCCAATAATTTCATCGAATCGATACAACAAGCCTTAAGCCGCTATCCGGATATACATCCTGCCTCATTGCAATTGGAAATTCTGGAAAGTGGTGCGCTGGGTGATGTGCAAATGTTGAGTCGAATTATTGATGATTGCCGTCAGCTGGTCGGTGTACAGATTGCTCTTGATGATTTCGGTACCGGCTATTCCTCGTTAACTCATCTTCGTCATCTGGCGGCAAACACCGTGAAAATTGATCAAAGTTTTGTACTGGATATGCTGGTGGATGCCAATGATTACAATATTGTTGAAGGGGTGATCAGTTTGGCTAAGGCATTCAATCGCCAGGTCGTTGCTGAAGGTGTCGAAACGGTTGAGCATGGTCTTATGTTGTTATCGATGGGATGTGAACTGGCCCAGGGTTATCAAATTGCTCGTCCAATGCCCGCCGCGGATATTCAAAGCTGGTGTCAACAGTTTGAACTGGAGCCGGCATGGAAGTCTCAAGTAAGGTCTGCAAAACCGGCTAAAGAATCCTAAAGCTAAATGAATCTGTGGCTTGTTGAATTAATCGTTACAAAATAACTCAAAGTAGTTTGGTTAATTAATACCATTGGAGCCCGATATGTCTCGTGACTTAAGCAAATGGTGCTTTATCTTGCTGATGATGATTCCCTTTATCACCAGCTGTGCATCACGATCACAGAGTAATTATTATCGCGAAGAAGTCGGCGAAATAATGGCCATTGAAGATGTTTGGATCGTTTCATCGCGAATGGTCACCATCGAAGGGCTGGGTAATAAACGTCCCGGTTGGGGGGCAGCAGTAGGTGCTACAGTTGCTGGTGCATCCGCCTATGGTATTACTCAGGCTGACAATCCTGCAGGTGTGGCGATTACCATTATTGCTTTGGTGGGCGGAGCTCTGGCAGGTCAATTTATTGATGAAAAGCTAAAGTCACAGCTTGGGGTGGAATATATTCTGGATAAACCAAACGGCCATAAAATTGCGTGGTACAAGCCGTTAAAAAAGCAGAAGAACAATTACCAGCAAATACCCCAGCATTATTAATGCGTGGGAAAAGTGGCTATTATCGAGTTATCCCCCAATAAAATTATGGCTTTCGATTACATCAAGCTAGTGTTGCTTTGATTCTATTCGAGTCATTCATCCATTCAGAAAAATCCTCTTCCTGGATATTAACCTGTGTAAATAATCGCTGCTGGTAGCTGTGCTAGTCTTGGTCAATATTTGATCTTCGACAGGGAGCTCGTGTCGATTTATGCAAGAAACTAAAATTATTCGTCCAGGTGAAAACTGCTGGCGTTATCTGCAAGCCGATCGTGCAGCATTGCTGGTCGATGGTGAAAATTACTTTGGCGCTTTATATGAAGCTATCAAACAAGCTCGACATACTGTTTATATTCTTGCTTGGGATATTGATAGTCGCTTAACTTTGATTCGAGGTGACACCCCAACAGAGCATCCCGCAGAATTAGGTGAATTGATTCATAAGGTTTTAGCCGAAAGACCAGAATTAAATGTGTACATTCTCAATTGGGACTGGGCAATGCTTTATACCCTTGAGAGAGAGTGGCTGCCACTGTTTCGTCCCAGTTGGAAAAAACAGGCGCGTCTACATTACGAGCTTGATGGCGAATGTCCGTTTGGCGGCTCACAGCATCAAAAAATTGTCGTTATAGATGACAAAATTGCCTTTTGCGGCGGTATCGATCCCGGTAAGCATCGCTGGGACACCCGTGATCATGCCCCTGAGGACCAACGCCGCATTGATCCTGATAAAGTCGTTTATCCACCATTTCACGATATGCAGATGCTGGTGGATGGCAAAGTGGCAGAAAGTCTTGCTGAGTTGGCACGAGAACGATGGCAGAAAGCAACCGGGCAGCAACTGCAGCAAGCTCCACATTATGACGAAGATATTTGGCCAAGCGAGGTCGAACCCGACTTTCACAAAGTGAATATTGCTATCGCCCGCACCATGCCGGAATTCAATGAGCAAGCGGAAATCATCGAAGTTGAAACCTTGTATCTTGATGCTGTTGCCGCGGCAAAAAAGCTTATCTATATCGAGAATCAGTATTTTACTTCGTGGAAAGTCGCAGAGGTTTTAGCCCACCGATTATCGGAAAGCGATGGCCCTGAAGTAGTGATCGTTTGTCCTAAAATGACAGGGGGCTGGCTGGAGCAACATACAATGGATGTATTGCGTTCAAGAGTCAGTCGCAAACTATGTGATGCCGATAAATATGGTCGTTTAAGAATTTGTTACCCGCATCACGAAGCATTAGGTGATATTTATATCAGTCTGCACAGCAAATTGATGATTGTTGATAACACTTTGCTACGGGTGGGGTCAGCAAATTTAAGTAACCGCTCAATGGGCTTGGATAGTGAATGCGATTTAGCCATTGAGTCTGAAAATAATGATCAGCAGCAGGCAATAAAAGCTTTCCGGGAATCCTTGCTTTGTGAGCATCTAGATCTTGAAGCGTTTGAATTGGAAAGCCTGCTTGCCGAGCATGGCTCGTTGATTAAATTGCTTGATGCCCGAGACGACTTACCACGTACCTTACGCATGCTGGATTGTGAAATAGACGACAGCATCGATGGTTTGACCCCAACAGCAGATTACATAGATCCAGAGCGTCCAGTGGATTCTGTTTCAATGAGCCGTAAGCTGGTACCGATAGACGAGCCGCAATCGCCCAAAAAACAAATTATCATTGCGGCGCTGGTTTTGCTTGCTGTAATAGCACTGACAGCGTTATGGAAATGGACACCGTTAAATGAGTGGTTGACCCCAGAAAATATGAGACAGTGGATCAGCACTCTTAACGATAACCCTTTTACCCCTATCATTGTGATCACGGTTTTTGCGATTGCAGGTCTCATCGCCATTCCGTTGACCTTGCTGGTAGTAACGGTTGCAATTAGTTTCGGTGCTTGGCCCGGCAGTATCTATGCCATTGCCGGTTCATTGCTCAGTGCCATTCTTGGTTATATAGTGGGCCAATGGCTAGGGCGTAAAAGCATTTCTAAAATGGCGGGATCAAAATTAAACCGCTTATCCAAAAGATTGGCTAATCATGGTGTGCTGGCCATTATTACGGTCAGGATTATTCCAGTGGCGCCTTTTACATTAATCAATCTGGTAGCCGGTGCGTCTCATATAAAACTCAAGGATTTTATTTTGGGAACCTTGTTCGGCATGTTGCCAGGCATTTTGGCGATAACGATTTTTGCCAATTCACTGATGAGAGTTGTCCAACAACCCGAGCCAATTGAGATAGCTGTTTTTGCAATCGTCGTTTTAGCCATCGGCGGCTTGATGTATGGTGTTAAAAAATGGCTAAATAGAATTTCAACAGACACGTGACCGAGATAAAACAACAAAATACATTTACCGTTGCTACTTATAATATTCACGCCTGTATTGGTACTGATGGTCACTTTGATCCTGCAAGAATTGCAGCTGTTATAAGAGAGATTGATGCCGATATTATTGCTTTACAGGAAGTAGAGCATCATTGTGTAGATGATCTTGATTTATTGGAATATCTAGCCTACCAAACAGGCCATGAAGCCCTTGCTGGTCCTACGTTGTTTCGCGAAACTCGCCATTACGGCAATGCTTTACTCACTCGGCTGCCTTTAACATCCTTCAAACATATCGATTTAAGCGTCGATAAATGTGAGCCTCGTGGTGCAATTGAAGCGACATTTGATGTTGCCGGCTACGAACTACAGATTATCGCTACCCATTTAGGCCTGAAACCGGCAGAGCGACGCTGGCAGGTTAAGCAATTGCTGCAGCTGAAATCACAACAGGAAGCGCATATCACTTGTTTGTTAGGCGACGTGAATGAGTGGTTACTCTGGGGTAGGCCATTGCGTTGGCTGCATCGGCATTTTAATGAACAACCGCATTTAGCAACTTTTCCAACCCGATGGCCTATCTTTGCATTAGATCGTATCTGGGTTTCACCACAACGTTGTCAAGCCGAGCTGTTCGTCCATAAATCCAATCTGGCACAACAAGCTTCAGATCACCTGCCGTTGATTGCCAGAATTCGAATTTAAAATTTAAGTGAAATAACGCTTAATCAACCAAGTTTCTAAAACTGTCTCAAATAACCCTTATTGGGCATTGCTCTGTAACTCAATGTCGACTATCTTTGACATGATTATTTCAGAGGCGTGTATGACCTATTGTTTAGCCATTACCTTAGATGCCGGATTAGTACTGACATCCGATTCCCGAACCAATGCAGGAATCGATCAGGTGAGTACTTATAGCAAAATGACACGTTTTGAAACCCATGCAGACCGTTGTTTAGTGTTATTAAGTGCTGGTAATCTGGCGACCACACAATTTGTGGTGGAACAGATACATCGTGATATACATGAAAGTCAGGCGCGAAATCTCAATACCTTGAGTTATTTATCGGATACCGCTGACTATATTGGTGAAATTCTCAGCAGTCGTATTCGTCGATACTCTGAAAATGAAGCGTCAGGTTTTGCCCCTGAAGCGACTTTGTTACTTGCTGGTCAAATTCAAGGCGGTCCACCACAGGCGTATATGATTTACCCACAAGGTAATCACATTACCAGCTCTAAAGAGACGCCCTACCTGCAGATTGGTGAAAGCAAATATGGCAAACCGGTTTTAGATCGTTTTATCCGGCCGGATACTTCTCTGCTTGATGCGGCAACCTGCTCATTGATTTCAATGGACTCCACCATGCAGAGTAATGTCAGCGTCGGTCCACCGATTGAAGTGCTGATGTATAAAAAGGATAGCTACGATATAAGCACTCACTATCGCTTTGGAGTAGAGCATCCTTATCTGATTGAGTTAAGGAAGGCTTGGGGAGATAAACTACGTCAAGCCTTTACCGAGATGCCACGATTCAGCGAACAGTAAGAAAAATGTGGTTATTGATTAACTATCTGTGCATCAAATCATGAATAAATTGCAGTTTCTTTTGTACTTTGGTTGACACCACAAATGGGTAGGCATCGGCATTACCTATACTTCTATTCAACGCATTTAACACCAGCACCAATTGCATCCATTCCGATAACCACACATGAAATTCCCGATCAGTCTCGGGTTGTCTGATAACTTCAAACGCCACTGCCGTTTCAAGTGTTTCGTGCATCAATAGATAATGTGCCCAGGTTTCGGCCCAGTCCTCAAGAGCATGTGCACTGGCGTAGGCTGAAATATATTCCTGCTGAAAATCTTCGGGAGGGCCAGCCTCGTAATAAGCAGCTAAAGCCTTAGGATAATCAACGGTATCATCACCAAATAATGCTTTAAAATCGTTATAAATCGACTGATCTTTAATCAATTTATCCCAATAAAAATGGCCAATTTCATGACGGAAATGACCTAATAACGTTCGATAAGGTTCATTCATCGCCTCACGCGTAGCTTCGCGATAACTATTGTCAGCTTCAGAGGCATTTAATGTGATGACCCCGGCAGCGTGGCCGCTTAAAACCTGCTCGTGACCATCAATCGGATTGCTAATCTGATCTTCGAGGAAATGAAATTGCAACCGCTGGATATCATCAGCTGGCCAGTTATCAATCGGTAAGCCAAGTCTGAGCAAACCATAAAGCATCCTGCGTTTTGCCGACTCTAATACTGCCCAGCGTTTGACGTTATAAGGATAGACCTGATTAGGAATCACACGCGTCAATCGGCACGACAGGCATTGAGTAAAATGATCATCAGTAGACAATAACCAGTTGCACTGCATTTGATGCTGATGATGCACGCAGCGTTTATAGCGTTTTTCCGGATTTTTTACCGAACGAAACTGGCCTTTGTAAGGCTCGATACTGATGAGCTTTTGCTGCTCAGGATCAAAACCTAAAATACTGTTACAGCTGTTGCAGTAAGTATTATCAAAAAATATTTCTTGCCCGCAATGGCAATAAAAACGTCTCATGCAACAGATCTATCTGGATGAAACCATTGCTGACTGATTTGACTGCTCAAATTGGCGAGTTTTGCCTGTAAATCATCCATACGGGTATGGATCATCTCGGCAGGCAGCTCATTCAGTCTTTCAGTAAATATTTCGGACATGATTATTTGATGATGTTCCAATGTTGTGGTGGACTGCGGCAAAGGCCATATATAGCGTCCAATCGCTTTCAACGAGAAGAATAATGACCGTGGAAATGCTTCATCGCGAATTAAGAAGGTTAACACGCCATCAGCATTCATGGATGAGCTATGCGTTTGAGTGTACATCTGCTGGGCACTTAATGCGCGTAATAAGTGTGTCCACAAAATGCCCTCGGCCGCCCGCAAGGATTCGCTTCGATTTTCAGCCATCAGTAATGAGGTCATCTCCAGAATCCGGCTGGTCATATCCGCACGTTCCAGATGCTTAGCTGTTTGCATGAAATGATAGGCGTGGTTTCGGCTCATATGGTTAGCCAATATGCCCCAGACCGTTTGGCAGCGTTCCATAATAGTTAATAACAATTGCTGACGACGGCGCCGATTACTGATCGCGGCCATTTCATTTTTAACCAGTAGATATAGTTCGTTGACCTGTTCCCAGGTTTCTTCCGGCAGGATATCCAATGAAGTCCGGGCATTTTCTCTAACAGCCGATAGAGAATTAAGCAGAGAAATTGGATTGTTAGGTTCTGCCAGCAAAAATTGCATCACATTATTTTCATTAATCTGATCAAAGTTAGCGTGATAGAACATATCAGCATCAAAAATGGTGACCAGCGTAAACCAGTCAATTTCAACATCCCGAGGTAAGTCCATCAATAGACCGGTGTGAACATTGATTAATCGAGCAGTATTTTCCACCCGTTCCAAATACCTGGCCAGCCAGTAAACCCGTTCTGCAACTCGCGATAACATTAGCTCAGCCCCCCAAAGTATGAATCATCGACTATCCAGGTATCTTTACTACCACCACCTTGCGAAGAATTAACAACCAGCGAACCTTTAACCAAAGCAACCCGTGTCAAACCACCTGGCGTGACATAGTTGTCTTTACCAGACAGGATAAATGGCCGTAAATCGACATGACGGGGTGCAATGTGATCGCCGCAACTGGTGGGGGATACCGATAATTTGAGGGTAGGTTGAGCAATATAGTTGTTGGGATCAGCTATTAATAACTGGCGAAACTCCTCAATTTTTTCCTCGCTTGAATGCGGCCCCACCAACATGCCATATCCACCGGACTCATTAGCCGGTTTGACGACAAGTTCCGGTAAATGGTCGAGAACGTGCTGCAATTGGTCGGGATCTCGACACATCCAGGTGGGGACGTTTGGTAACAGAGGTTCTTCATTAAGGTAATAACGGATCATCGCTGGAACATAGGCATAGATGACTTTATCGTCGGCAACACCGCAGCCGGGTGCATTGGCGATGGCGACTTTACCGTCACGCCAGGCTTGCATAATTCCGGGTATGCCCAGGGTGGAATCTTCACGAAATACCAGAGGATCAATAAAATCATCATCAATACGTCGATAAATGACATCGACCCGTTCCAGCCCATGAATGGTCTTCATATACACATAACCATCATTGGCAACAGTCAGATCGGCGCCTTCCAGCAAGGTTAACCCAGCTTGTTGGGCTAATGCGGCATGCTCAAAATAGGCTGAGTTATAAATGCCTGGTGTCAGCAATACCATATTGGGTTGTGCAATATCCGGTGCCAGTGAGGCCAGCATGGCAGAAAGGTGAGAAGGGTAATCATTGACCGGACTGATATGCAGCAATTTGAATAATTCCGGTAACACACGCTTGGTAGTTTTGCGGTTTTCCAGCATATAGGCCACGCCGGAAGGCACCCGTAAATTGTCTTCCAACACGTACATGGTGCCGTTGTCATCACGTACTAAATCCGAACCACAAATATGTGCCCAAACCCCATGCGCCGGTTGCATGCCTTTACATTGAGGGCGGTAACCTTTGGATTGCAGCACGACTTCTTCAGGAATCAGTCCATCACGAATGAAGTTACCTTCATTGTAAATGTCATTGATGAACATATTTAAAGCACGGATCCGTTGCACCAGCCCCTTTTCGGTGCAGTCCCATTCACGTTTGGGAATGATGCGGGGAATGATATCGAAGGGCCAGGCACGATCTATATTGCCTGCATCGCTGTACACCGTGAAGGTGATACCACGTTCCAGTATTTCGAGTTCAGAGTCGACAATGCGCTGTTCGAATGCCTCTTTACGCATGGATTTCAGATAATCCAGCAACTTGTAACTGAAGTGTCTGGGCTGATGCTGATCGTACATCAGCTCATCATAGAACTCACCGGGATCATAATCACGCCACAGCTGCATCATGCTCATTTCCCCTTCTTCGGATAGTAATAAACGTGGGACTGCAATAGTTATGCCCTAATTCCAAACAGCTTCGTATTCCAGTCCTCACATCAATATTTAACGAGCACTACAACCTTATTGCTGTAAAAGGACAGCCCACCCTTTTTTCTGCATACAGCCTAATAAGCCTCGGGTAACTAGACTCATATTGGCCTCGGGTGAATGCTCCTCCCCTAATTCAGCGCTACAGGCGTTACTGTCATTCATTAATTTTTCTGGACCAGCGCCAGCCCGCCACCAGGAATTAACCTGTAATTTTTCCATGGGATCGACGGGTTGGTCTGTTGTTTCTTCCATAACATCACCGGCCACAGCAATGGTTTTACTCTCGCCACGGCTCAGAGGGAGAAATGGCTTATCTGGACCAACGACCAGCCAGCCTTGTTGCTGAAGACATTCATCAATCTCTTTTTCAGAGCTCGCCACGGTTTCACAACGTTGTTTTTCACTCTGAAAATCTTTCGCTGTCGCACCGCGTTTATAGCTGAATTCACCGCCACAACCTGACAGTAGTAAAACGCTGCTCATTAAGCAGAATGCGCCAATAGTGTGAATGGATTGGTGTTTCATTTTTCCTCCTTAACGATCTGTTGTTTGAACACTTGCTCAAAGAGTAACTGAAACCCTACGTAACCCATGTACGCAATTTGACGTATTTAAGCAGCAGACCCAGCTGACTAGTATTGCTCTCGAACTTAATGGTTGATGAGCACCGGGGCGAATTCAACAACGACGCTTTTTATTCTGGTGAGATTTTCGGGAGAAGAAAAATGAAAAAACTGAACAAAGTTGCATATCTGGTCGCCTTGGCCACAACCGCTACATTAGCTCCAATAGCCACTACTCATGCTGCAGGCACCATCACCTTTGGTGAAGATCAGTACATAAGTCTTGGTTTTGGTATGCGTGGCAGTTATAGCCGTGTGGAAGACGGTGCCGGTAACGGTTCGTCATACTCAAATGATTTTAATCTCGACAGTGCTCGTATCTACTTGTCAGGCTCTTTGAACAAATACATCAAAGGGATGTTGAACACCGAAAAAAGTATTGCCGGTCAGGGATTCCAGGTAATTGATGCTGCAGGTATTTTTGAAATAACACCAGATTTCAGTTTATGGGCTGGTCGCTTTTTATCTCCAAGCGATCGCGCCAATATGGCTGGTCCATATTATTCATTAGGCGGTGGTTATTGGGCTGGTATTGCCTCTCGTTATGGTTTTAACGGTGGTTACATTGGTCGTGATGACGGTTTGGCGGTTGTTGCCACAGCATTTGACCAACGTCTTGCATATTCTTTTGGTGCCTTTGAAGGTAATACCACTTTCCAAATTGCCCCTGTAGCCGATTTGGTGGAAAGCTCACGTGGTTCAGATGGTTTGATGTATGCCGGTCGTTTGCAATACAGCTTCTGGGACAAAGAACCAGGCTATTACGGTACAGGTAACTACCTTGGTGCCAAAGACATTTTGACCGTTGGTATTGCTGGCAGAACTCAAAACAATGGTGCTGTTTCTGCAACCGATCAGGGCAAATACAGCTCGTACAGCATTGATTTTCTGATGGAAAAACAAAATGTTGGCCCAGGTGCCCTGTCAATTGAAGCCGCTTATTACGATTACGATACCGATGGCGTGTTCACAAGCGAAGAAGGCGATGCTTACTCCGCCGGTCTGGGCTACATCTTCAATGAAAAAGTTGGCATTGGCCAAATCCAACCGTTTGTTAGGTATCAGCGTTTTGATGCAGACAACAACGTCGATCTGAGACAAACCGATTTGGGCGTGGCGTACATCATCGATGGTTATAACGCTCAAGTTTCCGCGGTGTTTTCACAGCTTGAAGAAACAAACGAATCCGATACCAATAGCTTTTTGCTCACCATGCAGTTGCAGTTCTGAGCTGCCGTTTAATAGCTAAATTTCCAAAGTAGGAGAAACTCATGAAAACGTTGGTAAAGCTAGACTTAGATAAAAAACCCTGGGAACAGGACGGACAAATCCATAATCGCTGGCATCCTGATATTCCGATGATTGCCATGGTCAAACCGGGCGATGAATTCCGTGTGGAATGTATGGATTGGACCGGTGGCCAGATCGGTAACAACGACAGCGCCAATGACATTCGTGATGTGGACTTGTTACAAGTCCACTATCTCAGCGGACCGATTGGTGTTGAAGGTGCCGAACCGGGCGATTTGATGGTGGTAGACATTTTAGATGTCGGCACCTTTGAAGATTCGCAATGGGGTTTCAACGCCTTTTTCTCTAGAGAGAACGGCGGTGGCTTTTTAACCGATCACTTCCCTGAAGCTCGTAAATCCATTTGGGATTTCCACGGTATTTACACCACTTCACGTCATGTGCCGAACGTTAAATTCGCCGGCATTATGCATCCTGGTTTGATTGGCTGTCTGCCATCACGAGAAATGCTGGAAGAGTGGAACAAACGTGAAGCGGAATTGATTGCAACTGAGCCGGATCGTGTTCCGCCTTTAGCGTTGCCACCTAATGAACAAGCTGCAGTAATGGGCCGTTTAAAAGGTGATGAAGCAGCCAAAGCAGCAAAAGAAGGTGCTCGCACCGTACCGCCTCGTGAACATGGTGGTAACTGCGATATCAAGGATTTGACCAAAGGTTCGAAAATCTACTTCCCGGTCTATGTGAAAGATGGTGGCTTATCAATGGGCGACCTTCACTTTTCTCAAGGTGATGGCGAAATCACTTTCTGTGGTGCTATCGAAATGGCCGGCTATCTCGATATCAAAGTCAGCCTGATTAAAGATGGCGTGAAGAAATACGGCATCAAAAATCCACTGTTCAAGAACAGTCCTTTAACACCGACTTACAGTGATTTCTTGATGTTTGAAGGTATTTCGGTTGATGAACAGGGCAAACAGCATTACCTGGATGTACATGTTGCTTATCGTCAAGCGTGTCTCAATGCCATCGAGTATCTGAAGAAATTCGGATACACAGGTGAGCAAGCACTATCCATTTTAGGTACCGCTCCAGTTCAAGGTCATATTAGCGGCGTGGTAGATATTCCGAATGCCTGTGCCACATTGTGGATCCCGACTGAAATCTTTGATTTCAACATTAACCCGACGGCAGATGGCCCATCGCAATTTGTCACTCAGGGCTTTGACTTAAGTTCTACATCTTAAGACGGGACATTACGTTATGCCGATATATGACTACCGATGTGAACACTGTGGCGACTTCAGCGCGCTTCGCAAAATGAGCGAAGCCGGTGAATCCGTCGAATGTGTTGAATGTGGCGAGATGGCGGTGCGGATTATTACTGCACCCTATCTCGCGCTGATGGACCGTAACACTCGAGTGGCTAAAGAGCGCAATGAAAAATCGGCCCATGAACCCAAACAAGTGCGACGTTCCAGCTGTGGTTGCTCAGGAACCCACACTTGCAAAACGGATTCAGCCGACAAATCCAAAGCGGCAGCACAAGCCAAAAGTAACCCTAATGGCTTGATGATGCAGACAAAGAAAACCGCAAGACCCTGGATGCTCGGTCATTGAGCCCCCAAAAAAACAAAACCGTTCGGAACAATGCTGTTCACTCTAATTTGTTAACAGGAGATACACGATGAGCTACTTTAGTCGACGAAAATTTTTAGGCAAAACCGGCGCACTGCTTAGTGCAATGGTAGCGGCTGGTTTTATTACCAGCACAGCAATGGCGGCGGATTATCCGACTGCTGAAGTCAACACCACGGGTCTGGCAGTAACCGATGACACAGTAACAGTAGGTATTTTGCATTCATTGACCGGCACCATGGCGATCAGTGAAACCGGTGCTCAGGAAGCTGAGAAACTGGCAATTAAACAGATCAATGAAAGCGGCGGTATCCTCGGCCGTCAAATCAAGATCATTCAGGAAGATGGCGCCAGTGACTGGCCGACTTTTGCTGAAAAATCACGCAAATTGTTACGTAATGACAAGGTAGCAGCGGTATTTGGTTGCTGGACTTCTGCATCACGTAAAGCGGTATTACCAATCTTTGAGCAAGAAAACGGTATTTTGTATTACCCGACTTTCTATGAAGGTTTGGAACAATCCAAAAACGTGATTTACACCGGTCAAGAAGCTACACAACAAATTCTGGCAGGTTTGGATTGGGTTGCTGAAGAAAAAGGCGCCAAAACATACTTCCTGATTGGTTCTGACTATATCTGGCCACGTACTTCAATGAAAATTGCGCGTATCCACATTGAAAAAGTGCTGGGCGGTCAAGTGGTTGGTGAAGAGTACAAACCTTTGGGTGACACTCAGTTCGGTTCAATCATCAACCGTATCCGTCTGAGAAAACCTGACGTTATCTTTGCTGCAGTAGTTGGTGGCAGTAATGTTGCCTGGTTCAAACAGCTGAATGCTGCAGGTATCACTTCTAAAAACCAGACTTTGCTGACTCTGTCGGTTACTGAAGATGAAGTATTGGGTATCGGCGGTGAAAACCTGGAAGGTTTCTACTCAGTAATGAAGTACTTCCAAAGCCTGGATAACCCGAACAACGTTGAGTTTGTAAAAGCATTTAAAGAAATGCACGGTGCAGACAGCGTTATCGGTGACGTAACTCAAGCAGCTTACCTTGGCCCTTGGTTATGGAAAGCAGCGGTTGAAAAAGCTGGCAGCTTCGATATCGACAAAATCGTAGAAGTTTCCAGAACTGGCGAAATCGAACTGGACACTGCGCCAGAAGGTTACGTCAAGCTGCATCCTAATCATCACTTGTGGAGTAAAACCCGCATCGGTCAATGGAATCGTGATGGTCAGGCAACCGTAGTATTTGAATCGGATCTGATTGAGCCAAATCCATTCCCAGAAGGTTACCAATAGATCGAACTAAACCATTCGCTAAACACAGGCTGGTCAATTTTGACCAGCCTGTCTGGGTGAAAGAAGGACAGAGTGTGAATCCACTCTTTGATTAATCGGAAAATGCATCGGAGTATCCGTTATGGGTGACTTTTCATTACAAGAATTGACTTCAATTCTGGCCATGCAAGGCTTTGTTGGGATTAGCTTGTTCAGCGTACTGCTGTTAATGGCGCTGGGTCTTGCAATCATCTTTGGGCAGATGGGCGTCATCAATATGGCCCATGGCGAATTTATGGCGATGGGAGCTTATACGACTTATCTACTCTCAGTCATGACACAAACGTATTTTCCTGAGTTAATGAATTACTACTTTTTAATAGCAATCGTTGCGTCATTCATTGTGGCGGGATCATTCGGCTATTTAACAGAATATGTATTAATCAGGCATCTCTATAAACGACCTTTGGATACGCTGCTGGCGACCTGGGGTTTAAGCCTGATTATGCAACAATCATTTCGCTCCTTTTTTGGAGCACGCGAAGTCAGCCCAACACTGCCGGACTGGTTAATGGGGTCCTGGATGCCAACCGATTCTATCTTTATTCCAATTAACGGTATGTTTGTATTGGGTCTAACTGGTTTCGTGACACTTGGCGTATTTCTGCTGATGTATCGCTCAGCATGGGGGCTGAATGTGCGTGCCACTACACAAAATCGCGTAATGAGTGGAGCAGTAGGTATCAACACCAAACGGGTTGACCGACTGACCTTTGCTTTAGGTTGCGGTATTGCCGGTATTGCCGGTGCAGCCTTTACCACCATTGCTTCAACAGGGCCGACCTCTGGTTCCTTGTATATCGTTGATACGTTCATGGTCGTGGTGTTTGGTGGTGCAGCCAGCTTGTTCGGCACCATTGCCTCAGCGTTTACCATTGCACAGGCACAATCCATTCTTGAATTCTTCATCAGCAGCTCAATGGCGAAAGTCCTGACACTGCTGACGCTAATCATCATTTTGATGATTCGCCCTGAAGGTTTGTTCTCTTCCAAAGTTCGTAAATAATTAGCAGGAGATAATGATGAATTTTGTCTATGAGCGATTTTTGGGCGGTAAGAACGGGGCGTTGGCCATTGCCATTCTGGCCATCCTGATTTTGGTGATTTTCCCGCTGTTTCTGGATGCCTTCCGGTTGAATCTGGTCGGTAAATATTTAACCTTCGCCTTTGCGGCTGTAAGTCTGGTGTTGTTATGGGGTTACGGTGGTATTTTAAGTTTGGGACAAGGTGTGTTCTTTGGTCTGGGTGGTTATGCCATGGCCATGTTCCTCAAACTGGAGGCTTCCGATCCTGAAAGCACCAAGATCCAGACTACACCGGGTATTCCTGATTTTATGGATTGGAATCAGCTGTATGAGTTGCCCTGGTTCTGGATACCTTTTGAGAGTTTTACTTTTACCTTATTAGCGATCATTCTGGTGCCCTCTATCTTTGCGTTCATCATTGGTTATTCAATGTTTAAACGTCGGGTGGGCGGGGTGTACTTTGCGATCATCACTCAGGTTATCGCGGTGATCCTGACCGTGTTAATCGTCGGTCAGCAAGGTTATACCGGTGGTATCAATGGTATTACCGATTTAAAAACACTTAATGGTTGGGATATTCGTACTGATTCGGCCAAGTTAGCCCTCTATTTCATTAATGCTTTATTACTGCTTGGCGTCATCATGCTGAGCAAGTTCATCCTGACCAGTAAGTTCGGCCAATTGCTGTTGGCGATGAAAGATAAAGAAGATCGGGTGCGCTTTTCCGGTTACGACGTTTCTAACTTCAAGATCTTTGTGTTCTGTGTGTCTGCGGTAATTGCAGCCATTGGTGGCGCGATGTTTACGCTGCAGGTCGGCTTTATGTCACCTTCATTTGTCGGCATTGTGCCGTCGATTGAGATGGTTATCTTTGCCGCTGTTGGTGGACGCATGTCCTTAATCGGTGTGGTTTACGGCACCTTGTTGGTCAACTTTGGTAAAACCGGCTTTTCGGAAACCTTCCCTGAATTATGGTTGTTCCTGATGGGCGGTTTGTTTATCGCAGTGGTTATGTTCTTCCCGAACGGACTGGCGGGTATCTGGAATAAATATGCACCTAAAGTGCCATTTTTGCGGCCATTAGTGAACAGTTCTACAAATGCGGAAACAAAATCCGCACCAGCCAAAATTGAATCTGAATCGACCATTGAACCTGAATCGACAACTGAGGGAGCCAAATCATGACCACCACTACCGATTTTTTATTGGCGATTGAAGATCTCACGGTTTCGTTTGATGGCTTCAAGGCGGTTGATTCATTAACCATGTATATCGACAAAAATGAGTTGCGCGTGGTTATCGGCCCTAATGGTGCCGGTAAAACCACATTACTGGATTTGATTTGCGGTAAAACCAAATCCAGTTCCGGCTCAATCAGCTTTAAAAACAAAGAAATGACCAAAATGGCAGAACATGAAATTGTGCGTGCCGGTATCGGCCGCAAGTTTCAAACGCCATCAATCTATGAAAACCTGACGGTGTATCAGAATCTGGAAGTTTCTTATCCAGAAGGTCGTGGCGTTTTTGGCAGTTTGTTTTTCCAAACTACCGATGAAGTCATCAAGCGTGTCAATGAAGTGGCTAAGGAAATTCAGCTGGAAAACTTTCTGGATACCGAGGCGGCGATTCTCAGTCACGGTCAGAAACAATGGCTGGAGATCGGCATGTTGCTGATGCAAGACCCGGAATTATTGATGCTCGATGAGCCAGTGGCCGGCATGAGTGCCAAGGAACGTGACGAAACGGCTGAGTTACTTAACCGAATCTGCGAAAACCGTTCGGTAATAGTAATTGAGCATGATATGGAATTCGTCAAAAAGATCGCCCGCAAAGTCACCGTACTACATCAAGGGAAAATCCTTGCTGAAGGTACGATGGAGAAGGTGCAGGCGGATGAAAAGGTCATTGAAGTCTATCTTGGGCATTGATTTTAAGCTGGGAGATTAACCATGTTTGAAGTAGAAAATTTACAAGTAAGTTATGGCCAAAGCCAGGTTATTCATGACATCAGCTTTAAAGTCGACAAAAATGAAACATTGGCGATTATGGGCCGCAATGGCATGGGTAAAACCACGTTATTTAAATCTTTGATGGGCATTCTGCCGAGTCAGGCAGACAAGGTCAGCATTGCAGGGGTCAGTGTTGGCGGCATGGAAAGTCATCAACGTGTGGCGAATGGCATTGCCTATGTGCCACAAGGCCGGATGATTTTTTCGAATCTGACGGTGCAGGAAAATATCGAAACCGGTTTGCAGGTTTCTAAAATGAAATCGATTCCGGATGAGATTTTTGCATTGTTTCCGGTGCTGCATGATATGCGGCATCGTAAGGGCGGTAACTTGTCGGGTGGACAGCAGCAGCAATTAGCTATTGCAAGGGCGCTGGTTACCAATCCGAAAGTGTTGTTGCTGGATGAGCCAACAGAGGGTATTCAACCGTCGATCATCAAAGATATTGCCAAGGTATTAAACGAAATCCGCAAAATGCGTGAAATCACTATTATCGTTTCCGAGCAGGTTTTGAGTTTCACCATGGAAATCGCCGACCGCATTATCGTGATTGAAAAAGGCAAGTTTATTCATGAGGATATGCGTGCTGACGTTGATGCGGCGATGATCAAAAAGTATCTAACGGTCTAAAACGATTGTTATTGATTAGGAAATATGATGCTCTATGCTCAACATGAAGGAGTGTGTTGGCATGAATGTGCGCTCAGAACCAGTTTTACCGATAACCCAACAAATTGAAAAACCTGCAATTAATCAGTTGATGACTGGCTGGGATGCCAGTCTCAAACTGATATTCGATAGCCGCTCCGCTAAAACTATTCTGGCTCGCCGCCAGCATCATGGCCCGTTAGTCATTCAAAAAATTCTCTACCCCGAAGGTAACAATCCGGCTCATGGGGTGATTATTCATCCTCCCGGTGGTGTTGCAGGTGGCGATAGCCTGCAGCTAACGGTAGAAATGCAAAGCGATTCATCTGCGTTATTAACTACTCCCGGTGCCACCAAATGGTATAAATCTGCTGGTCGGCGGGCCAGTCAACATATTGCAATGACAGTGGCTGAAAATAGTCAGCTGGAATGGTTACCACAGGAAAATATCGTGTTTGATGGCGCTGATGTGGCGTTGCATACTCAAATTCAACTCAGTGAAAATGCCGTGTTTGCCGGATGGGAAGTGGTTTGTCTGGGGCGGCAAGCTAGTGGCGAACGTTGGAATAGCGGACGTTTTCGCCAACAGTTATCTATTAAACGTGACAGCAAACTGATTTGGAATGAAACGGCATTACTAAAACCCGATAGCCCCTTGTTAACGTCGATTGCAGGATTACGATCGCAGGTGGTGTTTGGCAGTTTAGTGGTGGCAGCAGGCAATACTCCCGCTGAGATCCTGAAGGATTGCCAACAGATAACGCTGGATTCGACAGCGACATACGGCGTCTCGGCGCTACCGGATATTTTTACCGCGCGTTACATTGGGCCTTGCGCTCAGGAAGCCAAAATCTATTTTGAAAAACTATGGCACTGCTTACGTCCCTGGTATGGCAACCGCCAGGCCATTCGACCACGCATATGGGCCACCTAGACTGATAAAAAAAGGTTGGAAAAACAATGGAACTGACCCCTAGAGAAAAAGATAAATTACTGATTTTTACCGCCGCGTTGGTGGCTGAACGTCGTAAAGACCGTGGTTTGAAACTGAATTACCCGGAAGCGGTGGCCTATATTTCTGCTGCGATTATGGAAGGCGCTAGAGACGGCCGAACGGTTGCTGAACTGATGGATTTTGGCGCGACATTGCTGACACGGGATGATGTGATGGATGGTATTGCTGAAATGCTGCCGGAAATACAGGTCGAAGCCACTTTCCCTGATGGCACCAAACTGGTGACCGTGCATAACCCAATTATCTGAGGACACTGACAATGATTCCAGGTGAAATGCGAGTAAAAGCGGGCGATTTGCAGATGAATGTAGATCGTGAGCTGGTCACAATTGATGTGTCTAACAGCGGCGACCGACCGGTACAGATTGGTTCTCACTATCATTTTTTTGAAGTCAACGATGCGTTGCAGTTTGATCGACAGCTGGCTTATGGATTTCGCTTGAATATTGCCCCTGGAACCGCTGTCCGGTTTGAGCCTGGCCAGACCCGCACTGTTGAATTGGTCGCTTTATCCGGTTTACGTCAGGTTTACGGTTTTGCCGGCCGCGTTATGGGAGCCTTGTGATGAGTCTGAAAATCGATCGGCAAGCCTATGCCGAAATGTTTGGCCCCACGGTGGGTGATAAAGTCCGGCTGGCCGATACCGAATTATGGATTGAAGTCGAGCAGGATCTGACCACCTATGGCGAAGAGGTTAAGTTTGGCGGCGGTAAAGTTATACGTGATGGTATGGGGCAATCCCAGTTAGTCGCCAGTGAAGTCGCCGATACCGTTATTACCAATGCACTGATTATTGATGCGGTGACCGGCATTATCAAAGCCGATGTGGCGATTAAAGACGGCCATATCTGGGCTATTGGCAAAGCCGGTAATCCAGATATTCAACCCAATGTCACCATCCCGATAGGTGCCGGTACCGAAATTATTGCCGGTGAAGGCATGATCCTCACTGCTGGCGGCATTGATAGTCATATTCACTGGATCTGCCCGCAACAGATTGAAGAAGCCTTAATGTCGGGTATTACCACCATGCTGGGTGGCGGAACTGGCCCAGCAACAGGTACTTATGCAACCACCTGTACACCCGGACCCTGGCATATTCACCGGATGCTGGAAGCTGCCGAAGCCTTTCCAATGAATCTGGGTTTTTTCGGTAAAGGCAATGTGTCTCAGTCACAACCAGCGAGAGAGCAGGTTGAAGCCGGAGTTATCGGTCTGAAATTACATGAAGACTGGGGCACCACACCCGCGGCGATTGATAACTGTTTGTCCGTTGCGGATGAGATGGATATTCAGGTGGCAATTCATACTGATACGTTAAATGAGTCGGGCTTTGTCGAAACCACTTTGGCCGCCTTTAAAGGCCGCACCATTCATACTTTCCACACTGAAGGTGCCGGTGGCGGCCATGCACCGGATATTATTAAAGCCATTGGTTCTTCCAATGTATTGCCTTCATCAACCAATCCAACAAGACCGTTTACCATCAATACGTTGGATGAACATCTGGATATGTTGATGGTGTGTCATCACTTGGATCCATCTATTGCTGAAGATGTGGCATTTGCCGAATCACGTATTCGCCGCGAAACCATTGCCGCAGAAGACATTCTGCATGACACCGGTGCGTTTGCGATGATGTCATCGGACTCTCAAGCGATGGGACGGGTTGGTGAAGTAGTGATTCGCACTTGGCAGACCGCGCATAAAATGAAAGTCCAACGTGGTCCGCTCAAAGAGGATGCCGAACGCGCAGAGGGTGACTGCGATAACTTCCGGATTAAGCGTTATATTGCCAAATACACCATTAACCCAGCGATAACCCATGGCATTTCGCATAAAGTCGGTTCCATTGAAGCCGGTAAATTTGCTGATTTAGTGTTATGGCGTCCGGCGTTTTTTGGGGTAAAACCGACCCTGATATTAAAAGGCGGCATGATTGCAGCAGCGGCGATGGGCGATCCTAATGCGTCTATCCCGACACCACAGCCCGTGCATTATCGGCCAATGTTTGGCAGTTTTGGTAAAGCCTTGAAAACCTCATTAACCTTCGTTTCCGAAGCCGCTTTATCGAATCCGGCGGTCAAGGCACTGGATTTACAAAAGCCACTGGTCGCCGTGAAAAACTGCCGAAATATCAGCAAAAAAGATATGGTATTCAACGATGCCACGCCCAAGATTGAGGTGGATCCGGAAACCTATCAGGTGCTGGCCGATGGCGAGTTATTAATCTGTGAACCGGCAACCGAACTGCCGATGGCACAGCGTTACTTCTTATTCTAGGTTTTAAAATGTTATCGATTTCCACCAAGCTTGATCACATCCACACCGATACGGTGATAGATGATGTGGTCAGTCTCAGTTTTGATTTACGGCAGAAAAGCCGTATTCGTGTGACCTTACAATCCGGTAAAGAAGCCGCGTTATATATGCAGCGTGGAACGATATTACGCGGTGGCGATTTTTTGCGTGCCGATAGTGGCGAGGTAGTTGAGGTAATTGCCGCCGATCAGGCAGTAATGATAGTAACTGCTACCACCTCAAAAGCTTTAACCCGAGCAGCTTATCATTTGGGGAATCGACATGTTCCGCTGGAAATCGGCGATGGCTGGCTGAAACTGGAAACCGATTCAGTGCTAAAAGATATGTTGCTGGGCTTAGGCGTTGAGGTTGAAGAATTACAAGCACCGTTTGAACCAGAATCCGGTGCTTATGCTGGCGGTGGCGGACATCACCATCATCATGACGATGATCATTCACACGATCACAGTCACGCCCATGAACACGGCCACAGTCACTAAAATGAGTTCAGCTTCGCTGTCACGTCTATTACAACTCGCCAGCCCGATGCTACCGGTCGGTGCCTACAGTTATTCGCAAGGATTGGAATGGGCGATTGAATCTGGGGATGTGAAGGATATCGACTCATCGAAACAGTGGATTGGTGATGTGCTATCGATTTATTTTGCCAATTTTGAATTACCGGTTTTATTGAGGTTATATAAAGCCTGGCAGCAAATGGATGGCTTGCAAATTCAGTACTGGGATGAATATTATCAGGCAGGTCGCGATAGCAGCGAAGCCCTCGCTGAAACCCGGCAGATGGCCTATTCATTATTAAGATTGCAACGTGATTTAGCTACCTGGCCACCGCAAATCGTTCTAATCAGTGGTACTTTGCAGCAACCGGCCTTTCCAACTATCTATTCCGTCACAGCGTTGTGCTGGGAGATTTCACTCAGTGATATGTTGCATGCCTATGCCTGGTCGTTTCTGGAAAATCAGGTCAGTGCAATCATGAAAGCTGTGCCGTTAGGCCAAGTGGCCGGGCAACGCATTTTGTCAGAATTAGCCATGACGCTTCCCACACTGGTAGAAAAAGCCATGCAGTTGCCAGATGATGAGCTCCAGAATTTTTGTCCGGCGCTGAGCATTGCCGCTTGCCGCCATGAAACCCAATATTCGCGTTTATTTCGCTCATAAATTATAGAGAAACGTAAGATGAAAGAACCTTTACGAGTAGGCATTGGTGGTCCAGTTGGTTCCGGTAAAACGGCATTAACGCTGGCTTTATGTAAGCGATTGCGCGATAAATATAATATTGCGGTGGTGACCAATGATATTTACACCAAAGAAGATGCCGAGTTTTTAACGCGCAACGAAGCGCTGTCAGCAGATCGCATTATTGGGGTAGAAACGGGTGGTTGTCCGCATACCGCCATCCGTGAAGATGCGTCAATGAACCTGGAAGCAGTTGCCCAGTTGAGTAAACGCTTCGACCCATTAGATATCGTATTTGTGGAAAGTGGTGGCGATAACCTCGCTGCCACCTTCAGTCCGGAATTATCCGATCTGACCCTCTACGTTATCGATGTATCTGCTGGTGAGAAAATTCCACGAAAGGGTGGACCTGGAATTACCAAATCCGATTTGCTGGTGATCAATAAAACCGATCTGGCACCGCTGGTAGGTGCGTCATTGGAAGTTATGGATCGCGATTCAAAACGTATGCGTGGTGAACGACCGTTTGTGTTTACCAACCTGAAGCAGGAAGACGGATTGGAAACTATTGTGGCTTTTATTGAAAAGCAGGGATTAATGTTGAATTAATCTTATTTCAAACAAGGAAATGACATGAAAAAAATGATGTTAATGCTATTGGGCATGCTGGCTTTCCCAGCCATTGCGTTTGCCCATCCGGGACACGATATGGCTAATTTTGCCAGTGGATTTACGCATCCGTTTACCGGAATTGATCATTTACTGGTGATGTTGGCTGTGGGCTATTGGGCAGGACAATCTCAATCATCAGCCCGTTGGCAGGTGCCTATGCAGTTTGTCGTGTTTATGTTGGGCGGCGTGGTGTTAGGTGCGATGATTTCTGGCTTGGCATTTGTTGAAGTGGCGATAGCTGTTAGCGTTCTGGCGATGGGCCTGGTAATTTTATTAAACACGTCGATTAACTGGATCTGGCAACTGGCCTTGACCACCGTATTTGCTCTGTTACATGGCTTTGTTCACGGTCAGGAACTGGTTGCAGCAGGCAATGGCTTAGCGGCTGTAGCAGGTATGTTGTTGGCGACGACGATTTTATTAAGTTTAGGCGTATATCTCGCTAGCTTTAAAGATCAAATCGGCTTGTTGTTACAACGTGGTTTAGCCGCATTGTTAACATTTAGTGGGCTGTATTTGCTAATTGCGTAATACATCACTCAAGCATGGCAGGGGGCATGATAATCCCCTGCCAGATTTGGATTTACAAAAACCAATACGTAATATTACGTAGATAAAAGTAAACTGCTCATACGTTATGCTGTGATTGGATAAGTTATATCCAGCTCACGATAAATTTGGAGCTCGGACATCGCTCAATCTATCGGGCTAAATTTATCGGGAATAGAAGTTGAAAACCAACGATGCTTTGATGGATTCATCAGAACATAACGCACCGCAACGTATTGTTAAACTTCGCCGTGATTACAATACCTGGGTCGCCAACGAAACGCTGGAAGACTATGCACTGCGTTTCACACCTCACTCTTTTCGAAAGTGGTCGATTTTTCGTGTCTCCAATACCGCTCTGGGTGCTATTTCCTTTCTGGTTTTAGAGGTCATCGGCGGTGCCTTGGCGGTTAACTTCGGTTTTGTAAATGCTTTCTGGGCCATTCTGACCATCAGTCTGATTATTTTCCTGACCAGTCTGCCTATCAGTTACTACGCTGCCAAATACGGTCTGGATATGGATCTGCTAACCCGTGGTGCGGGTTTCGGTTATATCGGGTCGACCATATCGTCGTTTGTCTACGCCACATTTACCTTTATTCTGTTTGCGCTCGAAGCCGTCATCATGGCCTATGCGCTCAGCATGTATTTCAACTTACCAATCTACGTCTGGTATCTGATTTCCGCGGTGGTGATTATTCCGCTGGTCACCCACGGGGTTACGTTAATCAGCCGAATTCAGATGATCACCCAGCCGGTATGGCTGTTTTTAATGGTGCTGCCCTTTATCTTTATTTTTGCCAAAGAACCGGATGCAGTGAGAGGTTTGATGAGTTTTGCCGGTGCTTCAGGGTTTGACGGCGGTTTTAATATTTACATGTTTGGTACAGCCATAGCGATTGGTATGGCATTAATTCCCCAAGTTGGTGAACAGGTGGATTTTCTGCGATTTATGCCGGAAAAAACGCAAAAAAACCGGTTTAGGTGGCATTTTGGTGTGATTATGGCCGGTCCTGGTTGGATCTTTATCGGCATGATCAAAATGTTTGCCGGGGTGTTATTGGCTTATCTGGTGTTGATGGGGGCTCAATCTGTTGAACAAGCCGTCAACCCGACTTATATGTATCACGTCGCATTCAGCTATGTGTTTTCCAACGCGGATGTTTTGCTCGCCGTCACGGTATTTTTTGTGGTGTTGTCGCAGGTCAAAATCAATATCACCAATGCTTATGCAGGTTCTCTGGCCTGGTCTAATTTCTTTGCCCGTCTGACTCATAGCCATCCAGGCCGCGTGGTGTGGTTATTATTCAATGTATTGATAGCCACCATGTTGATGCTACTGGATGTATTTCAGGCACTTGAACAGATTTTGGGGCTGTATTCGAATATTGCGATTTCCTGGATCACGGCAGTGGTCGCCGATCTAATCATCAATAAACCGTTGGGGTTAAGCCCGAAAGGTGTCGAATTCCGCCGGGCTTATCTATATGACATCAATCCGGTTGGTGTCGGAGCTATGGTGATTGCTTCAATATTGTCAGTATTAAGCTTTGTCGGCGTGTTTGGATTGGAAGCCCAGTCTTTCTCATCGTTTATTGCCATGTTTGCTGCATTGATTTGTTCACCATTAATTGCCTGGTGGACCAAAGGGAAATATTATCTGGCGCGTCAGCCGTATAAGTTTCATCCAGGAAAAACCAAAGAAACCTGCAGTATCTGTGAACGTGAATACGAGATTGATGACGTGGCGTATTGCCCGGCTTATCAAGGGGCGATTTGTTCGTTGTGTTGTTGCCTGGACGCACGTTGCAACGATGCCTGTAAACCGCATGCCAAACTGGATTCACAGTGGCAAGCCGCGATGACCAAATTACTGCCTAAGTCGTTATGGGGTTATATCCAAAATGGCGTTGGACATTACATCCTATTGATGGGGATGACGGTGTTATTGCTGGCGTCGATATTCGGCTTGATTTATCTACATATCTCATTAACCCTGACCGGAAATGCCGCGCAAATCCTGCCAGAGATCAGGGTAGGCTTTTTAAAAGCGTTTTTTGCACTGGTTTTAGTTAGTGGCATTATTGTCTGGTGGCTGATTCTGACATCACAAAGTCGTAATGTGGCACAACAGGAATCCAATCATCAAACCAGTTTGTTACAACGCGAGATCATGCTGCATGAACAAACTGACGTGGCCTTACAACGAGCCCGGGTTGTTGCCGAGCAGGCCAATCAGGCAAAAAGTCGCTATATAACGGGCATTAGTCACGAATTACGCACCCCGCTAAACAGTATTCTGGGTTATGCCCAGTTGATGGATAACAATACCGATGTGACCGCCGAAAACAAAAATGCCATCAAGGTCATTTTGCGTAGTGGTGAGCATCTATTGTCATTAATTGAAGGTACGCTGGATATTGCTCGTATTGAAGGTGGAAAACTGCAATTTGACATCAAATCGCTACGTTTTCCTGAATATATCCAGCAAATTATTAGCATGTTTGAATTACAGGCGATTAATAAAGGGCTGAAATTTGAATATGAAATCAGCTCGGATCTGCCACGAATTGTGCGGGCAGATCACAAACGTTTAAGCCAGATTTTGATCAATATCATCGGCAATGCGGTGAAATATACCCGGGAAGGCTCGATTCATCTGCGCTTTACCCATGCACGGGAGTTTTTATCGATAGAAGTTGAAGATACCGGTCCAGGAATTAAGCAGGCTGAATTAGATAAAATATTTGAACCATTCGTGCGAGGCAGTGCGGCCCAAGGCGTTGGTGGAACTGGGTTAGGCTTGACTATCAGCAAATTGCTCACTGAATTGATGGGCGGTGTGTTGCATGTCGAAAGTCAGGTGGGCAAGGGCACAACTTTCTTTGTCAGACTGTTTTTGCCATCGGTTAGGGTCGAAGAGGACTTACCGATTTTGTCCACTCGGATGCCAGTCGGTTACAAAGGTCCACGCCGGAAACTGCTGGTGGTCGATAATGAACCGGTAGATCGCGAGCTGTTATTAAATATTCTTGAGCCTTTAGGATTTGAAGTCAGAGAAGCGGCATCGGGAGCAGAATGTTTGCGCATTTATCCTGAGTTTCAGCCAGAAATCATTTTTATGGATTTGGCGATGCCAGAAATGGATGGTTGGGAAACCTGCCATCTGATTCGTAATGTGCATAAATCCGATGTGAAAATCGGCATTATCTCTGCCAATGCATTTGATAAAAACCTGGAAAACTCCTCGGGCATCACCGACAAGGACTTCATTTTAAAACCCGTTAATTTATATGAGTTAATCAATTGGATTGGCGAGCGACTGAATCTGCAGTGGATAGAAAACAAAGAAGAGCTGGCGCTTGAGTCTGTTGCAACCGACTATGTGTTGCCTTCGCATGAGGTGATGAACGAGCTATTAGGGATGATTAATATGGGGTATTTGGTCGGTGTAAGAAAACTGATCAATGATATTGATGAACAACAATTGGCCTGCCCGCAATTTGTTGCGGAACTTCGCCAAATGTCTGAAAAATTTCAATTGGGCACCATGAAAACCTTTATAGAAGAGAAATTAGCTGATGTCTGAAAGTTTGATCAACGCAGTCGTTTTGGTGGTCGATGACACACCCGATACTTTGGCACTTTTGCACGACGCTTTGGTGGAATCCGGTTATACCGTTTTGGTGGCAGATAATGGATTATCGGCTTTAAAAATCAGCTTGGAAGCGAGTCCGGATATTGTATTGCTGGATGCATTAATGCCCGGTATGGATGGCTTTGAGGTGTGCCGTATTTTGAAGCAGGATTTGAATACCCGGCATATTCCAGTGATTTTCATGACAGGTCTGACCGAATCCGAGCATGTAGTTGCTGGCTTCTCGGCTGGCGGTATCGATTATGTAACCAAACCGTTAAGCCCGGTCGAAGTTATCGCCCGAATTAACACCCACCTTAAAAACTCACGTTTAATCAATCAAACTCAAGGCGCATTAGATGCGTTTGGTCAGGCGGCCATTGCGGTGTTACCGAAAACCGGCAAGATCGTTTGGCAAACCCCATTGGCCAGGCAATTGATCGAAAAATACATGAGTCATGAAGATGATTTGTTGATTCAAGATACCCCGGATGCGTTGCAGGAATGGGTGATGCAATTACATCAGGGTGGTGAGCGACGATTGCGACCTTATATTGTGCACAAACCTACCGGACGACTTATTTTTAATGCCGCCGATCTGCAAAGCGAAGAGCAGTGGTTGATTTTGTTACGCGAAGAATCCGAAACCGCACAGATTGAAGCATTACGCGCCATCTTCAACCTGACCAATCGCGAATCGGAAGTATTACATTGGGTGATTTTGGGTAAAACCGATAAAAGTATCGGTGAAATCCTCGGCACCAGTCCACGGACCGTGAATAAACATATGGAGCATGTGTTTACCAAACTTGGCGTCGAAACCCGCACTGCAGCGGCTTCGCTTGCGGTCAACAAACTACGCTCTATAAGCGGCAGTAATAGTTTTGGCGTAAACGAATAAAACGATCGCAGCTAATCCAGGCAAATTTTCTAACAACTTTCGTGTATTACAACGGCGTAATCATGAAATAACACTGAAAAGGCTTTTAACAGCCTTGAGCTATTTCAGGAGTACTCATGATTAAAGTCGGCACTGTGCAACAAATCTGGCGTTACCCGGTGAAAGGCATGGCAGGTGAAAGTCTGAATTATTGCCACCTTGGTGATATGGGCCTGCAAGGCGATCGTATATGGGCGTTACAGGATACCGCACGACAAGAAATCCAAAGCTGCAAATTCAGACCACAATTATTACGTTGTGTAGCGCGTTGTCGTAGCCCGCAGATGACTGGCCCACATGATGAAGTGGATATTCTGTTACCAGACGGCAGAGTGATGGGTAGTGACGATCCGCTGATTCACCAAGCCTTAACAGAATTAACCGGCCACGATTCGACTCTGGAATCACTTCGGCCATTAGCTGAACTGGATTTTTACCGTCGTCACAAAAAAGATGACCATACCTGGCTGGAAGAACTAAAAGCGACATTTGATCGGGAAGAGGGTGAACCTTTGCCCGAGATCCTCGATGACTTGCCTTCAGCAGCAAAGGACTTTGTTTCTATCCCAGGTACGTTTTTTCTGGTGACACCTTTTCACTTACTCACCACCGCGACGCTGGCTCATATGCAACAACTCAATCCTGAAGCCGATTGGAATGTACAACGTTTTCGTCCAAATCTGGTTATCGAAACCCTGCCTGGTATGGAAG
This sequence comes from Methylophaga muralis, assembly GCF_001720165.1. Lineage (GTDB taxonomy): Bacteria > Pseudomonadota > Gammaproteobacteria > Nitrosococcales > Methylophagaceae > Methylophaga > Methylophaga muralis. The sequence goes on from NZ_MCRI01000011.1 coordinate 70,813, forward strand.
GTTTAGTTGAACAGGCGTGGGTAGATAATAAACTGCGAATCGGCCGTGCCACCATTGAATGCAATAGCACCACGCCGCGTTGTGGGGCAGTAACCCGATCTCAACAATCGCTGGAATCTGACAACAGTATTCTGCGAACCATCGTGCAAAAAGCCGATCAAAATCTGGGTGTTTACGGAGCAATTAAACAAAGTGCGGTGATCCGTCTGGGCGATGAGGTTTTTCTGCAAAATAGCGACTGTTAAAAGCAAGTTAGGCTTGATCCCATTTCTGCATCAAGTAAACTGCTTCATCCGCAAAAAAATTGTCCGGTCACGGTTTAATCAAGCTGTGAGTGGCACAAATCATTGCTCGCAATTGCTATAAATACCTCGTAAGGAATCCGTATGGCGTCACGCTCTAAAGCATTGATCTATAAAAGAGTCTTGTTGTTTAGCTTGTTACCTTTCTCTTTTTTCAGTTTGATGTTTTTGCTGCTGCAACAGCCAGTTCTGCTCGATTTGTCTGACAATCACCAAACGGAAGTGGCCTCACTCAAATCCAGTTGGGAAAACGGCGAAGTGATTGCGGTCATTCATCACCTTGAGAGCTGTGAAGGCAAGGATGTTCAATGCTGGAACACAGAAAACGAAAATGGCATCAGCAAACGATCGCTGGGAATGGGGTACGCCCTGGCAGAAGACCTGCAGATTTTAGGTCTGCATAAAGCCGATATCTATTACAGTCCACAGCAACGCAGTGAAGAAACCTCGCGAGTCTTGTTTAGCTATGAAGGTGTTGCCGATGAAAGCCTGGCTCAATGCGATGTCGATAATCAGTTGTTGAACGCCGCGATGGAAAATAAACGCACTGAGAGGAATCTGGTTTTTGTGGTGTATGGCGATTGCATAAGCGAATTTCAAAAGAATCTGGGCGCTAGTCGTGATACCCCAACTTACGCAACGACGCTGTTTGCTATCAATCGCTCATCAGGCAGCAAGCCCCGCTTACTCGGTTTTGTGAAGGCCGAAGATTGGGAAAGTACATTTGGCTGGTAGATCGTGAAAAAAAAACGACTCAAAATCGTTGGCCGAAATAAATGGGCTATTAATTAGGCCTTCAATTACGCCCAAGCGGTTTATTTCGGTAAACTGATTCATCTCTACCTCTGAGATGAGCTATCAGCAATGGAATCTGCCAAAAACACCTTTCTGAAATTTCGAAGTCTGCTGATCTGGGTTGTCAGTATTTTGCTGTTATATACCTTGATAGGCTTCTTTCTGCTGCCTTGGCTGGCCGAACGTCAATTGGTCAAAACACTGCATGAGAGACTGGGTGTTGAGGCCAGCGTCGAAAAAATACACTTTAATCCGTATACCTTTGAAGCAACCGTCGATAAGTTGCATCTGGCAAATGAACAGAATGAGCCGCTAGCCGCGTGGGACAAGTTTTATTTCAATCTGCAGCCTCTGCAGTTGTTTCAACTTAAACTGCGAATTGAAGAAATCACCATTGATGCACCGAAGCTTTATTTCCAACGTTATTCCTCTAGCGAAAACACACTGACCCGATTAGCAGAACGGTGGAATGTGACTGCCAAAACGGATGTTGCCGAAGATGTTGATCCGTTAGAAGACAACGAACAATCTGGACCGTTATTCACGCTGGAAATCGGCGAGTTCAACTACACCAATGGTGAAATTGCTTATCGTGATGATGTGCCAGCGTCTCGTTTTGAAACGCTGCTGAGCCCGATTAATATTCATTTGGATCATTTTTCAACAGCGGCCGGTGAAACGGCGAATAAGGATCTGGTTTTTGCACTGGAAAATGATGCAAAGCTGACCTTAAACGGCAAAATGGTGTTATCTCCGCTACAGTTTACTGGCGAGGTTAACCTCGAAAATTTCAGTCTGCAGACACCGTATCGATATCTGCAGGCTCAGCTGCCATTTGAACTGCAACAAGGCAGGCTGGTTTTACAGCTGGCCTATGATATTGATTTGGCCGATACCGCAAACGTTGAACTGAGTGAGATCAATCTGGACCTGTCCGGATTCAGTTTGCATCAACCGGGCGAAGCCGCTGCTTTATTACAAGGCGGCTCGCTAACAGTCAGCAACGGCCAATTTGTGTTTCCCGATAACCAGCTAACGATTGATGATGTGGCGCTTAATGACTTCAAAATTGCTGCTACACAAAATAGCGAGGGCGAATTCAATTGGCTGCAGCTGTTTGAGCCATTGCTGGAAGGCAATACTGATGACGAGCCAACAGAGAGTGAATTGGCACCGCTACAACTGAATATTGCCAATATCGAAATAAATAACACTCGTTTAGCAGTGGAAGATCAGATGCCGGCCTCAGCTGCCAATCTGGCTTTGCTGCTCTCTGCCACACTGCAAAACTTCAGTCTGGCAGAAGATCAACAGATGCCATTTACCACGCTTATCAGCTTGGATTCAGGCGGTGAAATCACGGCAGAAGGGGATCTGCAGTTATTTCCCAGCGTGGCTGTTCAAGCCGAAACAGGCATCGATCAGTTGTCATTAATACCTGTGCAGCCCTACTTAAATAAGTTTGCCCATATCGAAATGGTCAGTGGCAAAATCGACTCTGCCGCCAGCATCACATCCAATCCACAAGAGCCTTTTGCGATCCAGGGCAACCTGACGCTTTCAGATATGCAGCTGGATAACCAGCAGCTTGATGAGAAGTTGTTAAGTCTCGATAACTTGTCTGTAAACAGCATAGATTTTTCACTCGCCAAGCAACGCGTGGCGATATCAGAAGTCATTATTGACGAGCTTTATAGCCGGGTATTAATTAACGAAAACGGCGAAACCAATCTGGCATTGCTGATAAAAGAACAGCCTGAATCTGAGGCCAGCCAAACGGAGTCCACCAATTCAGAAACCTCGAGCAGCTATGACGTTTCGCTGGGCCGAGTGAAAATTAACAATGCCAGTTCACGGTTTACTGATCAGAATCTGCCGATTGTCTTTGATGCACTTATGCAGAACCTGAATGGCGAAATCAGTGGCTTTTCGACCAGCTCAAAACAACCAGTCGATATCGCTCTGGAGGGCCAGGTCGATGAATATGGCATGGTGGAAATTGATGGTGCGATGAATCCATTGGATGTTATGGCTCAGACCTCTATCAAACTGGCGTTCAGTAATTTGGATCTGCCTGCAATGAGTCCTTACACCGTTAAGTTTGCCGGACGGCAGATCGCCGAAGGCAAGGGTGATATTGATCTGACCTATGAGGTTGTCGACAGTGAGTTAACAGCCTCTAACAACATCGTGATCCGTGATATCAAATTAGGTGAACGGGTCGAAACGCCAGGCGCTATGGATTTACCGTTGGATCTGGCAGTGGGATTACTTAAAAACAGCAAAGGTGTCATCGAACTCAACATACCCGTGAGTGGCAATGTAAACGACCCACAATTCGCGATGGGCCCGGTGATTCGAGGGGCTATCGGCAATGCACTACGCAATATCGTGTCGGCACCTTTCCGTTTTCTGGGCAGCCTGATTGGTATTGGTAATGATGAATCAATTGATGAGCTTCGCTTTCGTGCTGGACGAGCTGATCTGGCACCTCCCGAGCAAGAAAAGCTGCATAAGTTAGTCGAAGCATTAGCACAACGACCACAACTGGCATTGCAAATACCAGCACCGTTTGATGAAGCTGCCGATAGACAGAGATTGCAAGTAACTGCCGTGGAATCACGAATTGATACACGTCTGAATGAAACGGAATCCACACAACAACTCAATGAAAAACGTCAGCATGTGCTGGAAGCTTTATATCTTCAAGCAGGCCTAAGCCCTGACTTGCAAACCTTGCAGCAGGAATTTTCAACAACCGAAGATGCGAATGAGCAATCACAAGCTGAACTGGATATATTGGCCTATAACGATAGCCTCAAAAAACGCTTGATTGAAACCGAAACCGTTAGCGATGCTCAGCTGCAACAGTTAGCTCAGCAAAGACAACAAGCCGTAATCGAATTCATCAAACAAAACGGTGAATTAAACGATGACCAACTACAAACCACAGACAGTGTTTCTACTAAATTGGATGATGGCTGGCTGAGCATGAAGTTTGATCTGGAAACGATCTAAATACGTGTTTTGAATAGGCAGTTAGAACGTCAAAAATGAAAAGGCCAGAGATATAGTCTGGCCCCTTTGATCGTGTCCCCAATGACACACCCTGAGAAAGGATCACTGGCATGACAACCATAGACTACAAGGCAATGCTTGAAGTGGCGATCAACGAAGCCCGTCAAGGCTTAGCTGAAGGCGGTATTCCTATTGGTGCTGCGGTTTTCAATAAAATGGCGTGGAAGCTATCGATCTTAATTCGCAGGAAAGTATTCAAATGCTTGGCGATTTCATTGCTCAAAATCCTGAAATCTGGAACGAAGATATCGGCGAGGAATAGAGGCTATTCTTTTGGTCATTCAAACTATTCCTAATAACAGCAGCAAACAAAAATACTGGAATTTATTATGAAAGTTGAAACGTTAAGAGATGTCCTTCACTGGACAAGCGAGTTCCATCAACACCTCGCGGAATGTTTGAAACGTGGGGCCGATAAAACTGAAAATACGCGAGCACAAATGCTTCTCAACTATTTGTCAGAGCATGAAGAAAAGCTCGGACACGCTGGGCACCAATTCGAAGTCACAGGCAACGAGCATGCATTAAATACCTGGTGCTATGAGTACTTTGATAAAAACCCCATCGTGCAACATCATCATTGTGATGCACCATTTGCTGAACTCTCGACCACCGACATTATGCAAGTAATCATTCATCAACATCAGCAGATCATTGACCTTTATCGTTACCTGCATGACCGTGCAGATATAGATCGGCAAAAGAATTGATGGAAGAACTCAGATCTTTTGAAGAGCATGAAATCATGGTGATGTCACAGTCAGCTAATCGATTGGAAGATATTTAAGATTGAAAAATTTCAAAGAATCAATCACATATTAGCTCTTTGATATTCGAAGTCTGTTTTGATCGGGTATAAATAGTTGTTGCCCATTAACTTATTGTTAGATGAGTGAATAACCATGGATATAACCATTCCAACAGCGCTTAAAACACTCTCTGCCGGTGGTTCTGCAATGCAGTCAATGACTTCATGGTGGAAAAAATCTAAGGGAGATTCCCGGGCACTCATTGGCGAGCTTAAAGATAATCTGCAATATCTCGATATGATCGCTAACGACGGCGTGCCAATAGGTGATGTGGTAGAAAAGCTTAGTATTGTTGAATACAAACGCTTGTCCAGAGAAGGCTTCAATTTCAATAACCTGAAGAAATCAAAAATCTCCAATTACCCGTCTCTTAAAGGCACCGATCTGGAAAGTTGGGGAGGCAAGGAAACCGAAGCGTTGGTTGTTTCTATCTACGATAAGTTAAATGAGATAAAAATACGCTTTCCTCATGTAGGAGATAACCAAAAATACCGTTGGAAAGTGCGGGTCAATAATATTCGCAAAAGAATATGGTTATTGCTAGTGCACGTTGGCAGCTAAGAAATCAAGGGAAGGCATGAAGCTACAAGGGAAAATATCAAACTGGAATGATGATCGAGGATTTGGTTTTGTCGAGCCAAATGGTGGTGGAGAGCGTGCTTTTGTTCATATCAAGGCCTTTAACCCACCATCCCGTAGACCAGTAAATGGCGAAGTCATCATCTACGAAATCGTTCGCGATAATAACAATCGTTATAAAGCTGAAAACATCCAATTTGCTCGTGACATTTCCAAGTCAAAAAAACGAGAAAAAGTAAAAAGCCAAAGAGGCTTTGGGGGCGTCTTTACGATTATCTTTTTCATTGGACTGTCGGTATCAGTCTTTAGTGGGAAGCTGCCTTTAGTTATTATCGGTATATATCTAGTGATGAGTCTAATTGCGTTTATCGCTTACGCAATGGATAAATCTGCAGCTCAAAATGGCCGATGGAGGACTCAAGAAAACACCTTGCATTTAATTTCTCTACTGGGTGGTTGGCCAGGTGCATATATCGCCCAAAAGAACTTACGTCATAAATCGATTAAGAAAGCGTTTATAAATGTTTATTGGGTAACGGTTTTGTTGAATTTAGGTGGTTTGTTTTGGCTTCATACAGAAAAAGGGGCAAACTTCATTAATAATGTGGTTTTTCCATTATTCAATGGCTAACAAGCAAATCAAGTTGGCAGACTCCTTGATTGCACT
>NZ_MCRI01000012.1 GCF_001720165.1 Methylophaga muralis
GGTTGTTAAATATTAAGATGGCAGGGATGTTTATCCTGGCGCTCACCATTGCGATTATTGCATATTGGGCTGGTTTAGCAGAAGCGGTTAATCGTTGGAGTAATCAAGAAGAATATAGCCATGGTTTTTTAATACCATTGGTGACAATTTTTATCTTGTGGGAAAAACGACATTTAATTAACGCGACAAAAGGGCCGCCAATGTGGACCGGTGTGCTTGTCAGTGTTATTGCGGTCATCATTTTTATTGTCGGTGAAATTAGCGCTTTATATCTGCTTATCCAATACTCATTTGTTTTGATGTTGCTTGGTTTATCAATGATATATGTTGGTCGAGCAACAAAATATACTCTAGCCCCAATACTGTTATTGCTGTTTGCCATTCCGTTACCCTATGTTGTTGAAGTTGTTCTTACAGCGAAACTCCAATTGTTTTCTTCTTGGTTGGGAGTTCAGGTTATTCGGTTGTTCCAAATCCCGGTATTTCTAGAAGGAAATATTATTGATTTGGGTGTTTACCAGCTTCAGGTAGTAGAAGCCTGTAGTGGTTTACGTTATTTGTTCCCATTAATGAGTCTTGGCTTTATCGCTGCATATTTTTACCAGGCAGCATTTTGGAAACGCGCCACAGTCTTTTTGATGACTATCCCCATCACCATCTTCATGAACAGCTTCCGTATCGGCGTTATAGGTGTGATGGTCGACAATTGGGGCATCTCGATGGCGGAGGGTTTTCTGCACGACTTCGAGGGCTGGATAATTTTCATGGCCTGTGCTGCCATGCTTTTTTTGTTAGTCGTATTACTGGAAAAAATTGCTCCAAGTCGTAAGTCATTATCACAATTATTCGGCGTGGTAGATCATGCTTCTGCTAACAATATGTTTAGAGATTCTAATAAATCCTATACGTATGGTCCGTTTTTTGTTTTCATCATAATTCTTTTGATTGCGTTAATTTCAACTAAGTTTGTCGATAGTCGTGTCGAGGAAGCCCCTCCTCATGAAGATCTAATCAGTTTTCCGCTGCAATTTCCTGATTGGATCGGTCAGCATGACAAGCTTGATGATCGGGTTGTCGATAAACTGGGTATGACAGATTATCTATTTGCTAACTACACTAGTATCGATCGCAATATTGTTAACGTTTATGTGGCGTATTATGAATCACAACGTAAAGGCCAATCACCACATTCACCGCGGGTATGTATACCAGGTGGGGGATGGGAAATTTCTGAGTTCAACCGTACACAAGTTGATGGTCAGCCAATTAACCGAGTGATAATCAAAAATGGTGATCAGGAACAGTTAGTGTATTACTGGTTCCAAGGTCGTGGCAGACAGATTGCCAATGAATACACCAATAAGTGGTATCTATTTAAAGATGCGTTATTGGAAAACAGAACGGATGGTGCTTTGGTTCGTTATGTAACGCCTATTATACCGGGAGAAAGCCATCAAAACGCTGATGCTAGAATCCAGTCATTAATGCAACATACATCACCAGAATTAAACCGTTACATCCCAGAATAGTCAGGAATATGGATATGAAAAACTTTAAACGTACAGTATTGGCTGCAGTTGTAGTCGCAATGATTTCGGGGTGTGGTTCAGCCGAGGACTCATCAGCACGTTTCATTGAAAGTGGTAAAGATCTGATGGAGCAGGGCGAGTTTGACAAAGCTCGGTTGGAATTCAGAAATGCCCTACAAATTAATCCATTAGAAGCTGAAGGTTATTACCAGTTGGCATTAATCGATGAAAAAGGCCAAAAATGGAAAGGCATGTACTCCAACCTGGTAACAGTTGAGTCTTTAAATCCGAACCATGTTCCAGCAATTATCAAACTTGGTCAGTTGCACGTGGTTTCCGGTCAGTTAGATGAAGCCATGAAAAGAGCTGAAAAAGCTTTGTCTTTGGAACCAGAAAATACCGATGCCATTTTGTTGAAAGCGACCACGCTTATCAAGCAGGAAAATTTTGGCATGGCTGAATCAGAGATCAATCGTGTCCTTGCTATTGATCCAAAGCATATGGAAGCACTGACGGCTAGAGTCATGTTGTTTAAAAATAGTGGTCAGACTCGTAAAGCTCTCGATGCTGCAGATGAAGCTTTAGCAATTCATCCGGATGCCATGCCATTAAAAATGATTAAGCTCAGTGTTTATCAGGAGCTCAACGATTACGCAGCTATGGAATCGCTATATCGCGAATTATTGCCAGAATACCCAAATGAGAGTTGGGTTGCCGTCTCTTTGGCTAAATTACTTAACGATTCAATGAATCGCTATGACGATTCCAAAAAGGTACTTGAGGATTATGTTGCCAATAATCCAGATGATGCAGAAACCATCATGTTATTAGTTGCCTTGATTAATAGCCGTGACCCAGACTTAGCGATGACTAAACTGGATGAGTTTATTGCGGCTAAACCAGACAATCAGGAATTACGTTTTGCCAAAATTGAAATGCTCAGCATTCAAGGTAAGCAAGATCTGATGATTTCTGAGCTGGAAGCAATTATTGCCTCTGAGCCAACCAGCGAAATAGGTTTGCGTGCCAGAGCAAGTATTGCTGGAATTAAAGCTCAGGAAGGCCAGTTCGAAGAAGCTGAAACTATGGTAAATGATATTTTGGCTGTCTCTTCTGAGCATGAACAAGCATTATTATTAAAAGCTAAGTTGCAATTGAGAAACGAACAAATAGATCCAGCTATCAGCAATTTAAGGGTTTTGATCCGAAATAATGCTGAGCTTGATGAAGCAATGGTGTTATTAGCTCAAGCTTATGCATTAACTGGCTCTTCTGAGTTGGCTGAAAATAGTTTCCGTCAGGCATTATCGGTTAACCCGACAAATGCACAGGCCGCATTATCTGTTGCTAGCGTATTAATGCGAGGCAATGATTTAGACCGTACCGAACAGGTTTTAGTCAGAGCATTAGATGGTAATGCCGGCAACGAGAACCTATTACAGGCGTTGGCCCAAATTCGGATTCTAAAACGTGACTGGGCTGGAACTCAGCAAGCGCTGGATGGTTTAGCGGATAGCTCTGCATTAACTCATTTGTTGACCGCCCAAATGTATCAAGGTTTGAATGATAATACTTTAGCCATTGCTGAATATGAGGCTGCACTGAAGATAGATCCAAATCTCACTAGAGCATTGCAACAAATGATGGCTATTTATTATCAACAAGATCAGAAAGAAGAAATTGTAACTTTTCTGAATGATCATATTGCCCAGTACCCTGAGTTGACCAATGGTTATCTGGTGTTGGCAGACTTTTATCGTACGGAAGATAATTTACCAGAAGCCATTGCCACCATTGATCGTGCTTTGGCAAATGATGATGAATGGACAGCGGGATACAGTTTGAAAGCTAACCTGCATTATCTGAATAGTGAACCGGATGCAGCAATCGCAGCTTTTGAAGAAGGGCTGGCAAAAACACCTGAAGACAATCAGTTAGCTATGCAGTTAGCCTCTACCCATGAGTCCAAAAAAGAGTTTGAACAAGCACGTCGGTTATATGAAGAAGTTATTGCACGTGATCCTTCAATAGATGTTGCTGCAAACAATCTTTCCAGCTTGCTCTCCGATCAGTTTGAATCACCAGAGAATTTGCAACGAGCGCTGGTATTATCAAGCCGTTTTCGTGATTCTGAACAGCCTTATTTTGCCGACACATTTGGTTGGGTGAATTACAAACTGGGTAATTATGAAGATGCCAGACCCGCTTTAGAAAGAGCGGCCTCAAGCAATGATGCTATAGCATTATTCCATTATCATCTGGGACGTTTATACGTCGCGTTAAAAATGCCTGCAGAAGCTCGCCAGTCATTTGAACGTGCCGAGCAAATGGCCAATGAAGAAAATGATGCAGAATTGGCTGGCAAAATTGGAGAACAGTTAAGCCAGCTTTAAGATTTAATTGACCAAACTGAAAGCCTTGCAGGTTCATCCTGCAAGGCTTTTTTTTGTGGTTTTAGTATTAACCAATCATGCGTTTTAATACAGTATCTTTCTGGATAAAGTGATGATACAAAGCCCCTGCAATATGGGCGATCACCAGAAATATCAGTAGAAATGCAAAAGGAGAGTGCCATTCACCGAGAGCAAGAGCCCAAGGAACTTCATCAGCAGGTTGGCCAATAAGTTCATAGCCGAACACTTTTACTGGATAACCTTTACCGTGAATATACAATGCTCCCAGAAACGGCATGATAAGCATAGAGAAATACATTAACCGATGAGCGATTTTAGCAATCACGCCGTCAAATCCCGGATTAATTGGTCGTTGCGGTTTTTGTTTCAACGCCCATAGTAATCGTACAACAGCCAGAATAAGGATTACGGCACCGATAGAAACATGCCAGGGTCCGAATGTGTCACCCAACCAATGTTCTCCCTCATTAATACGATCGGCGAATTTAAAAAACTGCTGCAGCACTAATACTGCCATAACCCAATGAAAAAACCGCGTGATAGAACCATAGCGTTCGCTGTTGTCATTAATCATTTCACTCTCCTTTGTGTGCCCAGAATATTCTTATATGAACGAGAACCTTATCTCGTATTTTAAGTATATAAATACCAACTTTAAGTGTTTATTAAGAGAATGTGATTGAGGTGATCTTCCTTGTCAATTACGAGATGTCTAAACGTCACGAAAATGCGCATGAATTTTTTCAAGTCTGGCATAAACATGGTCAATAAATGCCTGGGCAACGCGAGATGGATATTTACCCATTGGATGAACCAGACACCAGGTACGACGAATAGGAAAATCTTGTATTGATAGGGTTTTCAATTTACCGGTTTGTAATTCAGCCAATACCGTTAATTTCGGCAAAACAGCGACGCCAAGGCCTGCCATCACAGCATGTTTGATACCTTCATTTGAGCCAAATTCCATAACCGGATTGAGCTGTAGTCGGTGTTGCTGACAGTGTTGCTCTAAGGCAAATCGTGTACCGGAACCGTTCTCTCTTATTAGCATCGGTTCAGCAAAAAAAAGTTTTTCGGAAATCATCTCCCGACTATTTAAAGCATGGTGAATGTTTAAAACTGGAATTAACTCATTGTCTAAAAACGGCAATGTGCTTAACGACCGCCCCTCCGGTACCATGGCCATTATCACCAAATCATCCACATTCAGTTTTAATCGATCCAATGCCTGGGCCCGATTGACCACCTCAATCTGCACATTAACCGCTGGAAACTCTTCGAGAAAACTGCTCAATAAAAAGGGCAATACCGACTGAGCAGAAGTAACAACACAGAGCTTTAAATCACCCGAAAGCGCTTCGCGCAACAAATTCAATTCGGTTTGTAACTCACTCATCTGCCCGAATAGCCTTTCGATAAAACTTGCCACTCGTTCACCGGCTTCAGTGCAATACAGTTGGCGGCCTATATATTCGAATAATGGTTGCTCAAGAGCATTTTCCAAATGACGCATTTGGGAGCTCACCGCAGGTTGCGTCAGGCCAAGGTGTTCCGCGGCTTTGCGGTAACCTTTGTATTGATAGACCGCTTGAAATACCTGCATTTGTCTGAAAGACAGCCGGGATAATAATTGTTGAAGCTGAGCGCCATGATCTTGCACCTATTGGGGGATTGATAAGTTTTAACTTATCGATGAATTATATTTAATTGATTTTTGTTTATCAGTATTTTGTTTTACGCTTTGCCCACAAATTTGGCCGAGGCTGAGCTATGTTAAAAAAAATCCTGATCGCTAATCGTGGTGAGATTGCTGTACGAATTGTCCGAGCTTGCTCGGAAATGGGTATTCGTTCAGTGGCTATTTATACCGAACCGGATCGCTATGCCTTGCATGTTAAGCGTGCCGATGAATCCTATTCCCTGGGTGAAAACCCGCTTGAAGGTTACCTAGACCCAGTTCGTCTGGTGAATTTGGCGGTAGAAACAGGCTGTGATGCCATTCATCCCGGTTATGGTTTCCTCTCTGAAAATGCCAAGTTCGCCCGTCTTTGCGAACAAAACGGCATTATCTTTATTGGCCCTAAAGCCTCTGTCATTGAAAAAATGGGTGATAAAACCGCTGCTCGCGATAGTATGCGAAAAGCTGGTGTTCCCATTACCCCTGGCTCAGACGGTAACCTCGAAAACATTGAAGAAGCATTAACGGTTGCCGAAGAGATTGGTTACCCCATCATGATCAAAGCCACTTCCGGTGGCGGCGGTCGAGGCATTCGCCGTTGTGATACGCCTGCTGAACTCAAACAACAATTTCCCCGGGTTATTTCCGAAGCGACCAAAGCCTTTGGCTCCGCTGAAGTGTTTATGGAAAAATGTATCGTTAACCCACGGCATATCGAAGTGCAGGTATTGGCTGACAGTCATGGCAATGTGGTGCATCTATACGAACGTGATTGTTCCATTCAACGGCGTAACCAGAAGTTGATTGAAATCGCCCCAAGCCCACAACTCACCCCGGAACAGCGAAACTATATCGGTGGGCTGGCAGTAAAAGCGACTGAAGCGGTGGGTTATGAAAATGCCGGAACCGTTGAATTCCTGCTGACCGGCAATCAGGTGTATTTCATGGAAATGAATACCCGAATTCAGGTTGAACACACCATTACCGAACAGATCACCGGTATTGATATCGTTCGCGAACAATTACGCATCGCGGCCGGTGAAACCTTAAGATACCGTCAGGAAGATATTCATTACCGTGGGTTTGCTTTGCAGTTCCGGATTAATGCCGAAGATCCGAAAAATGATTTCCTGCCCAGCTTTGGTCGAATCACCCATTACTATGCACCGGGTGGCCCAGGTGTTCGAGTCGATACCGCGATTTATACCGGTTATGAAATTCCGCCTTATTTTGACTCAATGTGTTTGAAGCTGGTGGTCTGGGCTTTGGATTGGGAAGATGCGGTCGATCGTGGCCGTCGTGCTCTGGATGATATGCGGTTACATGGCATTAAAACTACGGCCAGCTATTACCAACAAATCCTCAAACATCCTGATTTCAGAGCAGGAAAATTTGATACCAGCTTTGTTGCTGCCCATCCCGAATTACTGACCTATTCAGATAAACGTCATCCCACCGCATTGGCACTGGTATTGGCTACCGCCATCGCCGCGCATGCAGGCTGGTAAACAAGTTAGCCGGAGAATTGTAATGAAACAAATTCAAGTTACTGATGTGACGCTGCGTGATGCACATCAATCATTGATTGCCACCCGTATGCGTACTGATGACATGTTGCCGATCTGTGAAAAGCTGGATCGAGTTGGTTACTGGTCATTGGAAGTGTGGGGCGGGGCGACATTTGATGCCTGCGTACGTTATCTGAAAGAAGATCCCTGGCAGCGCCTGCGGTTATTGCGCGGTATGTTACCTAACACGCGTCTGCAAATGCTGTTACGTGGACAAAACCTGTTGGGTTATCGGCATTATGCCGATGATGTGGTACAGGCGTTTGTTGCCAAAGCCGCTGAAAATGGTATTGATGTGTTCCGGGTGTTTGATGCATTAAATGATATGCGAAATTTGGAAACCGCTTTAAAAGCGGTGAAAGATGCTGGTAAACATGCACAGGGCACCATCAGCTACACCACCAGCCCAGTACATACGCCTGAGTTATTTGTCGAACAGGCCAAAACCCTTCGTGATATGGGCGCCGACTCCATTGCAATCAAAGATATGGCAGGTCTCTTGGCACCGTATCCTACCTATGAGTTGGTCAAAGCGATTAAATCAGCTGTGGATTTGCCATTGGTGATTCATAGTCATTCCACTTCAGGTTTGGCACCGCTGTGTCAGTTAAAAGCCATTGAAGCGGGTGTTGACCGGATTGATACCGCGATATCAGCGTTTGCTGGCGGCACCAGTCATCCGGCCACTGAAAGTCAGGTCGCGGCGTTAAAAGGCACTGAATGGGATACCGGTCTGGATTTGAATTTACTGGGTGAAATTGCCGATTATTTCCGTGAAGTTCGTAAAAAATATCATCAGTTTGAAAGCGAATTCACCCGCGAAGATGTGTCAGTCCAAATCAATCAGGTGCCCGGTGGCATGATGTCTAATCTGGCCAATCAGCTTAAAGAGCAGAATGCCTTAGATCGTATTCGTGAAGTGTTTGCTGAGATCCCTCGAGTTCGTGAAGATTTGGGCTTTCCACCATTAGTCACGCCAACCTCACAAATCGTCGGTACTCAGGCGGTATATAACGTATTGAGTGGTGAGCGTTATAAAACCATCACCAATGAAGTAAAACGTTATCTGTTGGGTGGTTACGGCCAGCCTCCGGCACCGATTAATGTTGAACTGCAACGTAAAGCTATTGGGAATGAAACGGTGATGGAATCTCGTCCAGCAGATTCTATTGCACCGGAAATGGAAAAATTGCGCGCCAAGATTGGTGATTTGGCGACTTGCGAAGAAGATGTATTAACCTTTGCCATGTTCCCGGACATTGGTCGTGAATTTCTGCAACAACGTCTGGATGGCACTTTGCAACCAGAACCGTTGATTCCAGAGAGCAAAGGCAAAGCTCCAGGCACCGTTTCGACTGAGTTTAAAGTCGATGTTCATGGTGAAACTTATGATGTTGCTATTACTGGTGTCGGTGATGTTGGCGGCGGTAAACGCAAAATGTACATATCTGTTGATGGTATGCCGGAAGAAGTTATATTCGAAACCATCAGCGAATTCGTTTCAGATGGTGCTCAACAAGGCCGTAAAAAAGCTAGCGATCCTGGTCATATCACCACACCTCTACCAGGCAATGTCGTTGAAGTGTTGGTCAACGTTGGCGATAAAGTAAATTCCGGTCAATCAACGATGATTATTGAAGCGATGAAAATGGAATCAGAGTTACTGGCCAATATTGCCGGTGAGGTCAAAGCGATTCATGTCACTAAAGGTGATCGGGTTACGCCGGGTGAAGTGTTAATTGAGATTGGTTAAAAGCTGTTGACTAGAAAACTTGAGAACCGGGGCATGTCCCCGGTTTTTTTTATAACTCAATGTCCGTCGTACTATCCAGACTGTCGTAATAAATTATTGCTAGATAACGAATCGGCATTTGCAGAATATTTTCTGGACGATGTGGTTGCTCGGCATTAAAGGTCAAAGAATCTCCCGGTTCCAATACATAGAGCTCATCGCCAACGGTGTATTCCAATCGGCCTTCCAGCATGTAAATAAATTCAGTGCCGGGATGTTCAAACGGTGCAAAGATTTCACCTTGTTCTTCCAAAGTGATTAAAAACGGTTCAAACAGCTTTTTCGGACCTTGATCATAGGCCAGCAGATGATAAGTGTGGCCGCATTTAGTGCCGCGTCTGACCACTTCCATACCTTCACCATGTTTGACATATTGAGCACCGCCTTTTGGCGTGTCGTAATCATGAAATAGTTTTGACAGTGTGACCCCTAGCGCATTGGCTAAATGTTCGAGCTTTTCCAGACTAGGGGAGGTTAAGCCGTTTTCAATTTTGCTCAACATGCCACGACTTAACGCAGCCCGTTCGGCGACTTCGGCAATGGTAAGTCCATTCTCTAAACGTAAGTGCCGCAATGTGTTGCCAAGATGCTTATCCAGCAATTTCGGCGCGGACTCCATTCCAGTTAATTCAGTTTTATCGTTCACATAGATTTCCTTGTTCGCCACACAGTGCCTTGATCATACACGAAATTTTATTTTGTTCTGCGCTATTTGATTCATATAGTGAAACAAAGTTTAACAAAACTATTGACAGTCAAAAACACAAATGCGTAAATAGAGCTAAAGTTTCACGAGGTGAAATAAAGTTTACTTAAAAGGTGGTAGAGAAAACTACTCCCTTGGTAGTAGATGGGATGGCAAAACAGCAAGAGGATGATTCATGCCGTTACGTTTGTTGAAATACGCAATTAGTCGGGAACACCCGGCACCACGCTTTTTCCGTGACTGCGTAGAGCCTAAGAAAACCTATGACGTCGTTATCATCGGCGGGGGTGGACACGGCTTGGCGGCTGCTTATTACCTGGCCAAAGATTACGGCATTACCAATGTAGCGGTATTAGAAAAAGGCTATATCGGTGGCGGAAATACTGGACGTAACACGACGATTATCCGTTCCAACTATCTGACTCCGGAAGGCGTTAAGTTTTACGACGCCAGCGTAAAAATTTACGAAGGTTTGTCCGAAGAGCTGGATCTGAATCTGTTTTATTCCAATCGTGGACATTTCACTCTGGCTCATACCGAATCAGCAATGCGCACCATGCGCTGGCGGGCTGAGGTCAATAAACATGTTGGTGTCGAAAGTTATGTGGTTGGCCCAGAAGAAATCTCCAAAGCCTGCCCGCAATTAGATATCTCCTGCAGCGGTCAAGCCCCTATTTTAGGCGCGCTTTATCACGCTCCGGGTTCAGTTGCTCGACATGATGGTGTGGCATGGGGTTATGCCCGCGGTGCCGATCAGCTTGGGGTAGAAATATTCCAGAATACCGAAGTTACCCGTATTGACGTCAAAGGCGGCAAGGTCTGCGGCGTTCAAACCAATAATGGTTATATCAGCACTAACAAAGTCCTGTCAGCGGTAGCTGGTTTCACGCCACGTATTACTCAGATGGTGGATTTACAAACACCAATCGTCATTCATCCATTACAAGCCTGTGTAACTGAGCCAATGAAACCTTGGCTCGATACCATTTTGGTATCAGGCAGTCTGCACGTTTATGTCAGTCAGTCTTCACGTGGCGAGTTGGTTATGGGCTCATCTTTAGATCCATATGAAATGCACTCAACACGTTCATCGCTGGATTTTGTGGAAGGGCTGACCTCGCATATCACCGATATGTTTCCGTTTCTTTCCAACGTCAAAGTGGTTCGCCAATGGGCGGGGATGGCAGATTTAACGCCAGACTTCGCACCCATCATGGGCAAAACACCGATAGAAGGTTTCTATCTGGATGCCGGCTGGGGAACCTGGGGTTTCAAAGCCACGCCAATCAGTGGCAAAACCATGGCAGAGACCATTGCCAAGGATATGGCGCCAGATTTAATTAAGTCATTTCGTTTGTCGCGTTTCGAAGACTACGAATTGACCGGTGAAAAAGGTGCCGCTTCAGTCGGCCATTAAACGAGAGTATCGCAATGAAATTACTGCAATGTCCTGTTAATGGAATCAGACCTCTGAGCGAATTCAGCTATGGCGGTGAATTTCGCACCATGCCTGATCCAGATAGTTGCACCGATCAACAGTGGGCAGCCTATGTGCATTACCGCAGTGGCGCGCCTGGTTATAAAAAAGAATGGTGGTATCACATGCCCAGTGGCACTTGGTTTATAGCAGAACGTAATACGATTACCGACAAAGTCAGCCGCACCTATCTGTTCCCTAAACGGGAGGTTGCTGTATGAGTTCAAGATTAACGACGCAATCGACTGAATGGATCCAGCGCGATAAGCCTTTTAGCTTCAGCTACGAAGGCCAGCAAGTTACTGCCTTTGAAGGCGACACCATTAGTAGTGCTCTATGGGCCAATGGCATCAAGGTTTTAGGACGCAGTTTCAAATATCACCGGGCCCGCGGCATTCTGACGCTGGCAAATCATGACGTAAACGCGTTGATGACCGATGGTATAGATACCAATATCCGTGCTGATGTATGGCCGGTGCAAGCCGATATGCAGCTGACAGCGGTGAATACCACTGGCGGTGTAATAAAAGACAGAAGCCAGTTTATCGATAAAATTTCGCCGTTATTACCAGTCGGCTTTTATTACAAAGCATTTCATACGCCACGCCGGTTTTTCCCATTTTGGGAAGACAAGATCCGTAAAGCGGCTGGTTTGGGTGAGGTGAACTTTAATTACCCGAGAATTCCTAAACCTAAACAGCATGCACATTGCGATGTGTTGATCATTGGTGCTGGTATTGCCGGACTGTCAGCTGCAATCAGTGTGGCTGAGCAAGGTTTGTCAGTCATTATTGTTGATGAAAATGCCAAAGCTGGTGGCAGCCTGACTTATGACATGGCTACTGATTCAGTTAGCCAATTAACAACATTACTCAGTGCTGTTGAAAGCTATAGCAAAATTCGCCTAATCACCAACGCCTATGCCGCAGGTTATTACGCCGATCATCTAGTACCGATCGTCGAAACTACTGGTATCACTAAAGTTCGTGCCAAAGCACTGATTGTGGCCAGTGGTGCTTTCGAACAACCGCCAGTATTTCGTAATAATGATTTACCCGGGGTGATGATGGGTTCTGCTGCACAGCGCTTAATCTATCGTTATGCCGTCAAACCATTTGATAAAGGTGTGGTAGTTACAGCCAACGATTACGGTTATCGCACAGCATTGGATTTACTGGCGGCCGGTGTGGATGTGCTGGCAGTGATTGATATGCGCCGCGAAGGCAGTAGCTCGCCATTGGTGACTGAGCTTAAAAGCAAACAGGTCGCTGTGCATAAAGCCAGCTGCGTTTATGAAGTCATTGCTTCCAAACAAAAACTGGGTGTTTCGGAAGTGGTTATCTGTCCTTACGACGAGTTGATGGCAGAAGCTGATACCAAAAATAAAATCCGTCTTAAATGTGATGGCGTGGCAATGAGTGCCGGTTGGGCGCCTGCTGCTGCATTGTTATATCAAGCGGGCACCAAAATGCGCTTTGATAATACGGTGCAACAGTTTGTGCCAGCAGAACTGCCGGAAGGCGTGTTTGCTGCCGGTAAGGTCAATGGCATATTTGAACTAGACCAACGTCAGTTGGATGGACAACGTGCCGCTGCTGAAGCGTTGAATTATTTGGGTAAATCGGTTGCCACTGTTGAAGTAAAACAACATCAGGGCATTTCACCTAGCCATGCTTATCCGGTGGTCAATCATCCGAAAGGCAAAAACTTTGTCGATTTTGATGAAGACATTCAGGTTAAAGACTTTATCAATGCCGCCAAAGAAGGTTTTGACAACATTGAGTTGATGAAACGTTTCACCACAGTTGGCATGGGCCCGAGCCAGGGCAAACATTCCAATATGAATGCGATTCGCATCCTGGCGCGGAT
Organism: Methylophaga muralis; assembly: GCF_001720165.1. GTDB lineage: Bacteria > Pseudomonadota > Gammaproteobacteria > Nitrosococcales > Methylophagaceae > Methylophaga > Methylophaga muralis. The sequence continues at coordinate 13,037 of NZ_MCRI01000012.1, forward strand.
TCGTGATTTGCCGGTAGAGAAAATCGGCACGACAACTGCCAGACCCTTTTTTCATCCAACGCCAATAGGCCACTTGGGCGGTCGTGGATTTCATCCACATCGTTATACCGCGATCCATGAATGGCACATTGAAAATGGCGGAATAATGACCGCTGCCGGTTTGTGGATGCGTCCGTCCTATTATCTGCCAGCGGGAAGTCAGCTGACGGCACAACAGGCAATGCAACAGGAAGCCATGGCCGTTCGCACTAAAGCCGGAATGATTGATAACAGCACCTTGGGCAAGATCGAAGTCTATGGTCCAGACGCGGCAGCGTTTCTTGAACGGGTTTACACCGGCAAATTCGCCAAGCAGAAAGTTGGTCAATACCGCATCGCCATGCTGCTCGATGAAGCGGGGGTGATGGTCGATGACGGTCTGGCTTGCCGACTGGCAGAAGATCGTTTTTATCTGACCACCAGCACCACCAATTCCGCAATGGTATATCGCCAGTTACAACGTGAAGTACAAATCAGCGGTTTGTCGGTGTCGTTAGCCAATCTGACTGGGGTTAAAGCAGCCATGACCATTGCAGGTCCGGCGTCGGCAGATATTTTGTCACAATTAACTACAGTGGATTTATCTGCTAACGCTTTCCCAACGGGGAGTGTGGTGGAAACCAAGGTGGCAGATGTTGAATGTCTGTTGCTGCGTGTGGCCTTCGTCGCTGAACAGGCTTTTGAGATTCATCTGCCAGCCGCTGCAGGTTTATACGTCTGGAATCAATTGATGCAAGCCGGTGCGTTATTTGGCCTGATGGCTTATGGCACCGATGCTCAGCGTTTGCTCAGACTGGAAATGGGACATCATCTGATTGGGCATGACACTGATGGATTAACCAATCCGTTTGAAGCACATGCTGAGCCATTGATCGCCATGGATAAAGCCTTTTTTACCGGTCAACGCAGCTTAAAAATTATCGCCAAAAAACCACTGAATAAAACGCTGGTGAATTTTGTGTTGGATAGCGATTTTGCTGGTGACCTACCCAACGAATGCAACTTGGTGATTGATAACGGCGATATCGCAGGACGTATTACCAGTATTGCCTACAGCCCTTATTTGAAGAGAGTGATTGGTATTGCCTTTGTGCCACCGGAAAAACGCCAAACCGGCAGCCGGTTTGAGATTCGTAATGATGCCGGGGATTTGATTGCCGCCACCGTGATTCAGTCACCCACTGAACTGGCCAAAAGTGCATAGGAAAGCTTACTGATGAAATCGACCCTATTAAAAAGCCCAATCGCCTTCGCTCAGGCTAGCCAAAACCCGCAAATGGCTGAGGTTAACGGCATGCTGACGGCAGTAAGGTTTGCTGATGAAGCTATTGAATCACAACGTGTTGAAGTCTTGGCTATCTGCGATGTCAGTGCGTTTGAACGAGTCAGCATAAAAGGAAAACAAGCCGCCAGTTACTTGCAACAACAAGGCATTGCTTTGCCAGCCGATGCGAATCAATGGCTTTTCGAAGCAGATCGTCTGGTGATGCGACTGGGTAACAGTGAATTTTTAATTGAAGACCAAACTACCAACGTTAAACCATCGGTCAGTGAGCTCTCATCTGCAGAGGGCGTGCACAAAGTCAGTCGCAACGACGCGGCTTTCATATTGACCGGAAACCATATCCAACCATTATTTGCAGAAATTTGTGAAATCGATCTGGTGGCCGAACTGGCAACAGAAAACCACCTGGTCATGACAGTCATTGCAGGGGTGTCAGCAACGTTGCTGAGCCAAACGCTTAATGGAGAGCGCATCTATCGACTCTGGTGTGATGGAACTTACGGACCTTATCTGTGGAAGACCTTGCTGAGCATTATTGAACAGGCAGGCGGCGGAGCGTGGGATTGCATCACTTTTATCCAAAGATTTAACCGATTGCAGATCTCAACATTAAGGAAAGGCTTATGAAATCGTTAGCAGAAGCAAAACAGTTTCTCGAAACCAATAACATCAAATATGTGCTGGCCCAGTTTGTAGACATTCACGGGGTCGCCAAAACCAAATCTGTGCCGGCCAGTTGTCTGCAAGATGTCGTGGAAAAAGGCGCAGGCTTTGCCGGGTTTGCAGTGTGGGGTTTGGGCATGGAACCACATGGCCCTGACTTTCTGGCTCGTGGTGATTTGAGCACTTTATCGATTGTGCCGTGGCAGCCGGGTTATGCCCGCATTGTCTGCGATGGTCATGTTAATGGTAAACCACATCCTTACGACAGCCGTGTGGTGTTGAAAAAACAACTGAGCATGCTGGCGGATAACGGCTGGACCTTAAATACCGGTCTGGAACCGGAATTTTCCTTATTTAATCGTGGTCCAGATGGCGCGTTACTACCTGTCGATGAGAGCGATTTGCTGGATAAACCTTGCTACGACTACAAAGGTTTATCCCGTTCAAGAAACTTTCTCGAATCACTGGTCGATTCACTGCAACAGGTGGATTTTGATGTTTATCAAATCGACCATGAAGATGCTAACGGCCAGTTTGAAATCAACTATACCTACAGCGATGCGTTGACCTCGGCTGACCGCTTTACCTTTGTACGCATGGCGGCAGGTGAAATTGCCAACGGTATGGATATGGTTTGTTCGTTTATGCCAAAACCATTCTCCGATCGTACCGGTAATGGCATGCACTTCCATCTGTCGATCACTGACAAAGATGGCAAAAACCTTTTTAACGATGACAGCGATGTCAATGGCATGGGCCTGTCAAAAATGGCTTATCACTTTATCGGTGGCTTGCTGCATCACGCGGATTCTTTATGTGCCTTTGCTGCGCCGATTGTGAATTCCTACAAACGTCTGGTAGTTGGCGGAGCCGCTTCCGGTGCGACTTGGGCACCAGCTTATATCTGTTACGGCGATAACAACCGTTCGGCGATGGTGCGTATTCCGTATGGCCGTCTTGAATTCCGCTTACCGGATTCCAGCTGTAATCCATATTTAGTGCATGCCGCATTGATTGCTGCCGGTATGGACGGTGTTGAACGCGAATTGGATCCAGGCGCGCCACACAACATCAATTTATACGATTTAAGTGAAGCTGAATTGAAAGAAAAAGGCATCGGGGTGTTACCACAAAACCTCAACGAAGCATTGGATGCTTTGGCCGCCAACAGTGTGCTCAGAGAAAAAATGGGCTCAGAAATCGTCGATGAATTTATCAAAGTAAAACGCATGGAGTGGATTGAATATTCACGTCATGTATCCGATTGGGAACGCAAACGCTACGCCGAGTTTTTCTAATCGGTTTATCAAGCAGTTATTGAAGAGGTATTAATTATGTGTGGAATAGTCGGCCTATATTTAAAAAACGAGTCGCTGGAAAGCCAACTGGGACAATTGTTTGTTCCCATGCTGATCGCGATGACTGAGCGCGGTCCTGATAGTGCTGGTTTTGCGATTTATGGTGATGAAGTAGCGGATGACTCTGTCAAATTAACGCTGCGTCATGAAGATGAAAATTATGATTGGGCTGGGCTGGCTAAACGTCTGGAAACCGCATTTTCGACCAAAGTCGACTGGTTTCAAAACAGCAAAGTCGCCGTATTGAAGCTGATGGCTGATGCCGACGATGCCATCGCCTATTTGCATGAGAATGCTCATGACGTCATGGTGATGAGTGCCGGTAAATCCATTGAGATTTTGAAAGAAGTCGGTCTGCCAGAAAACATCGTTGAGATGTTCAAACTGGGTCAGATGAAAGGCAGTCACATTATCGGCCATACCCGTATGGCAACAGAATCTGCTGTCACGATGGCCGGTAGCCATCCGTTCTCAACCGGCATGGATTTGTGTCTGGTACATAACGGTTCGTTATCCAACCACAACCGTCTGCGTGCTGAATTAAAACGCGAAGGCATTCACTTTGATACGGACAATGACACTGAAGTCGCAGCGGGCTATATGACCTATCGCCTGCAACAGGGTGACAGTCTGAATCAGGCTTTGGAGCATGCACTGCAGGATCTGGATGGTTTTTACACCTTCACCATCGGCACAAAAAATGGCTTTGCCGTGGTGCGTGATCCGATTGCCTGCAAACCAGCGGTGATTGCTGAAACCGATGACTACGTTGCCATGGCATCTGAATATCAAGCGCTGACCACTTTACCTGGTATTGAGAATGCCAAGGTATGGGAACCTGAACCCGCGACGATTTACGTCTGGGAACGTGGTGATAAGTGATCGGCGAACAGTAAGGGGAACACAATGAGAACAGTAGATTTAGCAACACAAACGGTGCGTGACTTAAACCAGGCGTTACACGATCAAGCTAAACAGTGCACCGAAACTGAATGGGAAGTGCTTAATCCCAAAGGACAGCACAACCTGGCCGTAGGACTTGATCAGAAGCTCAAAGTCGATATTAAGGGCCATGCCGGTTATTACTGCGGTGGCATGAATAAAGAAGCCGATATCGTGGTTCACGGCAGTGCCGGCCAAGGTGTGGCAGAGAACATGATGTCAGGCAGTGTTCGTGTAAAAGGAAATGCCTCCTCTTCTGCCGGGGCTACCTCAATTGGTGGGCTGTTGGTCATCGAAGGCGATGCTGGTTCACGTTGTGGCATTTCCATGAAAGGTTCGGACATTGTCGTGACCGGTAATGTTGGTCATATGAGCTGCTTTATGGGACAGGCTGGAACCCTCGTGGTTTGTGGGGATGCCGGTGATGCCTTGGGCGATTCGCTTTATGAAGTCCACATCTATGTTAAAGGCGAAGTGAAATCGTTGGGTGCAGATTGTATTGCCAAAGAAATGCGCGATGAGCATATCGAGGAACTGAGCGAAGTGCTGAAGCGTGCCGGGGTGGATGAAGACCCTCATGCTTTTAAACGTTATGGCTCTGCACGCCAGTTATACAACTTTAAAGTCGATAACGCTTCGGCGTATTAAAGCTGATTTTACGAGGAATTTATTATGAGTGAAAAAACGAAATACATTACCGAACTCCGTGAGTCAGCAACCTTTGATCGCTCGACTATGGCCGAGATTCGCCGGGCAGCCGATACCGGTATCTACGACATTCGTGGCTGGGGTGCCAAACGCAAGTTACCGCATTTCGATGATTTGTTATTTCTGGGTGCAAGTATGTCGCGTTACCCGTTGGAAGGTTATCGTGAAAAATGTAATACCCAGGTCACATTAGGTACCCGTTTTGCCAAAAAACCGATCGTGATTGAAACCCCGGTCACCATTGCCGGTATGAGCTTTGGCGCTTTATCGGCCAATGCTAAAGAAGCTTTGGGCCGTGGTGCGTCTGCTGTTGGTACATCTACTACAACCGGTGACGGTGGTATGACGCCGGAAGAACGTGGTCAATCTACCAAACTGGTTTATCAATACTTGCCATCACGCTACGGTATGAATCCGGATGATTTACGCAAAGCCGACGCCATTGAGGTTGTATTGGGGCAGGGTGCCAAGCCGGGCGGTGGTGGTATGTTGTTGGGGCAGAAGATCACCGAACGTGTTGCCAAAATGCGTACTTTGCCGATGGGTGTCGATCAACGCAGTGCCTGTCGTCATCCAGACTGGACCGGTCCGGATGATTTAGCTATCAAAATCTTGGAACTACGTGAAATCACTGACTGGCAAGTGCCTATCTATATCAAGGTCGGTGCGACACGCACTTATTATGATGTGAAGCTGGCGGTGAAAGCCGGCGCCGATGTCATTGTTGTTGATGGTATGCAGGGCGGAACCGCGGCAACACAGGAAGTGTTTATCGAACATGTCGGTATTCCGACCATGGCGGCGATTCCTCAAGCGGTTCAGGCATTGCAGGAAATGGGCATGCACCGCAAAGTGCAGTTGATTGTTTCCGGTGGTATTCGTAACGGTGCTGATGTCGCCAAGTGCATGGCATTAGGTGCGGATGCAGTGGCAATCGGTACAGCGGCATTGATCGCGTTGGGATGTAACGATCCTAAATACGATGAAGAGTTTAAAGCGATTGGTTCAGCGGCCGGTTTTTATGATGATTATCATGAAGGCAAAGATCCGGCTGGTATTTCCACCCAGGATCCTGAGCTCAGTAAACGTCTGGATCCGGTTGAAGGTGGCCGTCGTCTGGCCAACTATCTGCGAGTGCTGACCATGGAAGCGCAAACCCTGGCACGTGCCTGCGGTAAAAACGATATGCGTCATTTGGAACCGGAAGATTTGGTTGCACTGACGGTTGAATCCGCTGCCATGGCAAGGGTTCCATTAGCCGGTACCAACTGGATCCCTGGCGCCAATAATTATTAGCAACGGATTACTTTACCGTTAGACCGAAAAGGGCAGATGCTGCCTTTGATTAGTCAGACCTGAAGAGTTTTTACCCCCCTCTGTTCAGGTTTGGTGAATTAAAGGTTGTCTCTGCCCCCTTTTTTTTGTATCTCATCAACACTGATAACCCCCGCATATAACTCTGCCAAAACAGCTACCCCCTTGGTAGTAATCCCTCTTGAGAATGTTGCCAATACTGACTTTCAGTTAATTTTGTTAACCATCATTAAACAAGCAGGATGAAAGTCAGATGAGCAGAAATTCGATACTCAATGTGCGCCACCGTGAACTGGGTTCAACGCTGGATGGAGATACCTGGAATGACATGCCGATTCCCTGGTCTTATCACACCGATCCCCATGATGAAGTCGTCGCAGTTCGTACCCGGGCTGGCCTCTATGATGTGTCCGGACTGAATATTGTTAATGTCACCGGTCCCGCTGCACTGAAAATTCTGGATCAACTGGTCACCATTGATGTCACCAAACTTGAACCTGGCAGTGCTCGCCTGGCTGGTGAAGTAAATGAGGCCGGTGCGCTGGTCGATGACATTATGGTGATTTGCGATGCCAAGGATAAATACCGTTTATCCCATGGCGGCGGCATCACTCAACAAACTCTGGCTAAGCTGGCGGAAGGCGAAGATGTTCTGGTCGAACAGGATATGGATGTGCATATTCTGTCATTGCAAGGCCCAAGAGCAATTGACGTATTGAATCCTGAACTGGATTTTGATTTGGCGGAATTGGCCTATTTCAAACACGTTGAAACTACTTTGTTTGGCCGCAGTGTCACGCTGTCTCGCGGTGGATATTCTGGTGAGCAGGGTTATGAAGTTTATTGTTCATCTGCTGATGCGATTTATTTGTGGGACAGCATTCTGGATAAAGGTCAGCCTTTTGGCGTGATTGCTTGCTCGTGGGACTCATTGGATCTGACCCGTGTTGAAGCAGCATTATTGTTCTTTCCATTTGATATGCCTGAAGGCGATACCACCCCGTGGGAAGTGGGCATGGACTGGTGCGTCGATCTGGATAAACCGGGTGATTACATCGGCAAACAAGCGGTGTTGGCTTTGAAAGGTCGTGAACGGGTCAAACAAGTTGGTCTTTCTTGTGATTATCCCGGTGCTGTGCCGGTGGGCGCCAAAATCCTGATTGATGATAAAGAAGTCGGGGTCATTACCAGCCCGAGTTTCAGCCGTTATCTGATGCAATCCTTATCGTTGGCACATATCAAACCGGCTTATTCGCATATCGGTACTAAAGTGGTGATTGCCGCCGATACACCGATTAACGCCACCATAGTGAAAACGCCATTTTATGATCCCATGCGTTTACGCACGCATCCTGTTAAGTAAACAAACGCATTGATGTGGAGGTTTGAATATGGAAAAAGGCTATTCAATCAAGAGTAAACCCATCTATGGGACGTTAGTCTGGCAAGAGCATGCTATGCATCATGTGGTGATTGCTGAAGGCGAGGGTGGTAAAGCCTTGTTGAAATTGTTTCAACAAAAACTGCCTCGTGAACCGCTTTCAGTGCTGTATCTCGCTGCTGATCCACAGGCTGAAAAATATGCTGTCACCGTGCAAAAAGTGGTTAACGAGCCAATTAGTCTCAGTGATTCTCAAGCCGAATTACTGGAAGCACTGAAAACCACATTAGACAGTTGCTATATGGGGACACAGTTTTATGTGGCCGGTACCGAAGGCTTTATCTGGTCAGTTGCCGGGGTGTTACGCGAAGCAGGTGTTGATGACAAGAATGTGTTCAAGGAGCTTTGCGGCAGTTTGGGCAGACGCCTGTATTGCGTACATTGCAAAACTACCAATGAAGATGTTCATCACAATATTCATGTCTGCACTGGCTGCGGTCGTCACCTGATTGTCAGAGAACATTTTTCTCGGCTGATGGGCGCCTATATGGGCTTTATGATTGACGCGGAAGTACCCGGTGACATTCCAGCAGCAGAGGAAATTTATCCATGAGTCAGTTAAATGTCATCGTCACCGCGGTGGAACCTATCACCGATTTAGTTAAACAGTTTACTTTTGAGTTAGAAGACGGCGGCAAATTACCGTATTTCTCCGGCGGCAGTCATGTTGTCGTTGCGATGAATATTGATGGTCGTGTTCACCGTAATGCCTATTCGCTAATGGGACCAACCAGTGATAATGGTCGTTATACCATTGCAGTGCGTAAACAAGAGAAGTCTCGCGGTGGTTCGGTGTTTATGCACGAACACGTCAAACCCGGTTCACGGCTGCAAATCACCCCACCAACAATTTGTTTTCCATTAACAAATTGGCCAAAAAACATATTCTGGTGGCCGGTGGTATTGGCATTACCCCGTTCATGTCACAAATCAGCGATTTGAATCGTCTCGGTTATGCCTATGAGTTGCACTATGCGTATCGCAGTGCCGATCAGGCAGCATTCCGTGATCAATTGAAAAAGCTCTGTGGCGACAAAGTGCATTTTTATGTCGACGACGAAGGCCAACGAATCAACTTCACCGAGTTATTAATTCAACAACCATTGGGTTCACACGTTTATGTCTGCGGACCAAATGCCATGGTGAATTCCTTGTTATTAATGGCCAAGGAAATGGGCTGGCCGGAAAACGCCTTGCATAGCGAGAAATTCCTGGCCCCGGCAACGGGTGAGCCGTTTATCGTTTCATTAAAACTGTCGGAAACCGAAGTGGTGGTCCCCAGTGAAATGAGCATGCTGGAAGCATTAGAAGAAGCGGGTATTGATGCACCGTATTTATGTCGTGGCGGGGCATGTGGTCGTTGTGAATTAGAGGTAGTGGACTGTGATGGTGAACTGATCCATCAGGACGTCTATTTATCCGATGCTGAAAAAATCAGTGCAAACAAAATCATGCCCTGCGTTTCACGGGCACATTGCTCGCGCATGGTTGTGAATCTTTGAGGAATACCACTATGAATATGGCTTTTAAACAAGAAACTTTACGTGACGATTATACCTTCAGTAATTCACCTGAATCGGTCCGACGTTTTCCATTTCCGTTTGATGAAGACGAATATATGTACAGCGTCAATATCGAGCCGCATGATGCCGGTCCACCAGGAGCCGTGACTGAATATGCCATTGATATTGATGAACATTATCTGACCGAATGCGAAGAACGGCGCATTGTGCTGGAAGATGATCATGGCCGTTATGTCGCACTGCCACATATGATGGATGCGCAGTGGGATATGGTTGAGCTGGTAATGACTAACCTTGCAAAAGACTATCCGGAATCGTTTCAACTGACACAGGATGGTGACAACTGGCATTGGGTGAACAAACCGTTGGGTATTGATCAACAATTTGTGTTTGGTGATACCTCAACGTTGCCGATGGAGCCGTTTGAATTTATCAGCCGTCAGGTACAGGGCGACTGGGTGATTATGGATCAACGCGATGATGATCTGTTTGCTGATTTAGGTATTGTTACTGGACAGGCTGACTGGTCGGTGGCATTTGATGCCGGAATGTCGTTCAAGGAATGGCATGCACCGGTTCCGCATGCACCTGAAATGGGGATTTTTGATCGGGCACTGAAATATCTTTTGCATCTGCAATATGGCAGCCCTGTCAGACGCACTAACTGGCGGATGTGTGTTAATCCACGATTAGATACATCTTCTGAAAAATGGCATTTATGGGGACCGGATAATGTCTCGGTCACCGCTGAAAATGTCGCAGAGAAAGTCTATTTACGGGTGGAATTACAAGCTTTATTCAGACTGCCACGCAGTAATGCTATTGCCTTTAGCATCCGCACTTATATGGTCAGTCTGGAAGATTTGGCAATGTATCCGCGGTGGATTAAACGACTGTATCGTGTATTGAACAGTTTGCATCCGGATCTGGCGGAATACAAAGGCCTGAACAGTTATTTGCCGTATGTTCTGGAATGGTTGAAACCGCAAGACGATGGTGAAGTTTTGCCTAAAGGCACTCAACCGGAGTAGTTAACTCGCGGTATTGAGTGATTCAATATGCTGCAAACCTTGCTGTAATTGTTCAACACTGCTGGCCTGGATTTCGGTGACCACACCTTCCAGCGCCAGCAGTTCATTGGCATTGGAAAATACACCTTTACCTTGTTCGAAGACCCATTTGATTTTGCCAGAGCGAGTCACCAGCCGATAAATCAGCTGAAACGATTGCTGACGGAATAACTGCCCTTGCACATAATCCCAGGCGCGTTGTTTGTCGTCTGGATGCATCAAGTTCATATAGCCGTGCGGCTGCGAATTAACGACTTCGTAAGGCTGGTATTCAATCAGCTCATGGCAACCACTGCTGACATATTCCAGGCTCCAGAAGCGATCATTTTTACAGCGATACACCATCACCGAAATATTGTTCATGATCATATCGGTCGTGGATCTGGCGTTGGCCCGTAATGCGGCTTCGGTCTGCTTCTGCCGACTGATATCGGTCAGCGTGCCGATAATGCTGCTGTGTTCGCCTCGTAATAAAGAAGTAGTGTTGGCGCGTAAATCTACCCATTGCAACAGGCCGTTTTTGGTGAGCATACGAATATTTAGTTGGGTGCGCTGGCGTTTGCCATCAGCCAAACCATTAAGCCTGGCCTGTGCCAGTGCCTGATCTTCGGGGTGAATAAAATCAATAAGCGGCTTGTTTAACGACTCTTCAACAGTGTAATCAAGTAACTTGAGCCAGAAAGGCGTTAACAGAATGAGTTGCATTTCGGTGTTTAAATGAAAGATGGTTTGTTCAAGTCGTTCAAGCAACAAGTTGGAATGCTGCTGATCGGTGGGTGCATTTACCGAAGCTTGTAAATCACTGGGGGTGATTTGTAATTGCTGAACCAAAGGATAACCGGCAATTTGCAACGAGGTGATTGTGAGTTCGGCCGGCAACGTGCTGCCATCAAAACACAGCAGTCGTATATTACTGACCGGCAATGATTCATTATTTTCGCTGCTGAAAATAGTATCCAAGCGAGCATGGTGTGAAGGATGGATCAGATTATTAAGTGGCATATCGATAATCAGATCCTGCATTTCTGACATGCCGATCAATTGTAAAAATGCCGGATTGGCATATTTAAGCGTAAGGCCATCGACAATGGCAGCCGGGCTAGTCATTGTAGATGGCAGATATGTAGACCACTGATGTGAAATATCGGCTGAAGATGTGGTTTTTCGGCTGATGGCCTTGCCAACAAGTGGTTTAATACTGTTTATTAGCACAGTCAGACTTAATATAAGCGTGACGCTGAATAATATGAGAAATGTTGAATCGATGCTGAAACTGTTTTGCCAGACAATCAATAACCCAAACAGAACACCGAGGCTGCCAAACCACATGAAAAATAATAACAATGGCGTGAAGTTCTGCTCGGGTATTCGATGTTTCATAGTCGTGTCTCAGTAAGCCATGTCGGACAATAACGGATATTTTCAACGTTTGCGCCAGCTTTGGCGTCATAGATCGTTGTATCAACGTTGGATTTTTCTGCTGAGTGGCATGTTACTCAGCTGCTGGTTGATATTGATGTTATCGCTGTTGCAATCAAGCAGTGTAAAAAATCAGTATCAAACAATCGAACAACTTCAACAACAAGCCATTCAGAGTGAGAGTCCAGCGACGTTGCTGGATTCGTCCAGTATGCAAAAACTGCAGGATAATGAGCAGAAAATCAATTGGCTGCTGGCGCTACAGGTCGCGGTGTTTATCGTATTCTTGCTGTTAACGGCGTATCTGATGGCGAATATGAGGCAGCTATTTTTGATTAGACTCGTTGCATTATCACCATCTACAACACCTGATAACGGACACCCCACCATAGATGAAATCACCCGTTTAGAAAATACCATTGAACAACTGCAAAAGCAGCAAAGCGGTTATCAAGCCGAAATGGCTTGGGCACGGCGTACCGGAACACAATTAAAACGGCTGATCACTGCTCAGGCTTTTCTCGCAGAATGGGTGGAGCAGGTACAGCAGGAAATACCCAATGAAGCCAATCAGATCCGTATGCTGTATTCGCTGGAACGGGCATTGGATCTGCAAAATGTGGCATTAATCATGACACAAACTACCGTGGTCAAAACCGAACAGATTTTGTTTTCACATCATGCGCCGGTTGAACTGAGCGAAGAACATCTCGAAACCTTACTGGCAGGCGGCATGTTCAGTGGTGAGTGGCAAAATCAGGAAAAAGAAACTGTGAATGTCACGGCGCTGGGATTTGCCTTGCAACATGACAAGTTGGGCATTCTGCTGGTGGAAATGCCGGTCTCCAGATTACTTGATGCTGCTGAGATCACCTTATTGGAAACCCTAACCGGCTTGCTGGCAATTAGTTATCGTTATCAAAATTATGACTCGGAAGGGCGGCGGCTGGCGATTTTGGAAGAACGTGCCGCGATTGCTCGTGAATTACATGACTCACTGGCGCAATCGCTTTCGTTTATGAAAATTCAGGTTTCACGCTTGCAATCCACCACCGACCTACAGAAACAAACTGCCGTTATTAAAGAACTACGCGAAGGATTGGACAATGCTTACCGTGAATTACGCGAGTTATTGTCGACCTTTCGGGCGCATATGGATTTACGTGGCCTGGGTTATGCAGTGCAAGCGACGATTGATGAATTTACCCAGCGCTCATCCTTGCAGATAAAACTGGATAATCGCCTGGTGAACTGCCGTTTAACGGTCAATGAAGAGTTTCATGTGTTGCATGTGTTGAGAGAAGCGTTATCCAACATCGTGCGCCATGCTGGTGCAGACAATGTCAGCATCTTATTAAGCCTTCGCGACAATGGTGAAATTGAACTGACGCTAGACGATGATGGGGTAGGATTTAAACCCGGCACTGAAACCTATGACCATCATGGACAAACTATTATGAAAGAGCGCGCCCAGAATCTCGGCGGCAAAATTGAAGTGATGAGTCGTCGTTGGGGCGGCACCCGAGTACAACTCTTATTTAAACCCAAACTGGCACAATAAGCTGATGAAAGATAAACAGAGCCTAATCCGCGTTTTACTGATTGATGACCACCCTTTGTTCCGTAAAGGCGTAGGACAGATGATTTCTGATGATCCGGGCTTTGAAGTGGTGGGTGAAGCCGACTCGGGTGAGCAGGGTATTAGTTTGGCGCAGCAGTTATTACCGGATGTGATCCTGCTGGATTTACATATGAAAGGTATGGATGGCTTGGAAACGCTACGCCGACTCAAAGCCACCGATATACAAGCAAGTTGCGTGATGCTGACCGTATCAGATGCAGAAGAAGATTTACTTGAAGCATTACGTGCTGGGGCCGATGGTTATCTGTTGAAAGATATGGAACCAGAGCAGTTGCGTGACAGCCTGATCAAAGCCACCAAAGGCATGACGATAATTCAGGACCGTCTCACCGATATTCTGACGCGTGCAGCATTATTTCCTGAAAGCAAAAACTCAAACGATTCGGCCAATTTAACGGAGCGGGAAAATCAAATACTCGATTGCATCGCCGCTGGAATGAATAACAAGACCATTGCCCGTGAGCTAGGAATCACGGATTCAACGGTCAAAGTGCATATCAAAAACCTGCTTAGAAAACTTAATTTGACTAGCCGTCTCGAGGCAGCAGTCTGGAAGTTTCAGCAAAACAATTCCAAATAAGCTGTTTAGTAAACACTCCTCATTCAACCAAAGTAGTGATGGGTTTCGCTGGTTTAGCGCTTGCCTGTTTTATCATCATTGAACCATTTTGGTGCGCCCGAACCGTAGAGGTGCGGAAATCGGGAATATTTTCCTGTTTTTAGCGGGCCAAAAAATCCCAACCACCTGTTTTTAATAAATTATTCATCTTGGCATAGAAATTTCATTGTTTCGTCGGGGGAAAATTTATTTCATTTAAATCAACAGGAGCGAGTAATGAAAATGATAACGGCGATTGTTCGCCCGCATGCTCTGGAACTGGTTCGAGAAGCCATTCATAACGTGGGTGTATCCGGTCTTACGGTGACCGAAGTAAAAGGCTATGGAAGACAAAAAGGCCATAGCGAAATGTACCGGGGGGCGGAATATACGGTTAATTTTCAACCAAAATTAAAACTTGAATTGGTGGTGAGTGATGAGGATGTGACCAAAGCCATTGACGCCATTACAGCCAGTGCCAAAACCGGAAAAATTGGTGACGGCAAAATTTTCGTTTCACCGCTGGAATCAATCGTTCGCATTAGAACGGGTGAAACCGGCGAAGCTGCTATTTAGGAGTTCACAATGGATACGCTTGTAATAGAAGTGAGTTATGCGCTAGACACATTTTATTTTCTGATGTGTACAGCGCTGGTTATGTTGATGGCAGCTGGTTTTGCCATGTTGGAATCAGGGTTGGTACGCAGTAAGAATACTGTCGAAATCCTTAATAAAAATGTATTGCTCTATGGTATTGCCTGCCTGGTGTATTTCGTTGTTGGTTATAACATTATGTACCCAGCTGACCCTGTTAACTCGTGGATTCCGGGTATTGATTTCTTCCTTGGTGAAGATAACAGCACCGAATCTGTTTTAGCAGGTGGTGAAGGCGCTCCATATTACTCAGCTATGGCTGATTTTATCTTCCAGGCGGTGTTTGCTGCAGCGACTATGTCGATTGTTTCTGGTGCCGTTGCTGAACGTATGCGTCTGTGGCCGTTCCTGATCTTTGCTGTATTTATGGTTGGCTTTATCTATCCGGTAGAAGGTTACTGGAAATGGGGTGGTGGTTTCCTGGATCAACTGGGCTTCCAAGACTTTGCCGGTTCCGTTGTTGTACATATGGCCGGTGCAGCCGCCGCGTTAGCTGCCGTTATCATCATTGGCCCACGTAAAGGCAAATATGGCAAAAACGGTGAAGTTCATGCGATTCCAGGTGCCAATTTACCGATGGCAACATTAGGTATGTTTATCCTTTGGTTTGGCTGGTTCGGTTTCAATGGCGGTTCAGAATTAAAAATCGCCAATATCGAAGAAGCTAACGCCGTTGCAAAAATCTTTGTGAACACCAATATGGCGGCTGCAGCCGGTATGGTCGCGGCTTCATTGCTGGCCAGATTCCTGTTTGGCAAAACTGACTTAACCATGACGATCAGTGGTGCATTAGCTGGTCTAGTGGCGATTACCGCCGAACCATTATTGCCAAGCCCAGGCCTGGCTTTAATTGTCGGTGCAGTCGGTGGTGTGGTGCTGGTGTTCTCGGTCATCTTGCTGGATAAAATGCAGCTTGATGATCCGGTCGGTGCTATCTCGGTCCATGGGTCAGCGGGTATCTGGGGGATCTTTGCCGTACTGTTCAGCAACCCGGATGCAACGATAGCGGGTCAGACAATTGGTACCGTGGTGACCTTTGCGTGGATGTTTATCGCTTCTTATATCGTACTGTCGATTATCAATAAATTCGCCAAGTTACGTGTTAGTGAAGAGGAAGAAATGGAAGGTATGGATATCCACGAATGTGGTATGAATGCTTATCCGGAGTTTACTTCTGATAAATAAAACGAGCAGTGTTAACGCTTGAACAAAAACGCCGGTTTTAAGCCGGCGTTTTTTCGTTTGTTATGTTGACAACGTTCAGTTGTTTTTCGGATGACTAGGTTTTTAAAAACCACTTCAAAAAATTATCAATAAATAAAATTATAAAAGGTCGATGAATGTACAATTTTTTGCTTTTTGATCTTCTGGGCCAACATTAGATGAAGAATGGTGTTTTTTTGAAAAAAGTATCGAAAAAAAATTAAGCTTAATCCGCTTGCAACCGCTACAAACATTAATATTCACTTTCGTTATAAAGCCCTTTTCATGGAGTTTAAATGCAGTTTATTAATAACCTTCCCATCGGCAAGAAAATCTTCAGCATAGTTATCGTACTAGGTCTGATGCAGATTCTTATTGCAGCATTGGCCATCGTTAAAATGAACGATATTTCTGCTGAATTTAATGTGATGTATGAAATGGCCATCCCATTGGAAAGTCGCGTTACACAAACCAGTCAACTGCAACTGAAAAAAACCATAGCCTTACAAGAACTGTTGGCTGATGCCCGATCAGGCGCTTCTCGCAGTGTGATTAAAGGCCATATTGAAGTTATTGAAAATATTACGATTAAAAACGCTCTAGGACTTCAGGAAATTCTGGCGATCCTGGAGGATGCTGAAAATAAAACTTTGCAAGCTGAATTATTATCAGACGTCGCCAGCCTGGAACAAAGTACGGCCAAAATCGTGGAGCAGCAGGAAAATTATCAAAACTATGTTGATAGCGCGATTAAAGTCATTCAACGCGGTGGAAGCATGTCAGGTGGCGGTTACCTCTCGGCAGCTGAGCAACAAACTTTAAAGGAAATTGAGGCAGATTTGTTTCTCACACTTGAGAGCATGCAAGCCACTATCGGCAACATTAGTCAGCGAACGATTGCTGGTGTCCAGCAAGTCCAAGCTGCAAGCTTGTACAGCCTAATCGGTCTGGCTGCTGCTGCACTTATCATTGGTCTGCTGATTTCAAAAGTCATCATCAGCAATATCGTGACGCCGATTAAAGAGGTAATGAACACGCTAAGTGCGATGGCGAAAGATAATGACCTCACCAGACGGATGCATTTTGATAGCACTGATGAAGTCGGTGCAATGGGCAAAACCTTCAACAATTTTGTTGAAAAACTGCAAACTCTGGTCGTTGGAATTGCTTCAGCTTCTGAAGAGCTTTCAACCGCTGCCGAACAAACATCAATTGTTACTAGTGCAACCAACCAGAATGTTGCGAAGCAGCAAAATGAAACCAACCAGGTTGCATCAGCCATCACCGAAATGACAGCAACTGTTCAAGAGGTGGCGATTAATGCTGAAAAAGCCTCCACAGCAGCGATAAATGGTGGCAAGGATTCTGACAAAGGCCGTAAAGTCGTTGAGGAAATTGTAGGTTCAATCAATCAACTGGCTTCAGAAATTAATTCATCAACCACCGTCATCAGAGATTTAAAAGCAGGCAGCGAAAATATCGGCACGGTGCTGGTAGTGATCAAAAACATTGCTGAGCAAACGAATCTACTGGCACTCAATGCGGCTATTGAAGCTGCCCGTGCAGGCGAACAGGGCAGAGGTTTTGCCGTGGTAGCCGATGAAGTCCGTTCACTTGCCCAAAAAACCCAAGATTCAACCAAACAAATTGAAGGCCTGATTTCTTCACTACAACAAGGTTCAGACCATGCGGTCACCTCCATGGAGCAAAATCGAAACAGTATCGAGGGCTTGGTTTCAAAAGCGGTGAATGCCACCGATTCGCTAAATGCAATCAGTCAATCAGTTAATTCAATTACTGATATGAACACCCTGATTGCCAGATCTGCCGAAGAGCAAAGCCATGTCGTTAACGAAATTCATAATAATGTTTTGAATATTCAAAACGTTTCAGAAGACACAGCTTTAGGTGCTGAGCAAGTTGCACAAGCCAGCCATCGTATAGCAGAGCTAAGTGAGGCTCTGGAAAGAATGGTCAGACAATTTAAGGTTTCTTGAGTATTTTCATCACCTTGATGTTCCAAAAAAAGCCGGCTTTAAAATCATGGGCTTCACTCGCCTTTTTTTGGTGAGTAAGCTGCTGTGTGTCTTGATTTCGTTCATCGATAACGGTATCGTAATACCAGTTCCTTATCGATGGGTGGTGTCATGACTGAAGTAACCGTTTCTCCGAAGTATCAGATTGTAATTCCTAAAGAAATTCGTGAATCAATGGGCATTGTGTCGGGGCAGAAAGTCCAGATCATGTCCTATCAGGGCCGAATCGAGGTGATTCCACTCAAGCCCATGAAGGAAATGCAAGGCTTTCTTAAAGGTATTGATACCACTGTTGTCAGGGAAGAAGATCGGATATGAATGTTGTTGATTCATCGGCCTGGTTGTCGTACTTCGCCGGCGACGACAACGCTACAGTGTTTTCCGAGGCAATCGAAAAACTACCAGAGTTACTCGTACCTAGTATTACGATCACAGAAGTTTTTAAGAACGTATTGCGCCAACGTGGTGAAGAAGCAGCTTTGATCGTCACCGCGCACATGAAGCAAGGCAAAGTTATCCCTCTAGATTCTGATTTAGCAATGGATGCCGCAAAATATGGTGTGCTCCATAAGCTGCCTTTGGCTGACAGCATTATCTTCGCCACCGCTCAAAAGCACGCTGCAGTGTTGTGGACCCAGGATAATGATTTTGAGGGATTGGAGAATGTCAGGTACATATCCAAGAAAAGCACATAACAATCACAGGGACTGCGATGTGTTTTCATTGCGGCTTCGCCTTACTTTAAAGCCTTTTGTTCTGAGACGCTAAAGCGAAATTATTACTCGACTGATACCATAATTGAGCTATTAACAGACTTTCATCGGACAATTTGTAAACTAAACGGTGTTCATCGCTAATACACCTCGACCAATATCCCGAAATACTATGTCTATGTCTTAACAGTTCAGGTTTACCACTTAAAAGACAGAACGAAAATAACAATTCGCTGTTAATACTTTGGTAATGCTGACGATTCAGAATGGTTATACATAAGGGCATTTATTTTTGCCTGAAGCTCTTCTAAAAATCATTGTCATAAAACCTTACTTATACAAACCAACGACTAAGATATCGTCCATTTAAAGGAGAAAATCACAATGCAACGACTATCGAAACTCACAGCGGTTTTTGCTGTAGGTCTTTCAGTTGCAACTGCTGGTGTATGGGCCACAGGAAAGGCTGAATCTGGCTGGGTTTCATTGTTTGACGGTAAGACTATTGGTAGTGAATGGAACCAGTTAGGTGAGAGCAACTGGCGGGTAGAGGACGGTGTGATCGTTGCTGACAAACTCACGAGTGAAGATGCCGCACACCTGGTTACCAAAAACAGCTATAAGGATTTCCAGCTATATGTTGAATTTTGGTCAAGTGATGATGCCAATAGCGGGGTTTTTCTTCGTTGCCAAGATCCTTCGGCAATTACGTTACGGTCTTGCTATGAGGTCAATATTTTTGACCAGCGCCCAGACCAGAGCTACGGCACCGGTGGGATTGTGCTTTTCGCCGAAGTAGATCCGATGCCCAAGGCCGGTGGTCAATGGAACACTTTTGAAATTACTGCTAAGGGTCGGGACATCATTGTAGTTCTCAATGACGAGACGGTTTCAGAGCTGAATAACGGCTTATTTACCGAAGGGCCAATTACTTTGCAACACGCCGCAGGTGAGATCAAGTTCCGAAAGGTGGCGATTAAGCCTTTGTAACTTCACGCTGCTGGAAAATAACTTGAGCGAAATTTCAACTTAACGTTTAGCTTTTTGTAGCCACTTATCCAGTTGATTACCAAACGCTTGTCTGTCACGCTGATTAAAAGTGGCGGGGCCGCCCATATGTTCACCGCTGCTACGCATAGTTTCCATAAAGTTACGCATGGTGAGACGAGCGCTGATGGTGTCGGTGGTATAGAGTTCGCCTCTGGGATTCAATGCTAATGCACCTTTTTCAATGGCTTCGGCAGCGAGCGGGATATCTGCCGTAATCACTAAATCACCTTTTTGCAGGCGTTCGACTATTTCATTATCAGCCACATCAAAACCAGATTGCACTTGCTGGAACTTGAGAAATGGTGAGGGTGGCAGTCGTAAACTGTGGTTAGCAATAAAGGTGGTATGTGTTTCGCTCCGAGTGGCAGCACGATAAAGAATTTCTTTTATCACCACCGGACAGGCATCAGCATCGACCCAGATTTGGGGTTTGCGTGGTTCAACTTCGGTCAATTTATTTTTCCAACTGGCGGGTACGATCCACCTGTTTGACTTTAATATGAATCGCGGCTTTGGCCATCAGATGTGCACTAACCGGCGCGGTGATAAACAAGAACAGTGTGACCAGAATTTCATGCAGGCTAACACCATCAGTTTTAAGGCTGAAATGAATAGCGGAGGCGACCAGAATGGCGCCTACACCCAAAGTACTGGCTTTAGTTGGGCCGTGTAAACGCATATAGAAATCGGGTAGTTTAAATAAGCCAATTGAACCGACCAGCGTAAAAAACGCGCCCAGTAAAATCAAAATTGCTAAGGTCCACTCAAGCATAATTGCCTCTATTCCATTATGTCGCCGCGCAGCAAATATTTGCTTAGCGCCAGCGTGCCCATAAAGCCCATTACAGCGATTAACAATGCCGCTTCAAAATACAGCGCACTTTGCAGGTTGATTCCCAGCAAAATCAGCAGGGCAATGGTGTTGATATATAAAGTGTCCAGCGCCAGGATTCGGTCCGGCACACTGGGGCCGATAATCAGCCGGATAAAACTCAGCAGGATCGCGATGGCGACCATGACAAAAGCAATTGATAGGGCCAGATTCAGCATACGACAAAGATCTCCAGCAATGGCTTCTCGAATTTGCGGTAAATTTCAGCTTTGATTTCTGCCACGTCATCAATGTGTAAAGCATGGATCAATAAATAACGGCGGTCTTCGGTCAAATCACAGCTGACTGTGCCGGGTGTTAATGAAATGGTATTCGCTAACAAGCTGATGCCAACCGGGCTGGTTAATTGCAATTCATAATGCAGAAAACCCGGATTGAGTTTCTTTTGTGGGCCGAGGATTAATTTTGCAACAATGACATTGGCAATCAAAATATCCCATAAAACGTAGAGGATATAATGCACCAGTTTCCAGGGTCGACGAATGTTAATTTGCTCGGGCCAATAGCTGGAAGTCAGCCACGGAATAAAGACTGCTAAAGCGCCACCCAGTACGATATGTCCCGGATCTATGCTGTTATTCAGTAATAACCAGATCGCCCATAAAATCAGGGTCAGTAACGGATGGGGAAAGATACGCCGAAACATCATTTGCCGTTTTCTCCATGAGGAAGCGTCGTTAATACGGCATCAATATAAGCCTGTTGATCGTATAACTGGGCAGCGATTTGGCTACTCATCTCATTTAATGGTTTGGCAAATATCACCATTAACGGGCTGACCAGCATCAACATGATGACTGCCACAAATGCGGATTTATTTAACGGTGTTGATTGTTCCGATTTATCTTTTTTCACGCTGTAAAACATCAATGAGCCCGAACGGCAAACTGCCACGATCATCAGTAAACCGGCAACCAATACCACGCCTAAAATAGCCGCGAACCATGGATGACTGAGTGCTGAGTTCAGAATCATTACCTTACCGAAAAAGCCTGACAACGGCGGCATACCAGTCAAGGCAATAGCGAGCACCATAAAAACTGATCCCACAATGATCGGACGATCAATAGGAATCGCTTTGGTCAGTGAATCCGCATATGTGCCACGCCCTTTGAGGATGACATCAGCGACTAAAAACATTGCCGCGCCCAGCAGGGTGGAATGTATTAGATAGTAAAAAGTGGCTGTCAGTGCTAATTCATTGTTAACACCAATAGCAATCATCAAGGTCGCTACTGACGCTAAAATCAAATACGCCACCTGACGGCGTAATGCCCGAGCGGCTAATACACCTAATGCAGCCAATGCCAAAGTGATTAAGCCAAGCAGTAAAACCCATTGAACATGAACAAAGGCCAGATCACCTGCTTGTTCGCTAAAGATGGTGCCATGCACCCGGATAATTGAATACAGACCAACTTTGGTCATGATGGCGAATAGCGCAGCAACTGGTGCCGAGGTATAGGCGTACGCACCGGGTAACCACAAATACAAAGGAAACATTGCTGCTTTAATACCAAATACCACCAGCAATAACACAGCTGCTGTAGCGACAATACCTTGATCTTCTGGTGACACGGTTTTTACTGCAATAGCCATATCCGCAATATTCAGTGTACCGAGGATGCCGTAAAGCGTGCCGACGGCAAACAGGAACAGCGTCGAACCTACAAGATTGATCACCACATAATGCAGACCGGCGCGAGTACGCAGACGACCGCCACCATGGAGTAATAAACCGTATGAGGCGAGTAGCAGAACTTCAAAAAACACAAACAGGTTGAACACATCACCGGTCATAAATGCGCCGTTAAGACCAAACAGCTGCATTTGGAACAACACATGGAAATGTTGCCCCTGTTTATCGGTATCGGTGCGTATGGCGTACCACAACGCAGCCAATGCGAGTAACGAGGTTAACAGCAACATCATCGCTGATAAGCGATCCAGCACGATGACAATACCAAATGGTGCTTGCCAGTTACCGAGCAAAACTACTTGCTGTACATCGCTGCTTGCTAGATTGAAACTAACCAGACTGACACCGACCAGCAAGCTCACTAATATCAGGTTTAAGATGCGTTGTGTTTGAATGCCTGCAGGACGCGCCATCAGCATCAAGATGCCGCCAATTAATGGCAACAAGATGGGCAAAATGGTGAACGGACTCATGATGCGCTCCGTTCGGAATCTGTTTTGTTATTGTGTCGCTTGGCTTTGCGTTCATCATCAGAGCGATGCAGGCCATCAACATGATCATTGCCCAGTTCACTACGCGCTTTTAATGCTAGAACGATTAGAAACGCTGTCATACCAAAGGCAATAACAATTGCGGTTAACACTAATGCTTGGGGCAGAGGGTCGGTGTAACCAGCAGCAGCAGGATCAATAACTGCAGGAAAGCCAACCTGCAAACGGCCCATGGCAAACAAAAAGACATTAACCGCATAGGCAAGCATGGTCAGCCCCAATACGACGGGAAAAGTTCTGGCTCTCAGCGTTAAATACACGCCACAACCGGTCATAACGGCAATGACACTGGCAATTAGCCACTCCATTAGTTCACTTCCTCTTTTTTGATGTGATGCGATGCATGACTGAGTTTGCCAAGCTCTACCAGAATCATTACCGTGGCACCCACCACCACCAGGAATACCCCTAAATCAAAGGCTATTGCACTGGCCACTTCAAATTTGCCGACAACAGGCCAAGTCAGATAAGTAAATGAGGTTGTCAGGAACGGATAGCCAATAAACATCGATACCACGCCAGTCAATGTGGCAATCAATAAGCCAATCCAGATCACCCGATGCATATCGATTCGTAAACGCTCATTGGTCCAATCAATACCATTAGCTAAGTATTGTGAAATCAAAGCAACCGAAGCAATCAAACCAGCAATAAACCCGCCGCCCGGCAGATTATGACCACGCAGGAAGATAAACACCGCCACCATCAACATTAGCGGGAACAGTAAACGTGTCAGGGTCTGCATAATAGGCGGATGTGGATCATGACTCCAAACCAATCCATCGACATCTTTTGTTGGTGCAAAAAGTTTCAAGCCTTCCAGCATGGCAAATATACCTAAACCGGCTAATGCCAATACTGCAATTTCACCCAATGTATCAAAACCACGGAAATCGACCAGAATGACATTGACCACATTGGTACCACCACCACCCGGTTTGGCATTTTCAATAAAGAAGCCAGAGATAGGTGAGTAGTCGCGGCTCAACACCGCCATGGCTAAAAAGAATACTGAAACAGCAGCGGAGACAGAAATAACGCCATCACGAGTAAAGCGAATATAGCTGCGTTCCTGCGGTGTGTGTTGCGGCAAAAAGAACAAGGCCAGCAACAACAAAACAATGGTGACGACTTCAACGGATAACTGTGTCAACGCCAAATCCGGTGCCGAAAACTTCACAAAGCCCAAAGCCACAATCAGACCGACTACCCCAATAGCGATTAATGCGACCAGTCGTTTATGGTGGAGTATGACCGTCAGCAAACTGGCCACTATGAGAATCAGTGACATTAATAACGTAATGACATCGGCCTCCATCATCACACGATTGCCGATCAATGGTGAGTTGAACTGGAAGAAGGTAACGATACCGAGAACCAATGCACCACCAATTACCCACGTAACTGCTGGTTGTAAGGTGGTTTGATCGAAGGCATCGGTAACTTTTTTCGACAAACGGATAGTTTTCCACAGTAGCCAATCAAAAACGGCTTTGCCATCAAGGCTATGCAGACCTTTTTCATTCCAGGCGAATAAACGATGGCGCATGGTGTAAACCGCCACACCTAAAACTAAGGCAATGAAACTCATCAATAATGGAATATTAAAACCGTGCCAGATAGCCAGACTGAATTCAGGCGCTGCGGTTTGCAGACTTGATGCCACAGCCACCGTCAAAATAGGGCTGATTAAATACATCGGGGCAATCCCGACCAATAAACACAGCACTACCAGGATATCTACTGGGATTTTCATAAAGCGTGGTGGCTCATGCGGTGTTTTAGGTAGATCAATGGGCTCGCCATTGAAAAACACATCATGGATAAAGCGCAGTGAATAGGCGACTGAGAAGATGGCGGCGAGTGTGACCAATGCTGGAATCGTCCAGATAGCAAGCGGTGTTCCAGAAGCACTAATCGCCTGTTCAAAAAACATCTCTTTACTCAAGAAACCGTTCAATAAAGGAACACCTGCCATGGCTGCTGCAGCAATCATTGCCAGTACAGCCGTGTGCGGCATCATTTTGAACAGACCATTAAGCTTACGCATATCACGGGTGCCAGACTCATGGTCGATAATACCGGCAACCATAAATAGCGAGCCCTTAAAAGTCGCGTGATTGATGATATGGAAAATTGCAGCAACCAATGCCAGCTCACTGCTAAAACCAAACAGCAGTGTGATAAGACCCAAATGACTTAACGTTGAGTAAGCCAATAAACCTTTTAAATCATGTTTGAATAAAGCGACGTAAGCACCAAGCAGTAGGGTGATCAGACCGGCGGAACTGACCAGCCAAACCCATTCCGGAGTGCCGGATAAGGCTGGGAAAAAGCGTGCTAACAAAAAGATACCAGCTTTAACCATGGTGGCGGAATGCAGATAAGCCGAAACCGGAGTGGGGGCCGCCATTGCATGGGGCAGCCAGAAATGAAATGGAAATTGAGCTGATTTGGTAAATACACCAAGCAAAATCAAAACTAATGTCGGCAGATATAAGTCATGCCCTTTGATCAAGTCACCAGAAGCTAATACATCCGTTAACTGATAGCTACCCACAATATGACCGAGCAGTAACACGCCACCCAGTAACGCTAATCCGCCGCCACCGGTCACAGCAAGTGCCATACGTGCACCTTGACGGGCATCCTGACGATGTTGCCAGTAACTGATAAGCAGGAATGAGGTGATCGAGGTGAGTTCCCAGAACACCACCAGTTGAAGCAGATTTTCCGATAAAACAATGCCCAGCATCGAACCCATAAACATCAGCATGTAGGCGTAAAAACGGCCCATGGAATCTTTTGCAGACAAGTAATAACGGGCATAGATAATTACCAGCAGACCAATCAGTAAGATTAGTAGCGCAAATAACAGTGCCAGACCGTCTAGTCTAAAAGCGATGTTGAAACCAATAGATGGTAGCCAGGACCATTGTTGAATAATCGTTTCACCGGCAAAGACAAATGCCATGGAAGGGAATAGCAGCGCCAGAGTCAGTAAGGTGGTTATACCGGCTACCCAGGCTGAGGCTAATCTATTGTAGCGGGTGGCCCATGCAGCAAAAGGAGCTGCAAAAAAAGGCAATAAGGCGGCAAGTGGGAGATTAAAACTGAGTAAGCTCATGGCGGCTGGTGTGATCCCTGTCGATGCTAGACGATAATCGTTTCAGCATTAGGCTTAATAACTCTAAAATATTGTCTTGGTATTTATCTCAAAAGCTAAGCCGGAATATACCGGCTTAGCGTGTTCATGCAATTACTTTTTTTAGTCAGCTGATGAAATCATGTAATCCACAGCAGCTTTTACTTCTTCATCCGTTAGTTTCGGATTACCGCCGCGGGCTGGCATCATATTAAAGCCTTCAATTGCATGTTTATATACTGTGTCCATGCCTTGTTCAATACGTGGAGCCCAATCAGCAGCATTGCCAATTTTGGGTGAGTTCATCATGCCAGATGCGTGGCAAACCGCACACACTTGGGTAACGACTTGTTTACCGACACTGTTATCCCCAGCTTGTGCTGTATCTTCGGTTTCATCTGCTACAGGCGCTTCGGCAATTTGTTCTTCACCAATATTTTCTCTGGCAACCGGTTTTAATCTTTCGGCAATTGCTTCAGCATCCATGGGTTCTGGTTCGACAACATTGTCGGCAATTGCCAGCATATTAGACAAAATCAGATTGGCAATTAGAAACAGTACTGCGACAACAATTAAACTGCCGATCAAATACTTAGGTGAATTAGATGATTGCATGTTTACCTCAGTCTTCTTAATAGTGGCACTAATTATACGGGCATATGCTCAGCCGCGCTACGCATCAGACAACGGCCCAAGCGTTATTTTGCCTAATGTTTGAGATTGGCTTAACAAATCATGGGCTTGTTCAAGTGTTTGGGGGGTCAGCTTGTCAAAATGTCGTTGTGCAATAGGCCGTAATTGATTTAATTCAACCATCTCAGCGACTTGTTTTAGGATGTTTCCCTGCTGTTGAATATCATTGGTTTGCATACGAGGGCGGGTAAACATGAATTCCCAGACCAATCCTGCACTTTTATTTTTTAGCAGATTCAAATCGACAGGTTGCTGAAAATTGACCACCAGGGCAATCATCCCCTGCGGTGCAATCAATTCAACCATTTGCGGATAGTAATAGTCGCTGTCATTGAGACACAAAATATAATCCGGGGCTGACAGATTGGCTTGTTGATAGTTGCTGGTTAAAGAGCCTTGATGACTGACAACCGCATCAGCACCTAAGGTTTCACACCATTGTTTGCTCTCTGGGCGTGAAGCGGTCGCGACAACGTTCAGTTTGGTGAGTTGTTTGACAAGTTGAATGGCCATTGAACCGACACCGCCAGCACCACCGATAATCAATAATGTTTTATTCTCATCTTTGACCGCATCAATTTTCAGTCGATCAAACAAACTTTCCCATGCGGTAAGGCTGGTTAACGCTAAAGCGGCCGCTTGATGCATTTCCAGATTGCTAGGTGCTTTGGCAATAATCCGTGAATCCACCAGTTGGTGCGTCGCATAACAACCCTCTCTGCCAATATCACCAGCGTAGAAGACTTTATCTCCAACCTGAAAGCCTTGGCATTGATCACCAATTTCGACGATGGTGCCAGAGGCATCAAAACCAATGATTTTGCCTTCTGAATCGGGCTGAATTGTCGATTTAACTTTCAGGTCTACCGGATTCACCGCTACAGCTTCCACGGCAACCAATACGTCATAGCCGGATGCTTTAGGTGTTGGTTGGCTGATTATTTGCGCCATTGTCTGAGCATTCTGAAACTTTAATGCCTGCATGATTATTTCTCCGATAAACGTTGAACTGATCTGAGGTAGGCGGTTTCTGATGGCGGTTGTTGCTGCTGTTGGGCCAGCCACAATTGTTCAGCCAGGCAATCAACCATTAAATGTTCAGTGGTATGTGCATCGCCTGTTTTAGCCGATAACTGTTGATAGGCTTGCACGATTCCAGCTGGACGATTGATGGAGAGTTGTTCGTGAACCGCAATGTGCAGTCCCATATGCAGATAGGGATTGGTCTGACCGTTTTCTACAAAATATTCCTGGCCTGATTGAATAGGTGAGGAGAGCAGGGAGTGATATTCGGGGTGAAGCGTTATTACATCAGCAATCATCTGTTCTAACGCAGTGAGTATTTGAGCGGATTGCATTTTTTGCCAAACATCATGATATTGTTGGCGTAGTGCATCACGATTCTGACTGAAAACGGCCATCAGGCAGTTATCCGTTGTCGCTGATTGCGACGAAATTCATCACACAAATCAGTCACAATGCATTGATCGCAATGTGGTTTTCTTGCTGTGCAAACATAGCGACCATGCAGAATCAACCAGTGATGGGCATCAAGTTTGAATTCTGCCGGAATAACTTTCATCAAGCGATCTTCCACTTCACGGACATTTTTGCCTTTGGCCAGTCCGGTTCGATTTGACAAACGAAAGATATGGGTATCAACCGCCATGACTGGATGTTTGAAAACGGTGTTGAGAATGACATTGGCGGTTTTGCGACCGACACCGGGTAAAGCTTCCAATGCTTCACGATCTTCTGGAACTTCGCCGTTATGTTTATCAATCAGTAGCTGGCAGGTTTTGATAACGTTTTCAGCTTTGCTATTAAACAGGCCGATGGTTTTGATATAGCTTTTCAGACCATCCACACCCAAATCCAGAATCGCCTGCGGCGTATTGGCTACGGGATAAAGTTTATCAGTGGCTTTATTGACGCCGACATCGGTGGCTTGTGCTGACAGAATCACCGAAATCAGCAATTCAAACGGTGTTGAATAATTCAGCTCTGTGGTGGGCGCTGGGTTTTGATCGCGCAGTCTGCTAAAAAATTGTTGCCGCTGCGTTTGATTCATTGTTAGCCCGTTGTGGTTTGAGTTGCCAGCGTTGTTGCTTCGACCTTAACGGCGCGACGACTGACTCGAGCATCAATCACGTTTTTCAACGCCACGATTAATCCCAGACCGATAAATGCACCGGGCGGCAAAATGGCAATCAGAAATCCACGATAATCATCAATAACAGTGATTTCCAAACCGCGAGCAGCTTCACCAAACATTAAGTGTGCCTGGCTAAACAAGGTGCCCTGACCCAATAATTCGCGCATGCCACCAAGCAATACCAGCACTGCAGTAAAACCAATCCCCATCATCAGTCCATCGAGTAAAGAGGGTGCGACTGGATTCCGTGCTGCAAAGGCTTCTGCCCGGGCGATGATCGAACAGTTGGTGACGATTAACGGAATGAAAATACCAAGGATCAGATACAGCTCATGGAACCAGGCATTCATGGACAATTCTATCGCGGTAACAATCGACGCAATGATTAAAACAAACACCGGCAACCGTGCTTCATCCGGAATTTGATGACGCAACATGGAAATAATACCGTTTGAAGCGACCAGAGTCAGTATGGTGGCCAGGCCAAGTCCCAGCCCATTAATCATGGTATTGGTAACAGCCAACAACGGACACAAACCCAATAATTGCACTAAGGCGGGATTATTTTTCCACAGACCTTCTTTAATAATCTGCTGATAGATTGTCATGTGTTTTCCTCTGC
The DNA here is from genome assembly GCF_001720165.1 of Methylophaga muralis. GTDB lineage: Bacteria > Pseudomonadota > Gammaproteobacteria > Nitrosococcales > Methylophagaceae > Methylophaga > Methylophaga muralis. The sequence continues at coordinate 42,452 of NZ_MCRI01000012.1, forward strand.
CGGGATAAACAACTTATCCTGATTAGCTTCAAAAAATTCCAATGTACGTTTGATGGCATTCACTACGGCGCGAGCGGTAATGGTTGCGCCGGTAAATTGATCAAAATCACCACCATCTTTTTTAACTTTCCACCGCGATTTATCCGGTGAGTCTAATGACAATCCAGCAAATTGCAGGATCCAGTCATCACGTTGCACATCTATTTTGTCACCCAAGCCGGGGGTTTCTTTGTGACTGATTACACGTACTCCAGCCAGACTGCCATCGGTGTAGACAGCAATCAGAATATTGATACTGCCGCTATAACCATCCGGTGCCACACTACTTAATACCGCAGCAACTGGTTCATTATTTTTGCGTGCCCGGTACACCATTGTTGGCTCTGTAGTGCCTAATTGCGGGGTAGCGGGTAACACAATCGTGTCATTCAGAATATCGTTGTCATAGACCTGTTTGGGCACCAATACATTAATGGCATCCAATAAAGCCAGACGTTCATTTTCTTTAATCTGTTCCCGGGTACTTTCTTCGGTAAACGCCACTAAAGTTGTTGCCACGATGGCAAACAAAGCCAGCATCAGCCCAACCCGAAACGCCGGTTGATTCCATAATGCTTTCATCGTGCCGCTCCACCATAGACACGTGGCTGGGTGTAATAATCAATTAGAGGCACCAACATATTCATCAGGATCACGCAAACGCCACACCATCTGGATAACCACCCCAAATACGAATTACATAAGTCAAAATGCCAACTCCGGCACCAAACACGATTCGACCTTTCAATGTGGTCGAACCCGACACAGGATCGGTAGCAATAAAAAATGCGCCGAGCATGGTGCCACCACTTAATAAATGAAACAGTGGTGAACCGGAAATAGTCGGATCAATCAGGGTGGTAATACTGCTAATAATCAGCAGCGCTAAAATCATCGCCACCGGCACATGCCAGCTGATAACCTTACGATAAATCAGCCAAATCCCGCCCAAAGCAAACCAGATATTGATCCACTCCCAGCCAAGGCCACCAGCCATACCAAACATAGGCTGACTGCTGATAAATTCAGGGTGTTGCAGTAATACGATTTGTGTTTTCATCGCATCGAGCGGCGTCGCACCGGAATAGGCATCTATACCCAAACCATTAAACTGACCGGTGAAAATCAATTGCAAGGCGCTCATCCAACCCATTGGTTGCTCGGCCAAAGATTGCACAGGCAACCAGGTGGTCATTTCCAATGGAAAGGAAATCAATAACAACACATAGCCAATCATCGCCGGATTAAAAGGGTTATAACCCAGACCGCCATATAAATGTTTAGCAAAAACAATGGCAAAGGTCACACCAATCACCGTCATCCACCATGGTGACAACGGAGGAATCGCCAAAGCCAGTAACACCGCGGTTACCGCTGCACTACCATCACTTAGAAATGGTTTTAATGGACGATGACGTAATTTCAGCATCAAGCTTCGGTGATGAGTGCCACTGAAACGGCTAGCGTGACATTAATCAAAACACCCGGACCAAAATAAAAAGTCATGGCAATCACGGCCGGAATCAATGCCAGCAGAACTTGCAGCATCTGTAAGGTGACGCGATTAGCACCTGCTAAAAACGGCGGGCTCAGCCGAAAAATAGGCATCAGGCTTTTTCCTCAGTAACCGAATCGGCAGCTTCTGCTGTGTTGGTCGAATCTTCTTCTTTGGCTTTTGCTGCTTTAGTTGCAGCTAAGGCGGCTTTGCGTTGACGTTGACGTTCTTCTTTTTCCTGCGCTTCACGTTCTAAACGTTCGAGACGGCTTTCATGGCGTTGTCTGGCAAGGTCAGATTTGTGACGCTCACGTTCCTGATTCATGATTTCAGTTTTGGCAAACCGGAAATAAGAAACCAGCGGTATTTTGCTCGGGCACACATAATCACAGCAACCGCATTCGATACAATCAAACAGGTTGTAATCACGGGTTTTATCAAAATCTTTGGCGCGGGAATACCAATACAACTGCTGTGGCAGCAAACTGGCAGGACAGACATCGGCACAATCACCACAACGAATACACGGTAACGGTTGTGCTGGCGGGGCCACATCATCAACACCGACCAGAATACAGTTGGCCGTTTTAGTGATCGGTAAATCATCACCAGCCAGACTGTAACCCATCATCGGACCACCCTGGATAAACGGTTCGTCCGGTTGACGTCGGGTCTCACAGAATACCAATAAGTCTTTGATTGGCGTGCCAAATAAGGTTTCAAAATTGCCAGCGTGAGGGACGTCTGTACCGGTGACTGTGACCACTCGTGAAATTAACGGTTCACCATGCAAAATAGCGCGGCCTACTGCATAGGCTGTTCCGGGGTTATGGCAGACGATACCGATATCAATCGGCAATTTATTGGTTGGTACCTGTTTGTTGGTGACAACCTGGATCAATTGTTTTTCACCACCCGTTGGATAACGGGTTGGCACTACTACTATTTCAGTTTGAGATAAATGCGATCGGCCGGAGAGGGCATAACGCATCGCTGCTATAGCCTCAGGTTTGTTGTCTTCAATAGCCAGGATGCAGCGTGAAGCTCGCAGGGCGAACAACATGATCTCTACGCCATCAAGAATACCGTCTGCACGTTCACGCATCAGCATGTCATCACAACTGATATATGGTTCGCACTCTGCACCGTTAATCAGTAAGGTTTCAACGCTGTGATGCACACCTGGATTGAGCTTGATAAAGCTTGGAAAACCAGCGCCACCTAAACCGACAATACCGGCATCCCGAATAATCTGCCGTAATTCATGGGCAGAATGCTGACGGAAATCTTTTATTTGTTGCCGATCAATCCAGCGATCCTCGCCATCAGTTTCAATGGTAATACACGGTGCAGAAAGACCTGATGGATGTGGAATGGCATGTTCACCAATGGCAGTTATGACACCGGAACTTGGAGCGTGCAGACAGACAGAAACATGGCCTTCGGCGCGTGCGATTCGTTGACCTTTTAAGACTTTATCACCGACCTCAACAATTGGCACTGCAGCTGCACCGATATGTTGTTGCAAAGGCAACACCAGTTGTTTGCTTATTGGCGTTTTACGAATCGGCCCTTGAGTGGAACGTTTTTTATGACCGGGCAGTTTCAATCCACCTGGAAAATCACCTAACGGCGCACTCATGATCCGGTTCTCCTTTGCAGGTCAACATGTGAAGGATCCGGCCAGCGCCAAGTGTGCGGGTTCGGTTGAGTTTCGACCATATCAATACAATCTACTGGACATGGTTCAACACATAATTCGCAGCCGGTGCATTCATTAGCAATAACCGTGTGCATATGTTTGGCAGCGCCGAGAATGGCGTCTACAGGGCAGGCTTGAATGCACAAAGTACAACCGATACAGCGAGCTTCATCAATCACAGCCAGCATTTTCGGTTTTTCTACCCCACATTCTTCGTCCAGTGGTTTGGGTTCGACATCAAGTAAATCAGCCAGTGCCTGAATGGTGGCTTCACCACCGGGAGGGCAACGGTTGATATCAACTTCCCCTGCAGCGATCGCTTCTGCATAAGGTCGGCAACCGGCAAAGCTACATTGACCACATTGAGTTTGCGGCAGGATTTTATCGATTTGATCGACAATCGGATCACCTTGAACTTTAAAACGTATTGAGGCAAACCCGAGCACAAGTCCCAGAATCAACGCGAGCAGCGTGATAGCAATGATGGCTGTCAACATGGCTAAACCTTCACTAAACCGGCAAAGCCCATAAAGGCCATCGACATTAATCCGGCAGTGATTAGCCCAATGGCTGCACCTTGGAACGGAACGGGCACATCAGCTGCAGCGAGTCGTTCACGCATTGCAGCGAAAATGATTAATACAATTGAAAAGCCGACCGCGGCACCAAAGCCATATAAAGCTGATTCCAGAAAACCGTGTTTTTCCTGAACATTCAACAAAGCAACACCTAAAACGGCACAGTTGGTGGTGATAAGCGGCAGGAAAATACCTAAAACCTGATACAGCAGCGGGCTGGTTTTATGCACGACCATTTCGGTGAATTGAACGACAACGGCAATAACAAAAATAAAACTGATGGTACGCAGAAATTCAAGACCCAGCGGAGACAGCAGGTATTCATTGATCAAATAACTACTGATAGATGATAAGGTCAAAACAAATGTGGTTGCCAGCGCCATGCCCATTGCTGTTTCCAGCTTGCGCGAAACACCCATGAACGGACATAGGCCGAGGAATTTCACCAGCACAATGTTGTTCACCAGAATGGTGCTTATCAAAATTAGGGCATAGTCAGCCATGTAATAACCTACTGATTTTCTCAGGAATTAGCATAAGTTACTGCTCTACCCTGATTCAAATACAAATTATGAACCGAATATTATAGCTTAATAACGCTTTTAATGTAGCGTTGCAGTATGAGGTTAAGGCTTGATGGTGAAGGACTTAGCGTCTTAGCAACGAGTTCGCAATCTGACTGGTAAAAGAGTCAAAAATTCCTTTGCTTTTTATCAAGCAGCAGCGGCATTCTTGCGACGCTGTCTGACCGCCGCGGCTAACTCACGCAATAATGGCTCACTATTATCCCAAGCCATGCAGGCATCGGTAATACTTTGGCCGTAAACCAGTTCTTTGTCCGCTTCCACATTTTGTCTGCCGCCAACCAGATTACTTTCCAGCATCAAGCCGATAATGCGTTTATCACCGGCTGCGATCTGTTCAGCCAATAAGCGTCCGACCACTTCCTGTTGCAAGTGATCTTTGCCACTATTGGCATGACTGCAATCGACCATAATTCGCACTGATTGCCCACTGCGGCCAATCACTGCCGCCGCTTCATCAATACTGCTTTTATCGTAATTAGGCTTTTTACCACCACGTAAAATGACATGGCAATCTGGATTGCCAGTAGTAGAAAAAATAGCGGAATGGCCATCTTTGGTCAGGGACATGAAGTGATGTGGTTTTGATGCTGACAGGCACGCATCCACAGCAATTTGCAGTCCACCATCAGTGGCATTTTTAAACCCAACCGGGCAAGACAAGCCGGAGGCCAGTTCACGATGCGCCTGACTTTCTGTTGTACGCGCACCGATTGCGCCCCAGGAGATCAGATCGGCAATGTATTGAGGGCTAATAAGATCCAGATATTCTGTTGCAGCAGGAACACCCATTTCAGCAAGATCCAACAGCAATTTTCTGGCGATATTCAGTCCGTCGTTGATTTTGAAACTGCCATCGAGGTAAGGATCATTAATCAGACCTTTCCAACCGACAACGGAACGAGGCTTTTCAAAATAGACGCGCATAATGATATGCAGATCATCAGCCAGCTCATGAATCAACGGCTGCAAGCGACTGGCATAGTCACGTGCCGCATTGGGATCATGAATAGAGCAGGGGCCGATAATGACGATCAAACGATCATCACGGTGATGCAGAATATCCTGACACGCAGTGCGAGCGTTAAACACGGTTTCAGATGCCGCATCCGAGATCGGTAATTGTTCATGCAATTGCGCTGGTGGCAAAACTTCCTGAATACCAACGATGCGTAAATCATCTGTGTTGTAACGCATTTTCAACCTGATTTGTGTTCAAAAAAATAATCGGCAATTGTAATACGTCGGGGCCTTTTACGCTATTTCAAGCTGTCAGGGTAGAGCGACAGCAAATAAATCAGCATTCAACCATAGATGTACCCAGATACTGGCGATATAGCCAAGCGCGATAGCCCAAACCCATTTCAAATGCGCGACGAAGGTATATATACCACGGGCTTGACCCATTACTGCTACGCCAGCTGCTGACCCTATCGACAACAGTGAACCGCCGACTCCGGCGGTTAAAGTGGCAAGTAACCATTGACCATGACTCATGTCAGGCATCATAGATAACACGGCAAACATGACAGGAATGTTATCGACAACTGCGGAAATCAAACCGACCATGATATTGGCAGTGGTCGCACCTAATTGACCATATAAAAACTCTGAACCCACACTGAGATAGCCAATGGTACCAAGGCCGCCAACACATAAAATGATGCCGTAGAAAAACATCAGTGTGTCCCATTCGGCGCGTTGCAATTGCTCAAAAATATTGAACGGCATTTTCTGCTGGGTATCATCGTTAATATTAAACGCGGTCTGGCCATCATTTTCACGTTTATCCATTAAACGTTTATCGCGCATTTTTAGGAAATAACCATGCAGTTTCAGTAGACCTAAACCGGTCATCATGCCAAGCACAGGAGGCAAATGCAGAAAGTGGTGACTGCTGGCAGCCATGGCAATGGTAAGAATAAATAATCCTACAACTACCATCGCTCCCGATTTGAGCGGGGCATATTCATGAACTGCTATTGAGGCCACATTTTTGATTGCCAGTGATAATAAAACCGCAGGAATCAGCCAGTTGACCAGCGATGGTACAAACAGCGCAAAAAATTCATGAAACGCCAACACACCTTTTTGCCAGACCATTAACGTGGTGATATCACCAAATGGACTGAAAGCACCGCCCGCATTAGCTGCCACAACGATATTGATACAGGCGACAGCAATAAATTTATGATTATTGCCGGCAACAGCCATGACCACGGTGGCCATCAATAATGCGGTAGTTAAGTTATCGGCTACCGGTGAGATGAAAAAAGCCATCAAACCGGTTAGCCAGAAAATAGTTCTTAATGAAAAGCCTTTATTGACCAGCCAGGCACGAATCGCATCAAAGATTCCCCGTTCGCCCATGGTGTTGATATAGGTCATTGCTGCCAGCAGGAATAAAAACAGTTCGGCATATTCCAGCAGGTTGTGGCGAATCATGATGCCAGCTGTTTCATGGAAAACCGGATCAGTTTGCTGGGCGTAAATCATTGCAATCAATACCCAAATCAAACCCGCAGCCACAATGACTGGCTTGGATTTGCGCATATGGATCTGCTCTTCGGCGATGACCAATCCATAGGCAATAAAGAATATTGCTAATGCGGCAAAGCCAACCCAATGTCCTGTCAGATCAAGCATAGCTGCATTTTCTGCTGCCAATAACGCTGGAGAAAACAGTGACATTAAGACAAAGATTGTCCAGCCAGACAATGACTTGGATAAGCCTGAAACGGGCATGATAGCTTCCTGCGATGGGGGGTAAAAAAGCTGTTAGATGATACCCCTCATCGCCGGAATAACAACCCTTATTTTAGAACTTTTTGATAGAAACCTTCAGCAGCATCAGTGACTAAATCAAATACATGGTTAAAGCCATTCTGCCCACCGTAGTAGGGATCCGGCACATCGGTTTCATCACGGCCTTCGGCATAGTCAAGAAATAGTCTGACCTTATGTTGATATTCAATTGGACAAGCCTGTTTGAGGATATCCAGATTGTCCTGATCCATCGCCAGAATGTAATCAAAATGCTCAAAGTCTTCGTAACGAAATTTACGAGCTCTGATAAAAGATAAATCTACACCACGTTGCTTAGCGGTTTGTTGAGCACGGGCATCAGGTGGTTCGCCAACGTGATAAGCATGTGTGCCGGCAGAGTCAACCAGAAACTTGTCACTGCTGCCTTTATCTTTCAATAAACTGATAAACACACCTTCTGCGGTAGGTGAACGGCAGATATTGCCCATGCAGACGAATAACACTTTGATTTGACTCATTCTTAACTAACTCCGTAGCTCGGCCAATAGTTGCGAAATCATGGCATCGGCCTGACCGAGGTAGCCGCCACCAAACAGATTAAGATGATTAATAATATGATAAAGGTTATAGAGCGTTTTGCGAGTGCGATAACCGGAATCGACTGCTCTGATACTCCGGTAACCGGCATGAAAGTCACTGCCAAAGCCACCAAATAATTCAGTCATGGCCAAATCGGTTTCAGCATCTCCGTAGTAACAGGCGGGATCAAAGATCACCGGATTACCATGCTCATCTGCAGCAGCATTGCCACCCCATAAGTCGCCGTGTAATAAAGAAGCTTGTGGCTGATAATCTGTGAAAAAGGCTGGCAGTAGTTCAATTAACCGTTCACCATTTTTCTGCAGACTGCCTCTAAAGCCATTTGTGGCAGCGAATTCAAGTTGCTTTCCAAGACGCTGTTGTTGCCAGAACTGCACCCAGTTGGCAGAACGATCGTTTATCTGCGGCGTACTGCCGATGGTGTTATCCATATGCCAGCCAAAATACGCTTGTGGCTGTTGATGTAACAAAGCCAGTTGTTCGCCGAGCTTGGCATTGGCTGAGCCGCGCATGCTGCCAAGAGGAATATATTCCAATACCAGATAACTATGTCCATCGCCGGTGCCATAGCAAATGACTTTCGGCACGCGAACAGCGTTGAGTTCTGCCATCTCTTGCAAGCCTTGGGCTTCAGCAACAAACATATCTGACAGCTTCGGACTATTTACTTTAATAAAGAACTGAGTATCAGGTGTTTTCAACTGATAGGCGGTGTTTATGCAACCGCCGCCTACCGAAGACAGTTGATGTGGCTGGCAGTTGACTCCAGTTACACGTTCAATTTCCTGGATTATTTCAGTGAGTTGAGCCATGTTTGTCTCCACGAAAGGTGAGCAGCTAATTTAACCATGCTAAGCTGAAACGACAATTTTGCCAAAACATGCAAGGAGTTTGTCAATGTCCACACATACTGAAGCGAGCCCGCCAAGTCCCAAACAACAGGTGGCCATTAAAGCTGCCGAAATCGTCGACAACGGCATGATTGTCGGCTTGGGTACCGGTTCAACTGCCAACCTGTTTATCGATGAACTGGCTCGCCGACAGCATGAACAGCAATTGGAGATTCAGGTTGTGGCCAGTTCGGTCATCAGTCGAGTTAAGGCTCAGCAGGCTGGACTTCAGGTCATTTCCATCGAGCATTTATCGCATCTGGATATGTATGTGGATGGTGCGGATGAAGTCACCACTGATATGCAGCTGTTAAAAGGACGAGGGCAGGATCTGGTCTGTGAAAAGTTACTGGCCAGTCATGCCACTGCTTTTTATGTGCTGGTTGATGACAGCAAAATGGTTTCACGAATTGGTGAGAAAAACGCCATACCTATCGAAGTGATGCCAAGTGCCGCGCAGCTGGTGCTAAATCGACTGGCAAAACTGCAGGCTAAAGGCAGTCTTAGGCTGAATGCCGCGGGTGATAATGTGGCCTATAGTGCTGCTGGAAATTTAATTCTGGATATGCAATTTACTGATCTTGAAACTGCGCAGATTAATGCCTTGCTAACCGTTATGCCGGGTGTAGTTGAGCACGGTATTTTTGCGGATATTGTCAAAGCGGTATTTATTGGCTCGTCTGATGGAGTGAAGCTGCTACAGCGTTGAGAAAACATTAAACAAAAAGGCAGTGTCAAACACTGCCCTTTGTTTAAACCGGTTAACTTGCGACCGTTATTTTTTTAATTCTTCCAGAATGGTTTCGGCTTTAGATTTAGCAAACTCACCCGAAGCTTCCACGCCGATATATTTCACTTCACCATCGGTAATAATCATTGCGGCCCGGAACGAACGAACGCCCATGCCACCACCGGTTAAATCACGATCCAAACCTAATGCTTTGGTGTATTCGGCGCTGCCATCAGCCATCATACGGACTTTGCCATTGGCTTTTTGCTCACGGCCCCAAGCGGCCATAACAAACGCATCATTGACTGCTAAACACCAAATTTCATCGGCACCAGCGGCTTTAATGGCATCTGCATGTTCGACATAACCAGGTAAATGTTGCGAAGAACAAAGCGGAGTGAATGCTCCCGGTACCGTGAACAATACAATGGTTTTGCCTTTTGCCATCTCACGCACATCCATCGGCGACGGGTTCATCGGGCAGCCATTTTCAGGATCGAATTCCACACATTCGGTTAATTTGCCATCAGGTATCTGTTGTCCAACTTCAATCGTCATAACTCGTCCTCATTGATGAATAAGATTATTGAGTAGGATAAGCCATCTGTCTCGAGATAAAAACACTGATTATTAAAGGGACTTTCAAGTTTGGTGCAATCCATTTAAATCGTTATGATGAAGCACATAATGATTTAAATGGAGTAAAAAATGACCGCAGAAAAAACTATCCTGAACTGGGGGATCCTCGGAGCAGCGCGCGTCACCGAAAAATTAATCCCTGCCATCATTGAAGCCAATAATGCAAAGCTGGTTGCCGTCGCCAGCCGTCGAAAAGGCGCTGCAGCTGAGGCATTGGCAAAACTGGCGCCTGAGAATAACGATATTCTTGCTCTGGATGATCCCGAGGCTTTATTAAGTCATCCAGATATTGATGTAATCCATTTGCCGATGGCGAATGAAGAGCATGCTGAATGGGCATTAAAAGCCATTGCCCATGGTAAACATTTGCTCATTGAAAAACCGATGGCCTTAACGGTTAAAGATATTGATGCCATTACCCAAGCCGCAAAAGAGAAGGGCGTAAAAGTAATGGAAGGCTTTATGTATCGCTTTCACCCACAACATGACGCGGTACGGGAGATTATTGAATCTGGTGTAATCGGTGATGTCAGAACGGTCAGTACCCGTTTTGCCTTTCCAATGAAACCAGCTCGTCTATATCGGGTTAACCGCCCCATTGAAAATGGCGGTGGAGCAATGTGGGATATCGGACCTTATGCCATACATACAGCCAGATTATGGTTTGATGAAGAACCTAAAGCCGTTACCGCTGTTGCCAACATAAATGAACATGGTGCGGATTTAAGCCTGACAGGTGTTTTCGACTACGGTAATGGCCGGTTTGCCCAATTCGAAATGAGTTTTGAACATGCCCGACGCAGTGTCTACGAAATCATCGGCACCTTGGGTGGCATAACCTGTCATACAACCTGGCAACCGGCAGACGAAACGGCCAAGCTTTCCTGGTGGACCGAAGCAGGGCAACAGGAAACGGTTGAAGTGCCAGCAGCCGATCAATTTGTGAATGAAATTGAACATTTTTCAGCTTGTGTAATGAACAACACCGATCCGTTACTCAGCCTGGAAGATGCACGGGCTAACTGCCAAGCTATTGTGGCAGCGTTGCAGTCAGTGAAAGAAGGTAAAACCGTACAGCTTTAAACAAATTAAGCCGCTCAAATGGAGCGGCTTAATTTATGTTGAGGCTAAGTTTTAACTCGCTGTTTTAAATTTACTGATCGATTGTTGCAGTACATCCGCCAACTGATTGAGTTCAAAACTTAAGGTTGAAATTGATTGGGAACCGGCTTCAGCCTTGTCTGATACGGCAGTTATCCGGCGGAAGTTATTATTAATTTCTTCGGCTACTGCCGATTGCTGTTCGGCGACACTGGCGATTTGCGCATTCATATCATTAATCGCGGTTACTGAACGGCTGATTACTGCTAATGATTCACCGGCATGCTCCGCCTGAGTAACACATTGATGCGCTTTATTTTTACCTTCTTCCATCACTTTTACCGCGATGATGGTTCTGCTTTGGGTTTTTTCGATTAAGTCTTTAATATTTAATGTTGACTCTTTGGTGCGGCTGGCCAGGCCACGAACCTCATCGGCAACAACTGCAAAACCTCGACCATGCTCGCCGGCACGGGCGGCTTCAATAGCTGCATTTAACGCCAGTAGATTGGTTTGTTCGGTAATATCAGCAATGACCTGAACAACGCTACCAATTTTTTTGCTGTCTTCAGACAATTCATCAATAACACGTGCTGCTTCTTCAACTTTAGCCGCCAACTCAGCAATACTGGCAATCGTTTTGCTAACTTCCTGATTACCGTTAATAGTTTCTTTATCTGCTGTTTGAGCCTGCATTGCAGCCTCACTGGTCAGGCGGGCAATTTCTTGAACCGAAGTAGAAATCTCACTAATGGCATTAGCGCCATCAAGCGTTTGTTGTTTCTGATCGATAACTAAACTTTGATTATTTGCTGAAGTTTGATTCATTACCTTGGCCGCATCCGAAACCTGACCTGCGGATAAACTAATCGCCTTCATGATATGTGACAGTTCGTTCGACATGGCGCTTAATGCACCCACAATACTTTTAGGAAATTTGGTGTGAGCTTGTTGAGTCAAGTCACCAGATGCAAATGCACTGATTAATTCTGCAGCGGAATCCGGCTCACCACCAATGGTGGAATACAAACGACCAATCAACCGATAGCTCACAAAAATGGCAATGACGATGGCAATTAGCGTCACGGTGATCATCAATGCCATAAACCCACCAGTTTGCTGACGAATGTAATCAACTTGATTGCTGATAGTGACTTCCTGAAAATCGATAAATTGATTTACGGCAGCTAACCATTGTGTGTAAGCAGGAGAAGTATTGACCATCAGGTAATCGCGGGCTTCTGTGTTTCTGCCTTGATTGATTAAGTTAATGGTCTCAGCGGTGTGAGCCAAAGTTTGTTGCTCAATCGATTTGATATTGTTTAACAGTGTGTTTTCCTGAGTGGCAAATTGTTGTGGATTATTGGCCATCGCTTCAAGGTTTACAGCTGATTCTGCATAGAATTGTTCTAAGCGTTTGATATCCTGGAGATGCTGCTGGCGCTCGGCACTGTTTTCACTTAACACTACATCTCGAATGGAAATGGCGCGGTCATGGACACTGCCACGAAAGTTAATGGCTGCACGTTGTTTGACACTATCAACCTCGTTGATTTTACTCATAGTCCGGTCAATTTTACTGACTTCGTTTATGCCAATTATGGCAATCAACACCATCAAACTTAATACGATGCCGAAGCCAAGTTGAAGCCTGTTTTTGATAGTCACTGAAATTTCCTGGTTATTGAATGCAAACGCATCATTGCGTATTACATGTGAGTTTTATGTCAAAGCAATATTATGTATGCCTGTTTAAAAAAACAAAATCAGGAAATTTCTTTAACTTATAAGAAATGAGTATTAGCTATCATTAGTCAGGAGGGGGGGCGATTAGGCTCAGCAGATAGGGATTAAAACAAGCTCATTTGACTATTTGGTGTTTGAAATAAGTCACAGCGTAATGCAGGAAGAGTGGATTTGATGTTTAATTTTTTGCAGATATTGTGGAAACGTTGGGCTAGTAAATCAGCAAAAATACCTTCACCGCGAAGTCGATGACCAAAACGCGGATCGTTATTTTTACCGCCGCGTAAATCATGAATTCGATTCAAAATATGCTGAGCCTGATCCGGTCGATGAGTCTGCAGCCATGTTTCGAATAATGGGCTGACTTCCAACGGTAATCTGAGCAAGATGTAATTAACGTCCAATGAGCCTGCCTCGATGACGGCTTTCACAATATTTTCCAACTCGTAATCAGTTAATACCGGAATAACCGGCGCAATTAAAACCGTTACCGGAATACCTGCAGCGCTTAATGTTTCAATGGTTTGCAAACGACGTTTCGGGGCACTGGCTCTGGGTTCCATTATTCGTGATAAAGCAGGATCAAGTGTGGTTATAGAAAGATGAACCTGCACTAAATTATTCGAGGCCATCTTTTGCAGAATATCAATATCTCGTTCCACCATGGCCGACTTGGTCACGATATGACAGGGATGACGGGTTTCATTCAAAACCTGCAGAATCTGTCGGGTGATTTGAAAGTCGCGTTCGACTGGCTGGTAAGGATCAGTATTTGCACCCAGGGAAATGGGTGAGCATTTATAATTCTTTGCTGATAACTCTTTTTTGAGCAACTTGGCAGCGTCAGGTTTAGCCGTTAGTTTTGTTTCAAAATCCAGTCCGGGGGAGAGGCCTAAATAGGCATGGGATGGACGGGCATAACAATAAATACAACCATGTTCGCAGCCACGATAGGCATTTATGGATTGGCTAAAAGGTAAATCAGGCGATTGATTGCGGGTAATGATGGTTTTCGGGTGTTCAATCTCCACCGTAGTTTTGGGCGGGTTTTCTGGTTCTTGGAACCAACCATCATCAACCATTTGGCGTTGATGATGGTTGTATCTTGCATCGATCCGTTGAGCTGTTCCTCGTCCTTTGATTGAAGGCTGTTTAGGCTGCATTAATCAGACAAATAATATTCCACTGTCGAAACTACTCGAACCTGTTTGATATGCGGGTTATTGTTGTCGCGAGCGGTAATGCTGAACTGGCCTTGAGACGCTTTGCGAATTTTGCCTAAATCACTGTCAGAATCCTGGGCAAATTTCTCGGCTACTTCACGGGCATTTTCAGTAGCTTCTTCGATCATTTCCGGTTTGACTTCATTGAGTCGGGTAAACAGATATTCGGTCTGTGCCATATAGTTTTCACCGGTCAACACCAGACCTTGTTTACCTAATTCGGCCACAGCAGGCATTGCCTGACGAACTGCTTCGATATTTTGGGAATAGACGGTTACGGTTTGTGTAGCGGTATAGCGAAATTCTGCTCTGGGTCCACCACCATATTGCTGGGCTGACTTATCGGTAATAGCTGGAGCATTAAAAGTGATCTCATCTTGCTGAATGCCACGCTGCTGCAGAAATTCACGAACTTTCTTGCCATTATTTTCAATCGCTTGATACAACTCTGGCAGATCATTGTTGGCTTCAGTGAATTGAATCGGCCAAATCACCACATCCGCTGGATAATCACGCTCAGATAAACCTTTTACCGTTACGCTGCGTTCCAGCTGCTTGAAATCAATTAACGCCTTGCCGAGCTGAAAGCCCAGTAAGGTTAAGCCCAGAAATAATGCCCCACCCAAAATCAATGCAGTTGATTTACTTTGATTAGCTATCATTCCGGACTCCTGTTGAATCAACGATGATCAGTAAAATGTTCTCTTGCGTAAGCGACGCGATCTTCAATGCTCATTCTTTTCTTATGACTCAGCCCTTCAATCTGCCGCAGTCGAGGTAATAAGCCTTTACCATTGGCAATCTGGATGGTGAGGCCGGGACGGGCATTCAGTTCCAATAACATCGGACCTTTAAAACGATCCAAAACAATATCAGTACCTAAGTAGCCTAAGCCAGACATTTCATAACATGATACCGCTAGATTTAATACTTCTTCCCAGTGCGGTACTTTCAACGACATCATATTTAAACCGGTATCAGGATGTAACAGAATCGGTTTATCAAATTGTACTGCACGCAACGCATGTCCATCACCGATATCCAGACCAACACCAACAGCACCTTGATGCAGATTGGCTTTACCATTGGAGGCGGCAGTTGATAAACGCATCATTGCCATTACTGGGAAACCACGAAACACAATTACCCGAGTATCAGGCACACCCTCGTAGCTGTAGCCGCTGAAACAATCATCAAAATGAATCAAATCTTCAATGATGGCGACATCAGCACGACCGCCCAAAGAAAACAAACCGGCCAGGATATTAGTGACATGGCGTTCCAAATCACCAATGTTGGCAAATTGCCCATTGGATTTACGATAGCCTTCTTCACTTTGTCGAGTGATGACTAAAATACCTTTGCCACCTGAACCATGTGCAGGCTTGATACAAAAGCCACTACTGCATCGTTGCAGAATGTCAGTAAGATCTTTTACCGCATGTTGTTCGCTGATAACACCAATCAAATCGGGGACTTTCACGCCAGCTTCTAACGCCAGTTCTTTAGTTTGTAATTTGTCATCAACCAATGGGAACAGTCGGCGTGGGTTATAACGACTGATATAGGAAACGTTTCGCCGATTCATACCTAATACACCGATTTTACTCAGGGCACTCGGATGCGCATAACGCTCGCGTATGGTTTGAAACCAGTTCAATTTTTTTTCTACTGGTTCGCTCATTGTTTATCCAGCTTGGTTAAGGGTTTAAAGCGTTTCAACTCAAGCAAACGATAACCAGTGTAACTACCCGCAACCAATGTCAGTGCCATAAGAATCAGCTGAATTCCCATAAAATTGAAGGTTAAATGACGCACCCAATCAAGGTTCATCGCCATATAAGCCAGGATGGCGACTAGTAATGAACCACCGCCTTGAATCATGACTTGTTTAGCACCTTCCTCTTCCCAGAGAATCGACATACGTTCAATGGTCCACGCCAGAATGATCATCGGGAAGAAGGTGATTTTCATACCTTCAGTCAGACCAAATTTATAAGCCACAATCGAGAAAATAGCGATCATACCGATAACCATGATAATGACCGCGGATATTCGGGCGACCAGTAGTAAGTTGAGATAGGACAAGTAGGATCGGATCATCAAGCCCACACCGACAATCAGTAAAAAGCCGATTAAACCGGTCAGTAAACTGGTTTGAATAAATGCCATGGCAATCAATACCGGCATAAAGGTACCCGAGGTTTTGATACCGACCAGAATTCGCATCAACACCACAATCAATACGCCTACCGGGATCAACAAAATACCTTTAAAAATGGCTTGTTCTTCTAGCGGCAGGGTATACAGCGAAAAATTCAGCCATTCGTTATCAGCAAACTTTTGGTTTAAAGCGATGTTGAATGGTTGTTCCTGCGAAATCATCGAGAAGGTAACTTGTGCATTGGTTGCACCAACCACTTCCAATACCGGGCCGGAATGATATTGCCACAGCAACATGTTTTCAGCCTGGCCTTGTACACCGGTTTCTGGGTTAAACACCTCATAGTCTTCGTCATCAAACACCTGAATGTATTCAATTAATGACTGACGTCGACGGCCATCTTCCAAATATAAAGCATGAATGCGTCTGGCTGGTACGCCAGCTTCTTGCAGTAATTGTGCTATCCAAAGCGTTTTCGGCTTTAGTTGAGCTAATAACTCAGCGGTTTGCTGTTGATTATTAAATTCGTGAATCAATTCACGAGCCAATGTGTAATTGGATGATGAACGCTCAACAGCACGATCCAGAATCATTTTAGCGGCTGCAGCGTATGGCTCCTGTTCAACATTTGGTTTAATGTTTTCCACAGGTTCTTGTTCTACCGGTATGGCAAACGGATCAAGCAACATGTCGACTTTGTAATAAAGCGATTGATTGCCAGTGGCTTCGCGGATAGACCATTCTGCGTAGGTACCGCCTTTACGATCAACAAAGGCTAAACCATAGCCCGGACTGGCAGTTTGTTGATTAAGCTGAGTAAAGCCCGGTTGGGTATTTGGAATGGCTAGACGGGCAGTAACCGGTTCGCCACGAGCTTCAAAATCAACTTTGGCTTCAATTGACCAGGTTTGCCGTTGTTCACCAGGAAACCAGGGAATATCAAACGCGATATGACGATGTAAAGTAAGCGCTAAACCTGCAAAAAACAGCAGACTGACCAGAATATAAAACGGCGCACGTGATGCCATGATGGTTCCTTATTCTTCTTCTGATGCTTTAGGATTAGCTTGTTCTGCTTTTTTCGGAATAGCTGATGCCCGATCTGTCAGTAGCTCTGGTTTAGGTTGAACATTTTTCTTGGCGACATCGACCACAGCAATATCTTTCAAAAACTCACGGCCCAATAGGATCGGATAGTTCATATGCGAACGATCAGTGAGGGTGAATTCTGCAGTATCGGTCATATTACCAATCTTGATAGTCAGTCTGACTACCGGACGTTTATCAATTTCATTAGTTGATGATTGACGGATATTGGCGATTCGAGCGATAGGTGCTTCAACCTCGTAACTGTTATCACTGCCTTCTTCAGGAACAATAGTAAAACGCGCCCATTTCTGACCATCCCGTTCCAGAGTCACAATGTCCTGTGCCGTTAACGATGACGTTGTTGCACCGGTATCGACTCGTGCCGGAAATACGCGGTTAACCGCTTCAATCCATAACCACTCAGATTGACCCAATACCAATTTATCGCCCAACGTCATTGGGGCTGGCGGTGGGCAACTTTGACTGTTCGCTGCTGCAGCGACTTGAGCTGTTTGCGCAGATTCAACCACGGCACGTTGCGCCAGTTTTTCACTCAGCTGCTCAACTTGGTGGTTTAACTCATCGAGTTGTTTGCGAGTGACTTGTTGTTCTTTTGAGAAAGATTGCAGGCCAGCTTGGTGCTTGTTTTGATTATCGATAACTTTTTGGCATTGCTGACTCAGTTGATTTTGAATTCTGGATTCACTGTCACTAAGCGCTGACTTTAATTGTTCATTTGAAACGGTCGGGCGGGTTTCATTTTGCACGCAAGCTGTTGTTAACAAGCTAGATAAAACAAGGATGAGAGGTAATTTATGTTTGAACATGTCTTTCCTAAAGCTTAAAACGGATTATTAAGTCAAAACGCATTATCAAAACAAAATTGATAGGGCTGCATATTATGAAGTAATCCCTGCTAATCCGGAGATATTTTCTCGGTGAGTAAATGTACGTAACGTCCCATGTCACGATAGGTAGGCATACGGCAATATTGATGCTCTAACGCCAGTAATTCCTGTTCATTGGTCTGGTTTCGGCTCTCAGAGTTCAAATAATCACTAAACACGCGAATTCCACTGTGTTGAATTATCTCAAAACCATTACTTTCTAAAAACTGAATCAATTCATACGGATATTGGGGAAACGGTGGGCTTAATTTGTTTCCAGCACCAATATAGCGATCATTGAGAATTGGTTCCAGTCTCCAGCCACCTTGAATGATATTTTTATAAACCATGGCGTTGCGGTTATAAAACATCAATGACAGGTAACCACCAGTTTTTACACGGTCTAGCACCAGTTTTAAGGTTTCTAAAGGCGTTGCCAGCCATTCTACTACGGCATGACAAATCACTAAGTCAAACGCTGCTAAATGCGGTGCCAGCTGCTGAATTGAAGCGTGATGGAAGCCTGCATCCAGCTCTGCTTGCGCAAATGATTGCTTGGCCTGCTCAAGTAATTTCTCTGAAATATCACACAAAGTCAGTTGATGACCAAAGCCGGCCAACCACAAACTGATTTGTCCGGCTCCACAACCTGCATCCCAAATCTGTAAATCTTTAGACTGGGTGAACTGATGTAAATCCTGTTTAAGGATCTCTAAGCGTAACTGACCCTTGCTGGTGTCATAAATACGCGCATTAAAGCGCTCAGCTAAATCGTCAAAATTACGATCCTGTTGCATCAGGCGGCCGGTTTAAGCAGGTTATCCAACAGGGAATCGATCGCCAGAATGCGACTTTCGGCATCGGGCATATTATCTGTGAATCGCAGTTTATCCTGACCATCGAGTTTGAAGCGGGAAGGCTGTTTTTGAATCAACTGAATAATGGTCATCGGCTCAACCTGTGGTTCTTTATCAAACAGCAAGCGACCACCTTGATCATAAACATCGATTTTACGAATACCGATGGTTTTGGCTTTAAGGCGTAACTCATGCACGGCAAAAAGGGTTTGAACTGGTTCGGGTAACAGACCAAATCGATCAATCATTTCCACCTGCAATTCACGCAACGCTTCTTTATCTGCTGCTGCGGCAATACGTTTATACAACACCAGTCGGGTGTGCACATCGGGCAGATAATCGGATGGGATTAACGCCGGTACATGCAGATCGATTTCCACGGTCTGCCGCGCCATATTGTCCAGATCTGGGGTTTTACCGGATTTCAACGCATTGACCGCGCGTTCCAGCAATTCGTTATATAAGGTAAAGCCAATTTCCTGCATCTGACCGCTTTGTTCATCACCCAGTAATTCACCAGCACCACGAATTTCCATATCGTGTGTTGCCAATGTAAAGCCAGCACCTAAATCTTCAATCGACTCAATGGCTTCCAGACGTTTAATCGCATCAGCTGTCATCGCTTGTTGCGGCGGGGTAATCAGATAAGCATAAGCACGATGATGTGAACGACCGACACGACCACGGATTTGGTAAAGCTGGGCCAGACCTAACTTATCAGCTCGATCAATAAAGATGGTGTTGGCGGTCGGTACGTCGATACCGGTTTCGATAATGGTGGTACAAACCAGCACATTAAATCGCTGATGATAGAAGTCGAGCATCACCTGTTCCAGCTCACGTTCTCGCATTTGGCCATGTGCGACTGCAATGCGAGCTTCCGGCATTAAGGTTTCAAGTTCACGTGCTACGCGATCAATGTCTTCCACTTTGTTATGCAGGAAGTAAACCTGACCGCCACGTTTGATTTCACGCAGCATACCCTCACGAATTTTGTCGGCATTCCATTGCAAGACAAAGGTTTTGATTGCCAATCGGCGTGCCGGGGCCGTGGCAATAATCGATAAATCACGAATACCGGAAATCGACATATTCAAGGTACGTGGAATAGGCGTGGCGGTAAGCGTTAAAACATCGATCTGTGAGCGATATTTTTTCAGCTGTTCTTTTTGTGTGACGCCAAAACGATGTTCTTCATCAAGCACAAACAAGCCCAGTCGTTTGGGATCAATATCCTGCTGCAATAGTTTATGCGTACCAATCACTATATCGGCAGTACCTTCGCTGATAGCTGACTTCACATCATCCAATTGTTTTTTGCTGCGAAAGCGTGACAAAACTTCAACTCGGATCGGCCAATCAGCAAAACGATCTTTGAAGTTTTCATAATGTTGTTGAGCGAGTAGGGTAGTCGGCACCAAAACCAATACCTGTTTGCCAGATTGAACAGCCAGGAATGCCGCACGCATGGCAACTTCAGTTTTACCAAAGCCCACATCACCACACACCAAACGGTCCATAGGCGTTTCCGATTGCATATCGGCAATCACTGCATCAATCGCGTCTTGTTGATCTGGGGTTGTTTCAAATGGGAACGCTGCCGAAAATGCTTCATATTGTTCATCCGGCGACTGCATTGGCGGTTTTTTATTGGCAGCGCGTTTGGCATAGATATCGAGTAATTCTGCAGCCACATCACGCACTTTTTCAGCAGCACGGCGACGGGCTTTTTCCCATTGTGTAGTGCCGAGTTGATGTAACGGAGCAAGTTCTGGAGCAGAGCCCGAATAACGGCTGATTAAATCCAAAGAGGCGACTGGAACATACAACTTATCACCCTTGGCATATTCCAATGTCACATATTCGGTGGCGACATCACCAACATCTAAAGTTTGCAGGCCAAGATAACGTCCTACACCATGATCCTCATGTACTACAGCATCACCAATTGTGAGTTCAGCAAGGTTACGGATAATGGCATCTGAATCACGCTTTTTACGGCTGCGACGACGGCGCTGCATAACCTGTTGGCCGAATAACTGGGTTTCAGCTATGACGGCGAGATTTTCACTTTGCAGCAGCAAACCTTGTTCGAGCGGGGCTACTGTAATGCATAGTGGAGCGCTTTCATTAATAAACGCATCCCAGTTGTCGACCACTTTGGGTTGTAATTGATTTTTACGCAGCAGATCCAGCAACGTTTCGCGACGACCGGCAGATTCGGCGGCAATTAAAATTCGGCCGGAAAACTTATCTATAAATTGATGTAATGCTTCGCACGGACGATCTTGCTTGGAATTTAATGGCAACGAGGGTGGCATTACTGTGGCGTAATTACTGTTACCGGCTGAGCCATCAATTTCAAAGTTCTGGCATTGCAATCGTTGCCACTGTTTGAATTGACTGAACAATTCTTCTACCGGCACAAACACATTAATCGGCGGTAATAATGGTCTTTCTGGATCAACACTATGCTGACGATAACGGACCTGAATCTCCTGCCAGAACTGCTCTGCTGCATGAACCGTATCATTGAGCTGCACTAACAGCGTGTTGTCCGGCAGATAATCGGTAAGGCGTGCGGTCTCCTCGAAAAACAACGGCAGATAAAACTCAATACCGCCCGGCATATTACCGGCGCTGACTTCACGATAGATCAGACTGCGTTGTGGGTCGCCATCAAAATACTGGCGGAATTGTTTACGGAACAGCGCAATACTGTCGTCATTAACTGGAAACTCACGAGCCGGTAATAACTGGATCTGTTCGATATTATCGATAGAACGCTGTGTTTCCGGATCAAACGTCCGCAGCGTATCAATCTCGTCATCAAACAAATCAATACGAAACGGCTGACGACTACCCATCGGGAATAAATCAATGATGGCCCCGCGAACGGCAAACTCACCATGCTCGATAACCTGAGCCACATTGCGATAACCGGATTTTTCCAGTTTCAGACGCCATTGTTCGATATCAAATTGATCGCCAACCTTCAGTTCAAGATGATTGCCATCAAGGAATGCTCGCGGTGCAATACGTTGCATCAAGGTGGCAATCGGCACCAGTAAAATGCCGCGTTTAAAATCGGGCAAATGATGCAAAGTTTGTAAGCGTTCGGAAACAATATCCTGATGCGGAGAAAAACTGTCGTAAGGCAAGGTTTCCCAGTCTGGGAAATGCAAAATTGGCAGTTCGGCATTGCCCAGATAAAAGCGGATTTCCAACTCTAATCGATGGGCACTGGCCACATCATCTGTCACTACTAATAAAGGACCTTCATGCTGTTGCGCTGCTTTTGCCAATAACAATCCCTGTGCACTACCGTATAATTGCCCGGCACGAAGTTGATCTTTAGCTGATACTGGTAAGACAGGCTGAAGCAAATTAGCTGGCAAGAGTGATACCTTGATATATTGAAAGTGAGAAAGCGCGTTATTTTCCCATACTTGACCAAGTACAGCATCCAGCATTTTCAAACAAGATAATGTCCTTACAAATAATAAGTGTTAATGCTATAGTCAAAATTTTGCAACGAAGCGGAGATGAAACATGGTGAAACGTACGGAAAATGTTGTGTTATTAAAAGTTATTGGCACTGCTGAGTTATTAGCTGCCTTGGCCATGTTTTATTTTTATCACGAAAATGTTCCAGCAATCATCGGTGGGTTAATTTTGTTAGGCTTATCTGCCAACAGTTTTTACCAAGCCCACAAATGCTATCAACGTCAATATTCTCCAAGAAAAGACGATAATTCTTAAATCACGGTTTTAATGAGTCAGACTGAAAATCCCACTACCGAACCGAAATTCGACCCGGTCAGTTTTGTAAAATCATTGACCAGTCGGCCTGGTGTTTATCGAATGGTCGATGCGGAAGGCACGGTGATTTATGTCGGTAAGGCTAAAAATCTAAAAAAACGTGTCGGCAGTTATTTTCGTAGCACGGGTTTAACCAGCAAAACTCAAGTTATGGTCGCCCAAATTGTAGCGATCGAAATTACCGTCACTCATACTGAAAACGAAGCTCTGATCCTGGAAAACAACCTGATCAAGGAGCTGATGCCGCGTTACAACGTGTTGTTACGTGATGATAAATCCTACCCATACTTATTAATATCCGGTGATGACTATCCACGTTTGAGTGTGCATCGTGGTGCTAAACGCAAAAAGGGTAAATATTTCGGACCCTATCCAAGTGCCGGGGCAGTTCGTGAGAGCTTGAACCTACTGCAGAAACTGTTTCCGGTGCGTCAGTGTGAAGACAGCTATTATCAAAATCGCAGCAGGCCGTGTCTGCAATATCAAATCAAACGTTGTACTGCGCCGTGTGTGGGCCTCATATCCGAAGCGGATTATCAAAAAGATGTGCAGCACACCATTATGTTTCTGGAAGGCAAAAACCAGCAGGTAATGGATGAGCTGAGTAATCAGATGGATGTTGCTTCGCAGAGTTTACAGTTTGAACAAGCGGCTTCGATTCGCGACAAGATCATCAGCTTACGCCGAGTGCAAGAACGACAATATGTCAGCTCCATGCAAGGCGATTCGGATGTGCTGGCAGCTATTGTGCGAGATGGCATTGCCGTGGTTGAAGTCAGTTTTGTTCGTGGCGGTCGTAATCTAGGTAGTAAATCCTATTTCCCCAAAGGATCTTCGGATCTCACCGAATCAGAATTGCTAACGGCATTTATCCCGCAGTATTACCTCGGTAAAGATGTGCCGGCAGAAATTCTGTTGAGTCATGAAGTGGAAGATGCACAACTGTTGCAAGATGTATTGCAGACCGAGTCCGGACATAAAGTCAGTCTGCGTAAACCGCAACGTGGTCATGCAACCCGCTGGTTACAAATGGCGATGACCAATGCCGAAATTAGCCTTACACAACGTATCAGCAGTCGTTCTAACTTATTACAACGTTTTGAAATGTTGCAGGATGCTTTAGAGCTGGACGAATTACCCAAACGTATTGAGTGTTTTGATATCAGTCACACCAGTGGTGAACGCACGGTTGCGTCCTGTGTGGTGTTTGGTCTGGAAGGGGCGATTAAAAGTGACTACCGCAAATTCAACATTGAAGGCATTACCGGCGGTGATGATTACGCTGCCATGCATCAAGCACTGAGCCGACGTTTTACCCGGTTGAATAACGGCGAGGGAAAACGTCCGGATTTATTGCTGATTGATGGTGGTAAAGGCCAAATTAAAGAAGCTCAGGAAGTACTCGCTGAATTAAATCTAAGTGACTTACCGATTTTAGGTATCGCTAAAGGCCCAGCTCGTAAGCCCGGCGAAGAAACATTATTTCTAGTTGGCCGTGCTGGTGAAGTCACCTTATCTGCCGATTCACCGGCATTACATTTATTACAGCAAGTTCGTGATGAAGCACATCGCTTTGCTATTACCGGTCATCGACAACGTCGCGCTAAAGCCCGTAAAACCTCAACTTTGGAAGATATTGCCGGGCTTGGGCCAAAACGCCGGCAGAAGATTCTGCAACAATTCGGTGGGCTTCAAGAGGTCAAACGAGCCGGGGTAGAAGACCTGCAAAGAGTGGAAGGTATCAGCGCCGCACTCGCGCAGAAGATTTACGACTTGTTTCATCCAGACAATTAACCGCCTCATAGTGCTACCATAGGCGCTATCTATAGCTTGCAACGATATTATTATGCTGAATTTACCCAACCTTCTCAGTTTGCTTAGAGTCTTACTGATACCTGTTTTGGTCGCTTTGTATTTTGCTCCAGGTCCCAACGCAACAATCTGGGCAACGATGATATTTGTGCTGGCGGGCATCACCGATTGGCTCGATGGTTATCTGGCAAGGCGAATGAATCTTACCTCGCCATTCGGCGCTTTTATTGATCCAGTTGCTGATAAATTAATTGTTGTCGTCGCGTTATTGTTGATTCTTTATAAGTCTCCGGTCTGGTTTATTCTGCTTCCCGTCATCGTTATCGTATTTCGTGAAATAACAATTTCCGCATTACGTGAATGGATGGCCGAAATTGGTGCTCGTCATGTGGTCCAGGTTTCCTCTGTCGGCAAGTGGAAAACCACCTTTCAAATGATCGCCATTGGTTGCTTAATTTTCTATAAACCGCTGTTTGGATTACCTGTTTTTGAGATTGGCGTAGCCTTGTTATATGTGGCAGCTTTGCTCACATTGACCTCAATGATCACCTACCTGAAAGCAGCCTTACCAGTGTTGGTAGATAAGGGTTGACAGAAAATATTAAGTGCCTATAATGCACGTCTTCCTAAGCGGGAATAGCTCAGTGGTAGAGCACAACCTTGCCAAGGTTGGGGTCGCGAGTTCGAATCTCGTTTCCCGCTCCAAGAATAAAAAAAGCCGCGGTCAGTCCAAGTAACTACTGCGGCTTTTTAGTCTTGACCTTAAGAAAAAAAGACATACCCCCGGCTGGGTGGCAGAGTGGTTATGCAGCGGACTGCAACTCCGTGAACGCCGGTTCGATTCCGACCCCAGCCTCCATTTTGAAACACCATAAAAATAATACCTAAGCGCTTATGGCGCTTTTTTTATGTCTGCTGTTTTGTGATTTTCCAAATTCAAAAATATTAGCCCTAAGCCATATAGGGTTTAGCAAGTAAGCAATGCCGATTCTTGCTAATGAAGAACAGGAATACAGGACTAAAATCACAAGCTCTACAATTATTTAATTTGGAGTTTGTATGCGATTTTACTTATTGCTTCCTTTAGCCGTTAGTTTCCTTCCGATGGTTGCCATAGCAGATGACTGTGAAGTTTCAATCAGTGCTGGAGATAGTATGTCCTTTAATACCCGAACTATGGATATTCCGATGAGTTGTGAACAGTTCACGGTAAACTTTGAACACACAGGACGTTTACCGAAAGGCGGAATGGGTCATAACTGGGTAATGACTCAAAGTTCAGATGTTCAAGAAGTAGTTAAAGCAGGAACAGCTGCGGGTCTTGCAAATAATTATCTTCCTGCAGATGACAGCCGGGTTGTCGCTGCGACTCCAATGCTTGGCGGAGGTGAAAAGGCTTCAGTCACATTTGAGACCAGCTCATTGAATGCTAACAGCTCTTATACTTTCTTTTGCTCATTCCCAGGACATTCAGCGATGATGCGTGGCAGTGTTAATTTGGTGGAATAAAATTTCATAGAAAGGTTGGCGATAAGTCGTCAACCTTTTTTCTTATAGATAGAAGCTATTTTTTGGTCACAATCGGGATATTTTTAAACGAGTGTTTGTGGCTTAAATCTATTTTCATTGAAAGCACTCCGGATGAGCATTTATCAAGACATGCGCCACACCGTGTGCAATCACCGGATACAACTGTATTACCCTTAAGTGACACAACTGGAACCAATACATGTGGCTCTGGGCATACTTTCATACATGCCGAGCATGAAGAACCTGCACAAGATTCAGCTCTGTTAACGGTTACACGTAAACGTCCAAAATGTCCGAGAAATCCGTAAAAAGCCCCAACTGGACAAAGATGTCCACACCAGCCCCTACGGCTTACTAGTAGATCGAAAAAAAACAAAGCCAATAAAAACATCGAGCCTGCCATTGATGCCCACATCAATTCGCGCTGCAGTAAGGTGATTGGATTAATTATTTCCCAAGCTAGGGTAGCTGCAGAAAAAGAAAGCAGTAAAGCTAAGAATAAAATGGCTTTTCTCAACTCTTTCGAAATGGATAAGTTACTTTTTAGGTTTAAGCGTTGACGTAACCAATAGGCAGCGTCTGTCAGCATGTTTATGGGACATACCCAACTACAGTAAATCCGTCCACCAAAAATGGCGTAAAACACTGCTAGGATTAATGCTCCAATCAAAGCTGGGGCGGCGAGTGATGAGCCCGCTAAAAATGATTGCAACAAGATAAAGGGATCGGTCAGAGGAATTTTGTCAAACCATTCACTGGAGGATAAGTTGCCAGTAGCAATATTTCCAATAAACGGAAGTTGGTATAAAAAAGCCAACAGAATAAAAAGCTGCACGGTACGCCGTGTAAGCAACCATCGCTTACTGTAAATGCCAGCACATATAATTCTGATAGTTTTAATCATACTTTATCGCGACCAGCAGTATTTCTACCTGGACGTCCTAAACCAAGTTTGCGTGGTAAAACACGTATTGCTGTTTCTGACAGCACACAGTGTTTTTCACAGGTACCACATCCTGTGCACTTATCCGAGTGAACCGTCGGAATTTGTAATATACCCTTGGTATTTTGCATAGGTTCAAGTGTTATTGCTTCATCACGAATCGGGCATACTCGCCAGCAGATACTACAAGACATCCCTTTATAGTTAAGGCATGTTTCATGCCCAACAAGCACTGCTACCCCCATATCGGCTTTACGAATATCTGTTAATAAAGGATCAAGCGCACCAGTCGGGCAAGCTCGGGCACATGGAATATCCGGACACATTCTGCAGGGATCTTCTCTAGCCACAAAAAAAGGTGTACCAACGGGAGCATCATCTGTCCAACTTGCTAATTTAAGAATATCGTAAGGGCAATCTTCTACGCATAAACCACAGCGAATACAGGTTGAGTCAAACGCTGGTTCGGGTAAGGCGCCAGGTGGACGTATAATTTCAGCAGATATAGCTGGTCGGGAACGTAACATCGCATGTCCTGCCAACGTGCCGACAACAGCAACGCCAAAACGTCGGAATATCTGTTTAAATGCTGTTCTTCTCTCGGGTTCAGCGTTGTCGGGATTAAGTTCGGTTTTATTTCTCATCTCCCACCTCTATTGCTTAAGCACGCCTTTTAATCTATCGATTCAGAAATAAGCAGCTTGGCGTGAATGACCGGGTGGATCCAGCAGCGCAGAGTAAACTCACCAGATTCTGGCACTTTCCACCTTACTGAAACTCCAGGTGTTTGCACATAAAGCTTTTCATCTATGTTGATGATAGTTTCATCAGGTGTTTCGATGTAAACGCTATGAGAAATATCTGATTGATTAATGATTTCTATGATGTCGCCTGGAGATGCTTTGTAAACATCGAATTCAAAATCGTGATGCAGTAAATAGACTTTATGAATTTTGGTATCGGCTTCTTTTTGGATCTCAGCATGAAGCTGCATCGAGTAAACACATGTTATAAAGCTTGCTGAAATAAGTATGCTCAAGACTAATCTATTGACCATATGGGAAAATATTTTGTTGATACGTTCTATTGAGAAAATTTTCATTTTGTTTTCATGTGGTTAATTAAAGTTGTCGTGATAGTCATTCAGGAATATCAGGAAATTTAATGCCGAGTACCGGGCCAGTAAGTGAATTGATGAAAGCGATAAGATCATCGCGCTCGGTTTCAGTCAGCTTAAAAGGCTTCATTTCTGGAGATAGGCTTTCTCGTTGGATTCCGCCTTTTTCGTAATGCTTTATTACTTCTTCCAGTGTGTTCATTGATGCATCATGCATAAACGGACCATTTTCAGGTAAATCACGAAGTGAAGGTGTTTTGAATGCATGTTGCATAATGATTATTTGAGGCGGGACCAATGCACCTTTACCGAGGTCATTACTATTAAGACCAATGTCATGAAAACTGTCATCGGTGAATCGCCACGATGCGTGACAGGCTACACATTTTGCTTTTTCGTTAAATAGTGCAAAACCTCGTTTAACACTTTCACTAACTGCATATTCGTCACCCTCTACCCATCTATCAAACGCGGATGGCGCAGAAACTAGGGTCCGCTGGAAGCTGGCCAACGCTTCACTAATACGTTGCTGATTGATGACTTCATCACCAAAAGCGGCTTTAAATAATGGGTAATATCCTTCGACATCCTCCAGGCGAGTGGTCAGCTCTGACATGTCGTAATTCATTTCATGTTGAGTTGTTATTGGTAAAACGGCTTGCGACTCCAGTGTGTCAGCACGTCCATCCCACATTAATGAGGTAAGCCATGCGCTGTTTAAAACAGAGGGGGTTCGTCGCGGATTCAAAAGACTTTCAGAACCAAGTGGAATCTTGCGCCCATCACTCCAACGTTTATCTGGGGCATGACATGTGGCACATGACATTTCCTGGTTTCGGGAAAGGCGAGGATCAAAAAACAGGGTTTTTCCGAGCGCCGCCTTTTCCACCGTAAGTGGGTTGGTATATGGCGCCGGAATTCCCTCTGGACGCTTGAAGGCTTCCAGTTCAGAGGCAAAAGAGTCAGCAGCCTGAATTGCCAGGACAACTGATAAAAATACAAACAGGCTGCTGATTCTCATGCTAGGTGATACCTATCTAACTCAGCTCGCCTTACCAACTACTGGCGAGATTGTGCAGTGATAGGTCATAGCGTCATTATCAGCACCAAAACACCATACGATGTCGTTGGAGAACTCAGGACGATAAACTGGCAGTTCACCTTCCGTATTAAGGCAATTACAACGTCCACAAGTCTGTTTACCACAGCAATCGCGATAAGCAATCAGATAAGTCTGCTGATCACCTGGGTTATAACAGCTAGCAACCCAAGAGCTGGGTGATAGTTCGGTGCCTGGAGGACATGATGTTAATGTACCACCACAGCAATCACAGAGATTGCCGTCGATAGAACAGTGACGCCAATAATCACAAGCTTGAGTATCCTGATCCTGAGGTTGGAATCCGCCACGGTCCATCGTGCCTGTTGTCGTCGCATTAGCTTCTTTCATACGGCCACGACGATCTACAGGTAGCAAAGGAAGGAGACCTGCACCGACAATAAATCCACCGAGTTTTCCAATAAAGCCACGACGGCCAGTTTTACTGGCAGTGCTTCTGGCCATCTTTTCGATAGTAGAGTCAAAACCTTTATTTTTTTTCATTTCTATTCTCTCCGTTAGTACTTATAACTAATGATTCACCGATTAATGTACGTGCGTTTCTTTGCCTAACCCTGCTGCTGGAACCGCAGTGCCTTCTTTCATAAAGCTTTGCAATGACGAATGACCCAAGCGAATAACTTCGAAAAGGCTTTCAACATGTTCACGGGTATTACACAAACCTTTAGACTGAATTACACCATCTTGGTCGAGTAGAACGCCGTAAGGAACTTTAGAAACCTGGTAACGCATACCAATTTCTGCTGACACGACATACCGCTCGCCTTGAAGTGGATGATTTTGCAGAAATTCGCGGTGCTCAGCCTGTGTACCGTCACTGATTAAAATGACATCAGTTCCTTCAGCAGCAGCAACAGAGCGGATTATTGGCAATAATTTTGCACATACTGGACAAGAAGGGCCGGTGAACATTAATAAGCTTGGACGCCCAGCGGTGATAGCACGACCCACTAACAATGGTTTCTCATCAATGGTTGTTACGTTAAAGACAGGAGATTTTTCACCAATATCAGGACCATGATCGATCATCATGGCGCCTAATGGAGCTGAACGTTCATGTAGCAGCCCGATCTGACGAATGACACCAAGCATAAGTGCGGCTAGTGCCAAAAAAGCTCCCCAAAGAAGAACATTTGATGCAATAAGAAATTCAAAATTCATGTCAGTTTTTCCTTTAATAAGGTCTAAAGTTTGTTAGAACGAGTGGCAGGTAGCCCAACGATTACGTCGGCTGCCAGGTAAAGTAAGGTCAGCATGACTGCCGCTGCGAGCCCCATAACCCATGATGCAATTGAAACACTAGTAAACTGCACAGGGACTAAAGCTGCATAAAGACTGACTCCCGCCAGACTCAGAGCCCTTAGTACATGGAACATCCCTATTCGACTAACGCTGGTAGGACGGCGAACACAACCACAATCAATATGAGTTCTACCGCGGCCTACATTGATGGCGATTGCAACTGCAAACATAATAAAAAGACCCGTTGCTACCCATGCTGCCAACTCTCGAACTGGTGTCATTTGTAGTGCTATCGCACATGCCAGTTCAATCAGAGGCAGTAATCTTGCAAACGGCGTTACCATGAAAGATGGCAACAAACGATAATTGGTTACAACACCCTGAAATTCGTCAGGGTGTCGTAACTTAGGAATAGCTGCTGCAGCTAGTACAAGTCCCAGAAAAAGGGAGGCCAGTACTGCTACAGAAGCATCATTAATTACCCAGTTCATAATTTCCTCACTTTATTCTGGTAAGTAAATCATTACAGGTGCTCTTCCGAGCTCATCGATCTGACCGAGTTGTTTACCGGTGATTGCATCGAAGGTATAGAGAGATTGGTCTCCAGGTGAAGATGCAAATAGGTAAGGCTCAGCATCCTGGCTTACGCCGATACCATTGATTTCATGGCCCATATCGATGCGACGCAACTGTTTTCCGGTGGTAGCATCGATTACAAATACAAATCGGCTTGTTAGCTTGTGTGTCCATTTTTCACGTTGATCGGCTAACAAATAGATTTCGTTCCGATCATTGTGAAAGCTGACAGGTTGCCAACCACCCGGAGCCCATTTATCAGCTTTCTGTTCCTCAGTGAACGCATCAAACGGTTCAATAAATTCTGCACCTGAAGCTGATAGCTTGGCTTGGAAAATACGGCCTCCAGTACTTGGCCAGATAAGACGACCAGTTTTTATAGAGTAGGATGGGTTATTGAACAGATAGTCTTCTTCACCATGGAAAACTTTGGTGTTTTTCTGCTGCGTATTGCCTTCATTGTCGTAACTTACTTCAAGTAATGAACCATCACGACAATGCATGAAAAACTTTTGATCTGGTACCGGGAAAAGGTGATAACAGTCTGGCATTGGCATCATCTTTACAAAGGACTCTTTCTCAAGATCGACGAGACCAACTGCCGGTGAAGGTGAAAATTGCTGAAACAATATATGCTTATCATCTGCACTCAGACTCGCCATGCGTTGCATTACTTGTGTTAAGAAGCGACCTTCTGGGATATCAATATCTGCGATTGGCTTGTGCGTTCTGGAATCAATGATTTCGATATAGTCATCCCGTGTACCCCGAGCAACACGTGAATACATGGTGCTGGCTATGGCCATGAAGTTACCGTTATCACCCAACATCATATGGGGTAGCTTTCCTGCATCAGTCATGCCCAGCAGTTTGTTGTTATTACCATCAATAGTGTAATAAGTTGATGTCATGTGAAATGCACCTGCATCAAGCACATAAACACGTTTAGCATCACTAGGTGGTGCATCAAGAATTACTGGTGTATCCATCAGGTCCAAAGTTGCCTCAGAACCAAGTTGCTGTGGTACGCCGCCCGCAATTACAGCTTGAGTTCCACCGACAAACATCGCAGTCATAGCCATAGAGGCTGCTAAGCGTTTGATTTGTTTTGGATATCCAGTTTTACCGTCATTAAATTTTATGGTCATATCTCTCCTCCAACCATTGTTATTAAAATTTTCCACACTTCTCTAACAAGATTCATTCGGCTCTTAAAGAAGCAGAAGCATCAATGCTGCTGATCCAATCGAAAGCAGAAGGAATCCATCTATTTCAACAGCACGTTCCTGCCAGCGTGCCAACCATGCTTGAACTGATTGATTACTGATCGGTAGGAAGTTAACGGCAACTGGTAAACAGCGTCCGATGTTGAATATGGCAATAACGGCAATTGCCGTTATAACGTTGCCGCTAAGTAAGGCAACGCCGGTAACGATGTATAGAATCGGTGTTTGTACGTAGGTCAGATAGTTCATACCCAGTGCATAGCCGTATAAAAGACCGATAGTTGATGAACGAAAACGGAATCTCGCATCATGTGGGACTTGTGCACGACGTTGTGGGTAAGGCATTTTCATGAAACCGAGCTGATGAGCACCGTACCCCAGAGCAAGCAATGCCATGCCACCAGCCATGTACGAAAATGGCAATTTACTGAATAAAGCCCAGCCGATTAATCCCAGCATGCCACCTAACATTAAGGCGCCAAGAGCATATCCCAACGCATGGGTCATAAAAGTAGGGCTCCAGCGCATTACTGAAGCTAAAGAGTATTTACCAGCAGGTCTTAGCAGGCTAAGGCTTGAGTAACCACATGGTGACCAGGTGGACAGAAAGCCACCAACAAGTGCGAGTACGATAAACATCCACTGCAAAGCGCCGGTGGCTAAACCTTGAGTGCTTAACATGGCGCCGCCCGCCACACCTGATGTAACGGCAAATAACATTGTCGATAAACGTGTTTTGCTTGAGCTCGGTTTAGAAAAATCTATTGCATCAGGGACTGATGCAACCGTTGCATTAATATGGGATGGCTGATGAAATGCTTCAGCACCAAGATCCAATTTCATTTCTCCTCCTATGGCCATAACTGACCTATCGTTGTTGTAAAATTGCAACGACTTAACTATAGCGAGTTAAAATTTTCTGCCGTAGCAATAATCGGCATGAGAGCGAGAATTTTTTCCCGATTTGATGGGGTGTTGCCGATTCTTGCTATTCAGGAGCACAAACAGCAGTTTTGTGGCTTTGAAATTGGGCGATGACGAGTAAACGGTTTTGAAGGTTTATTAAAAACAATAGGATAGTGATGGGTTTCATTTTTGGCAGAGTGGAAAATCCATATTCATTACAGAATTTCTTTTATTGATTAGTTGGGGGTCGGGAAAAAATGCCTGAAAAAGGTATCCCGGAGGTAGGTGACTGTTTCCACCCTCTCGTAATAAATTGAGAGAGTGGATTCAGAGTTTAGTCAGACGTTCAAAAGATTTTTAATGCCACTACAACAACTACAATTACATTGATTTGGAAATGCTGAAGATAAAACGACTATCTGCATATTTGCTTCCATACAAATCTTTAGCATTGCTGTTTGTATTGGAGTAACTCAAGTTCAATTCAAAACCAGCAAAGTCTTTGGATAAGCCAACCAGGTAATCTGTTGCGCTGTCAGGATTTCCACTACCAAAGACATCACGGTCATAGTCGTAATAACCTAACCCCAACCCCAAATTGATGCCCGCAGGCAATGGGTAGTTTACCCCCAGGTTATAGTAAGTTCCTTTTTCCCCGCTGCCATATACGTCGCCAGAGTGTGAGATGCCAAGTGAAAAATAATGGTAGCTCAGTGACCCATAAACTTCGTTCCAATTTCCACCATCAGTCCCTGGATAAATATAACGAAGCACACCCACGTCATATGCAATGCCATTATTATGGAACTCACCTGCGTAACCGGCGTATATATCCATTTCAAGATGAGCATCATCATCGTTAATCATAAAATCGACATTTGATGCCCAGGTGCCTGCATAAAAACCACTGATGTGTGAATAATCAACACTACCAGAAATCGCAGGCTTATTATCCGATTGAGAGTAACCCCGCCAGACGTAATCACTTGATAGTGCTATAGAAGCGCTTGTTGAATGTTGACCATTCTCACTTT
>NZ_MCRI01000013.1 GCF_001720165.1 Methylophaga muralis
AATACCATGTTTTTACTGGTGCCAGTCAAAGCCTAGTTCCAATCACTAACGCTCAGTTTCATTGGTCTGAACTCATTGGTAAATCAGACTATGAGGTGTTTAGTAAAAGTTATGCAGATGTTTACTTTTCTCTTGAAAAACAGCTGTTTAATGGAGAGGTTGAAGTAGCCCAAGAAATCCAACCCTATGTTGATAATACAGGTCAATCTGGTTGGGTGGATAATCGTAAATATCCAATAAAAAACGAAACGGGTGAAGTTATTGGCTTATTTGGTGTTGCTCGTGACATCACTCGACTTATCGAGACTGAAAGTGCACTGAAAAAAAGCGAGCAGGAATTTAGAAATATTTATGAGAATGCCCCCGTGGGTCTTTTTCAAACCACTTACGAAGGTAAATTATTAGGTTGTAATCCTGCCTTTGCGGTCATGCTTGGATATACGGACCCCGAACAAGCTGTTGTGAATCTGACCAATATTAGTGATCAGGTCTATGTTCATCATGCAGATCGAGACTCATTAGTAAATAAAATCGTTGCCCAGGAGTCATGGGTTGCACTCGATATGGTTGAGTGGAAACGCAAGGACAGTAAAGTTATTTGGGTCGAACTCTATGGCAGAAAACTAGTTAACCCTGATACAAATATTACCATCTTAGAAGGTGCTGCCCTTGATATCACCCGACGTATCTATGCCGAACAAAAATTAAAACGCTCTAACTATTTATATGCTGCATTGAGTAAATGTAATGAAGCAATTATTCGTTGTAAAACGGAGCAAGAGCTTTTTGTAACTGTATGTAAAGATGCCGTTGAGCATGGTGAATTTAAAATGGCATGGATAGCCAAATTGGATATTGATAATGAGACAGTCATTCCAATCACTGTTTACGGTAATGGTAAAGAGTATCTAGAACATACTCAGATTAATACTAAGCTTGGTAGTCCCCAAAGTCAGGGGCCTACAGGTAGGGCTTTTCTCGAAGGAAATGCCATCTGGTGTCAGGACTTTCAAAATGATCCAATGACCTTTCCGTGGCGGGAACAGGGTCTAACATTTGGTTGGAGATCATCTGCATCAATACCCTTATTTCGAGGGGGTAAAGTTGTTGCTGCATTGAATTTATATGCTGATAATTTAAATGCTTTCGATGTTGCTGAACAAAACTTGCTTTTGGAAATGGGCAAAGACATCAGTTATGCCCTGGATCATTTTGAAGAAATAAGTCTAATCCAGAAATATGATCGTGAGCTGCGCGAAAGTCAGGCTCTGAATCGGGTAGCAAATAGATTGGCTAAAATTGGGGGCTGGGCAGTTGAGTTGCCTGATATGGCACTCACCTGGTCGGACGAAATATATGCTATCCATGGACTAGCTCCTGACGAGGGAATAACGCTAGAAAGAGCACTTTCTTTTTATCCTGGGAAATACAATAAGCAGGTAAGAAATAGTGTGGCTAGTTGTTTATCAGATGGCAGCCCTTACGAATTGGACGCTCAGATTATCAATGCTAAAGGCCAAAGAAAATGGACACGTATTAGCGGACAAGGCGTTTGGAGTAGCGATGGGGATCTCATTGGGATCCATGGAGCTATGCAGGATATTACCAGCATTAAAGAAAATGAAGCTTCACTTAAAAAGCTAAGTCAGGCAGTAGAACAAAGTCCAAGTTCTGTTTTGATTACCGATGTTGCTGCCAGAATTGAATATGTCAATGAAACTTTCCTCAACCAAACAGGCTATACACTTGAAGAAGTTATAGGACAGAATCCGCGACTACTGCAATCTGGAAAAACATTATCAAATGATTACCGTGAAATGTGGTCAGCCCTAAAACAAGGTAACGCATGGCGTGGAGAATTTTATAACAAGCGCAAAGATGGTAGTGAATACGTTGTCTCCTTGATGATTTCTCCCGTCAGAAATGATGATGGTGAAATTATTAATTATCTGGCAATAGAGGATGATATTACTGAGAAAAAAAAGGATGAAGAACGCATAAATTATTTGGCTCATCACGATCAGTTAACTGGCTTGCCAAATCGAGTTTTGTTAAATGACCATTTTCAATTTGCTTTAAATACTGCTCAGCGCAACCATGAACAACTTGCCGTGATGTTTCTGGATCTGGATAACTTCAAAACAATTAATGATGGTTTAGGGCACTCAATTGGTGACAAGCTGTTAATTGAATTGAGCCAACGTTTGAAAAAAATTCTTAGAAATGATGACCTTATTGGACGTTTTGGTGGCGATGAATTCATTATCGTACTGCCTAAAACAGATGCTAATGGTGCTGCAGTATTGGCTCAGAAACTCATCGAAATAATTGCAGAAGCTTTCTACATTGGTCCTTATAAACTGACCTGCTCTTCCTCTATAGGGATTGCCATCTGTCCAGAAGATGGCACTGAGGTTGATACATTGTCAAAAAATGCTGATGCAGCGATGTATAAAGTTAAGCAACTTTCCAAGAATAACTTCATGTTTTTCACGCCTGAAATGCAAGAAAAATCTAAACGAAATCTGGAACTCTCTTTGGCACTTCGGACAGCCATTCAAGAAGATTTGCTATATCTGATGTATCAACCCCAAGTTAGACTGGTTGATATGAAAATGATTGGTATTGAGGCTTTATTGCGTTGGAATCACCCTGAATTTGGTGAAGTGTCACCTGCGGAATTTATTCCCATAGCAGAAGAGTCTGGACTGATAAATGATATAGGACGCTGGGTGTTAGAAAGGGCAATTGCCGATATGCAGCAATTGTTATCCAAAACAACAGACGAATTTCAAATTGCTATAAATATCTCGGTTGTGCAATTTCGTAACCGGAATCTGATTAATGACATTGGAAGTTTATTAAGGCTATATGCCGTTCCTGCTAGGAGAGTAACACTGGAACTGACAGAAGCCGTTGCCATGAGTGAGCCAGAAATTGCCATCGCCATTATGGACGAATTACATAAGCTCGGGGTTGGCATAGCAATTGATGATTTTGGTACTGGTTATTCCTCATTAAGTTATTTAAAAAAGTTTCGAGTTAACAAGTTGAAAATTGATAAATCATTTGTGGATGATATTGAAACTGACTCAGATGATAGAGCTATTGCTTCTGCAATTATTAGTATGGCGAGAAGCTTGGTCTAACCACCATTGCTGAAGGTGTAGAAACAAAAGCTCAGGTAGATTGGTTAAATGAAAATCATTGTGATCAAATTCAGGGTTATTTTTTTAGCAAACCATTACTTTTTGACAAACTGCTGACAGATAAACTTTTATCCTAAATTCAACCTTTTGAGGATTTATGTTTAGCGGTGGTGATAACTTAAAAGTAACCTTTGTAGCATCGTGTAACAGGCTTTGTCGCATGACTTCAATTGCAGCTTTTTTAACGCTTACGTGAGGGAGTGCAGAGACGGTTCTCGAAGATGTCAGTCGTAAAAGGGTTTGTCATATTTGACGATTAGCCTGAAATAAATTCTAAATATCCGATAGCTATAATCACAATTACCAAACCCCAGATACAAAAAAACGGACCGAAGTCCGTTAGTTTGTTTGGCGGAGGGACAGGGATTCGAACCCTGGGTAGGCTATAAACCCACGCCGGTTTTCAAGACCGGTGCATTCAACCGCTCTGCCATCCCTCCAAGACGCGGCATATTACTAGGAATGACTTGTTCTGACAACAGTGAAAACAAAATTTATATTGCTATTGCCATTTAGAACTTATCCGGTAGGATGATGTCCATTGGATGAACCACCAATCATCAATACTTTACTGAGTAATGGAGAAATAAACTGATGAACTACGATACACAATCAACAGTTGTACGCTCGCGCGAATCTGCGCTGCAAACCAACAAGTTATTGCGTAACACCTATGTACTACTGGCAATGACGCTCGGCTTTAGTGCCGTTACAGCTGGTGTTTCAATGGTTTTCAACCTGCCGCATCCCGGCATTATCATCACTTTGATCGGTTACTTCGGTCTGTTGTTCCTGACAGCTAAATTGCGCAACAGTGTCTGGGGTATCGCTTCTGTATTTGCTTTAACAGGGTTTATGGGCCTGACATTGGGACCAATCGTTAACGCTTATTTAGGTTTACCAAATGGTCCGCAAATCGTTATGCAAGCCTTGGGTGCGACCGGCATTGTGTTTTTAGGCTTGTCTGCTTATGCGATTAAATCTGAAAAAGATTTCAGCTTCATGGGCGGCTTCCTGTTTGTCGGTATCCTGGTTGCTTTCCTGGCGGGTCTGGCAGCGTTCTTCTTTAACATGCCCGGTCTGTCATTAGCTGTTTCAGCGATGTTTGTACTGCTGATGTCTGGTTTGATTCTGTATGAAACCAGCAACATCATTCACGGCGGTG
The DNA here is from genome assembly GCF_001720165.1 of Methylophaga muralis. Lineage (GTDB taxonomy): Bacteria > Pseudomonadota > Gammaproteobacteria > Nitrosococcales > Methylophagaceae > Methylophaga > Methylophaga muralis. The sequence goes on from NZ_MCRI01000013.1 coordinate 4,375, forward strand.
AAACAAACTACATCATGGCGACTGTGACCTTGTATGTCAGTATCTACAACCTGTTTACCAGCCTGTTGCATTTGATCGGCGCTTTCTCAAGCAGCGATTAATTTGCGAGAGTTTAAATGTTATTCATTCAAGCCCCTTTCCAGGGGCTTGTTTGTTTCTGGAGCATTGCCATGAAAAAGAATCTGGGCAAAACCGATAGAACGTTACGCATCATAATCGGTCTGTTTATAATAGCGATTGCTTTGTATTACCAGAGTTGGTGGGCCTTGTTGGGATTAGGTCTGCTGATTAATGGTTTAAGTGGTCGCTGCGGTGGTTATGCCTTGTTTGGCTTTTCTACTGCAAATGATTCCTGTGACATTTCTCATAAAGAGCGTAGCTAGCGCATAATAAACATCATGACGAATAACCAAACACAATTAATCGATAACTTTGGACGACGCGTGTCGTATGTCCGCATATCGATCACTGATCGTTGTGATTTTCGTTGTGTGTATTGCATGGATGAAGAAATGACGTTCATGCCGCGCGAACGTTTGCTGACATTGGAAGAGATTGCTTTTCTGGTCAGAGCCTTTTGCGAGTTAGGCGTTGAAAAAGTGCGTATTACCGGTGGTGAACCATTAGTGCGTCGTAACGTTGATTGGCTGATAGAGCAGATTGGCGCGTTAAAGCACACTACGTCGCTTAAAGAACTGAACTTAACCACCAACGGCTCGCAGTTACCCAAGTACGCTGAAAAGCTCGCTGCAGCCGGTATGGATCGCATTAATATCAGTCTGGACTCGTTGAATGCCGATCGCTTTCGTGAATTAACCCGTACCGGTGAATTAACTCAGGTGTTGGACGGGATTGAGGCCGCCAAACAAGCAGGCTTTAAACGCATCAAATTGAACGCAGTGATTATGAAAGGCCGTAATGACGATGAGATTGTCGATTTGGCGCAATTTGCTATCGATAATGAGCTGGATATTTCCTATATCGAAGAAATGCCATTAGGCCAAGTGACGCACAGTCGTAATGAAAGCTATTGTAGTAGTGATGAAGTGCTTGCCACATTACAGAAACACTTTGATTTACAAACCAGTATTGCCAATACCGGCGGACCTTCGCGTTATTACCAGGTGGCTGGTACCAGGAGCAAAATCGGTTTTATCTCACCCCATAGTCATAATTTCTGCGAAAGCTGTAATCGGGTTCGGGTAACAACTGAAGGCCGTTTACTGTTATGTCTGGGCCAGGAACATTCAATGGATTTACGCGACATCATTCGCCGTCATCCAGGTGATATCGAACAACTGAAACAAGCCATTATCAAGTCGATGGATATCAAACCGAAAGGCCATGACTTTAATATCAAAGAACAGCCAATTATTTTCCGTCATATGAGTGTCACCGGTGGCTAGATATCAGCCGGAAATGACCAATCAAGGCATTAATCGCCTGCATACCACCACCGTATTAGATGAGTTTGGCGAAGCCCGTGAAGTGTCGTTAACCGGCGAAAGACCGCTCACCATTTATCTCGATAATCGTGAGATTGTGACTTTGATGACTTTGGGCGGTCAGCCTGAATTACTCACCCTGGGTTATCTGCGAAATCAGGGGTTGGTTGATGAACTTACTCATATCAAATCCATTCAGGTGGATTGGGATGTCGATGCGGTAGCGGTGACCACGCATCAACAGAAAAACAACCTCGATTCCCTTATGTCCAGACGTATTGCCACCAGTGGTTGCGGGCAGGGCACCATGTTTGGTCACGTAATGGATTCATTGTCTGAATTAAAACTGCAATGTCCGGCGTTTAGTGCCCAGTCTATTTATGATGTGCTGCATGCGTTAAACGAATACAACGAAATGTATAAACAGGCCGGGGCGGTGCATGGCTGTGCATTGTGTCAGCAGAACGATGTGCTTTTTTTCGTTGAAGATGTAGGCCGACATAATGCTGTTGATGCGATTTCTGGCTGGATGTGGCTTAACGATGTCAAAGGCGATGACAAGGTGTTTTATACCACTGGCCGTCTGACCTCTGAAATGGTCATCAAAGTTGCTCAGATGCAAGTACCACTGCTGTTATCCCGAAGTGGGGTGACTGAAATGGGCTTAAACATTGCACAGAATATTGGTATTGGCATGGTCGCCCGAGCGAAAGGTAAACACTTTCTGGTGTATACAGGCCAAGATCAATTTCAAACGAATACTTCATTGAGCTCTGCTGGATAAAATATGGAAATACAAACTGCCGTTGGCGCTGATATCCCACAATTATGTTTGTTACTAGACACCTTATTCAACCAGGAAGCCGAGTTTAAACCGGACAGTCAATTACAGGCGCTTGGATTAGGGGCGATCATTGAAGGTGATGGCATTGGCGATATTCTGGTGGCAAAACAATCCGGGCAAATTATCGGTATGGTGAATTTGCTCTATACCGTATCTACAGCATTAGGCAGTAGGGTAGCGATTCTGGAAGATATGGTTATTGCACCGCAACATCGTGGTCTGGGTGTCGGTTCTGCATTGTTGAAACATGCGATTGATTTTGCCAGACAAAAAGGCTGTAAACGCATTACCTTGCTTACCGATAATGACAATGAAGCGGCACATCATTTTTATCAGCAACATGGGTTCACAGAGTCTTCCATGCAAGCATATCGTTTATTTTTAGAAGTTTAATAACAGATAGTTACAATACAAACTTAATCGTTTTTCTCATTAATCTTTGCTTCATCCCACAATGCATCAAGCTCATCTAATGATGCTGTTTGCATTGATTTTCCCTGCTGACTTATCTGCGTTTCAATGTATTTAAAACGACGCAAAAACTTCTGATTACATTGCTCGATAGCTTGTTCAGGATCAATATTTAAGTGTCTGGCAAGATTGGTAATGGCAAATAACAAATCGCCAATTTCTTCCTGTAGTTTCTTTGGATCGGCATCATCAAGTTCTGCAGCTACTTCATCCAGCTCTTCGTGAATTTTGGCAATTACCCCATCAATATTCGTCCAGTCAAATCCCACACTGGCAGCAGTTTTTTGCAATTCGACTGCATAACGAAGTGATGGAAGCTGGTTATCTGCAGTATTAAGTAGGGAAGATTTATCCATTAGTCGCCACGGGTAAATTTAATAATATGTCTGCGATCACGCTTACTTGGCCGACCTTTTTGATCACGAAAGCCTAATGGCTCGTTTTTAATTTGTTCACGTAATAGTTCGCGTTTTTCACGACTTTCCGGTGTTTCCTGATAGAGCAATTGAGCTTCACTGGCAGGTCGGCGTTGTTTTTGCAGACCTAATACATCAATAACGTATTCATAAGGTGGCAGCGAAATAGCTAATTGATCGCCTGGACGAATAGTACGGCTGGGTTTAGCCCGTTGACCGTTTGCATGAACCTTGCCGCCGTTAATGGCTTCAACCGCAAGGCTGCGGGTCTTGTAAAACCGCGCAGCCCAGAGCCATTTGTCCAGTCGTTGATTTTCCTGACTTTCGGTTTCGGCTTTCGCCATCAAGCTTTACCTTGTAATTGCAACAAAATACCTTCGTTTTCAAGTGTTGAGGTGTCTTGCGTAATTTCTTCACCTTTGGCAATGGTACGCAATAACCGACGCATGATTTTTCCGCTGCGGGTTTTCGGTAAATTATCGGAATAGCGAATCTCATCAGGCTTGGCGATAGGTCCAATCTGATCAGCGACCCAGGCACGTAATACGTTGGTCATTTCTTCATCAACACCGCCTTCAGGGCGATTGCCTTTTAAAACCACATAGGCAAAAACCGATTCGCCTTTTACATCATGCGGTTTACCAACAACCGCTGCTTCGGCAACGGCTTCATGGGCAACCAAAGCTGATTCGATTTCCATGGTACCCAGACGATGACCGGATACATTAAGCACATCATCAATGCGCCCCATGATCCAGAAATAACCTTCTTCATCCTGACGGGCGCTGTCACCAGCCAGATAATATTTGCCATCGAAATACGGCCAATACGTATCTTTATAACGCTGGTCATCACCCCAGATGGTCTGAATCATTGACGGCCAAGGCTTACGAATTACTAAAAAGCCACCTTGATTTGGACCAAGCGCTTCGCCTTGTTCATTGACGACTGCCGCATCAATACCGGGCAGAGCTCGGGTACATGAACCTGGTTTAGTTACTGTGACGGCCGGTACCGGAGCAATCATATGTGCACCGGTTTCAGTCTGCCACCAGGTATCAACGATAGGGCAGCGTTCTTGGCCAATCACGCGGTGATACCACATCCATGCTTCCGGATTGATCGGTTCACCCACTGTACCTAATAAGCGCAAGTGGGAGAGATCGTACCGTTGTGGAATATCATCGCCTGCTTTCATCAAAGCCCGGATTGCGGTGGGAGCTGTGTAGAAAATGCTGACATGATGACGCGCACATACATCCCAGAAACGTCCTGCATCGGGAATGGTTGGTACACCTTCATAAATAATCATTGTTGCGCCGACTGCAAGCGGACCATAAGCGACGTAGGTATGACCGGTTATCCAACCAACATCGGCAGTACACCAGAATACGTCTTTTGCCTGAATATCAAATACCCATCGCATGGTGGTAATAGCGTTCAGTAAATAACCGGCTGATGAATGTTGGATACCTTTTGGCTTGCCGGTAGAACCCGATGTGTATAGTAAAAACAATGGATCGCAGGCATTCATCGGTTCAGGTTCACACTCCGATGACTGATCTTGCTCAGCATCATGCCACCAGATATCACGACCATCTTGCATGTTGATGTCATTGCCGCAACGTTTAAACACAATGACGGTTTCAACACTTTTGCAGCCTTTGCTTAAGGCCTGATCAGCTGTGTTTTTCAGCCCAATGATTTTGCCACCACGATGTCCGCCATCTGCTGTGATGACAAGTTTGGCCTGGGTGTCTTCGACACGATCTTTTAATGCTTCAGCAGAGAATCCACCAAACACGACTGAATGTATGGCACCAATGCGAGCGCAAGCCTGCATGGCCACAACGGCTTCGGTAATCATCGGCATATAGATGATGACCCGATCGCCTTTTCTGATACCTTGATTTTTTAATGCATTGGCAAATGTGCAGACTTTCTGATGCAACATTCGATAGGTGATATGTTGCACATCACCGGGTTCGCCTTCAAAGATAATGGCCGTTTTTTCGGCATTTTCTTTTAATTGTCTATCAAGGCAGTTATAGGAAACATTCAATTGACCATCGGCAAACCATTTATAAAACGGGGCGTTGCTGTCGTCTAATACTTTAGTGAAAGGGGTTATCCAATCCAGTTCCTGCTTAGCTAATTCGCCCCAAAAAGCTTCATGGTCCTCAGCCGCCCTGGCATAAAGTGCATCAAGATTTTTAGGGTTTAGCGCAGAGCTTTTATAAAAACTTTCGCAGGGGGCGAAATGCCGGTTTTCATGAAGGGTAGATTCAATATTATTCTGAGCCATAGATACTTTACCTTATTATTCTCTCTGTTTTGAGTATAGCCCGCTGCCAGCGTTAATTGTAGTCAGCTTCCAATAAAAAACTCTCCCGAAAGCAAGAATGCTTAGGGGAGAGTCAGTTTAAGCTAATGGTAGTGTTTAGAAGAAACCGAGCGGGCTGGTGCTGTAACTGACCAACAAGTTTTTCGTTTGTTGGTAATGTTCCAGAGCAATCTTATGGGTTTCACGGCCCACGCCAGATTTTTTATATCCACCAAAGGCGGCATGAGCTGGATAATGATGGTAGCAGTTTGTCCAAACACGACCAGCCTGAATAGCACGGCCCATACGATAAGCCAGATTCATATCACGGGTCCATAAACCGGCACCCAGACCAAATTCGGTGTCGTTAGCAATTTCCAGAGCTTCGGCTTCGTCTTTGAAAGTTGTGACTGATACCACAGGTCCAAAAATTTCTTCCTGGAAAATACGCATTTTGTTATGACCTTTCATCAATGTCGGTTCGATATAGAAACCATTATTGAATTCCGCACCCAGTTGTTCGATACCACCACCCATTAATAATTGGGCGCCTTCTTGTTTACCGATTTCAACATAGCTGAGGATTTTATCGAACTGTTCCTGTGAAGCCTGAGCACCGACTTGCGTTTCGGTATCAAGTGGATTACCACGTTTGATCAGTTTGGCGCGTTCCATGACAACTGCAATAAACTCGTCATAGATGCTTTCTTGAATGACTGCGCGAGAAGGGCAGGTACAAACTTCACCTTGGTTAAAGAACGCTAGGACCATGCCTTCGGCACATTTATTAATGTAGTCCTGTTCTTGCTGCATGATGTCTTCAAAGAAGATATTCGGTGATTTACCACCAAGTTCAACAGTAGATGGAATGATGTTTTCGGCGGCGTATTTCATGATTAACGAGCCGACAGGAGTTGAACCGGTAAATGCGATTTTGGCTATACGTTTGCTGGTTCCTAGCGCCTGACCCGCTTCGCGACCAAAACCGTTAACGATATTTAATGTTCCTGCGGGTAATAAATCGGCGATTAGTTCGGCCAGAATCAGAATCGATACAGGTGTTTGTTCAGCTGGTTTCATGACAACACAGTTGCCTGCAGCTAACGCTGGAGCAAGTTTCCATGCCGCCATTAAAAGCGGGAAGTTCCACGGAATAATCTGACCAACAACACCAAGTGGTTCATGGAAATGATACGCGACAGTATTTTCGTCGATTTCACCCATGGTGCCTTCTTGAGCACGCAAACACCCGGCAAAATAACGGAAGTGATCAGCGGCTAATGGAATATCGGCGTTGAGCGTTTCACGCACAGCTTTGCCGTTATCCCAGGTTTCGGCTACGGCCAGTTTTTCAAGATTTGCTTCGATGCGATCAGCAATTTTCAGCAGAATATTGCTTCGATCTTGAACTGAGGTTTTGCCCCACGAATCACGTGCTTTATGAGCTGCATCAAGCGCTAATTCAATATCAGCTTCGCCGGAGCGGGGGATTTCACAAATGACTTCACCGGTTACCGGGGTAATATTATCAAAGTATTCGCCTTTTACAGGGGCGACCCATTCACCGCCAATAAAGTTTTCATAACGTGATTTAAATGAGATCACCGAATCTGGTGTGCCTGGTTTTGCGTAAATCATAATTCTCTCTCTTATATTGTTATGTTTTAAAAAGCCCAGCATAAATGCTGTGGCGGATAAAATACTTGACTGAAAATCCTGTTCACTTGACTGATAGTCCAGAAGTGACAAAAAAGTTAACACATCGTTCGATAGAGTTGCTATTTTTAGCTATGAAATTTTCACATCTTTTGTGATTGGAAAGAAGTCTTTAGTCGTAAATACTATGACTTGACTTATGCTCGGAAACGGACACATGATCAATCAACGTTTATTAAGGTCATATTATGAGCCTGAACACATTGCCACCAATTAGCCGTCGCGAAAACCGTCAGTTGCTAATAGAAAATAAAGTGACATTCAACGGTCCAGAAACGGAATTAAGTATTTACGATACTTATCGTAATTCATCAGGCGTCGCACTTGAAGCTGATCACTTATTGTATTGCGGCATGGTTAGTGGCCGAAAAGTCATGCATAACCATTACAATGTTTCGGGTGAGCTGTTTGTGCCACATGAATCATATGTGATGCCACCTGGCGAACATGTTGAAATTGATTTTCCCGATGCCAATGAGCAACAACCTACAACTTGCCTGACCATTGAGATCTCCAAAGAACGTATTGAAGCAATTTCAAAACGTATGCGAGATTTAGTGAAAATAGAAGCCCCAGAACATCACTGGGAATATCAGCCCCGCATTATTCACAAACATCACACTCGTGATACCCAGCAATTACTGGAAAGAATGGTTTCGTTTTATGTGCGAAATGATCCAGATAAAGAATTGATGGTGGATTTAGGCGTATCAGAACTGGTAATTAGATTACTTCGTGAGCAGGGTCGCGAAGTGTTATTAAGTTATTGCAAACGTGTGCCCGATGCCAGTGGCATAACAACGGTTATTCACACGTTGGAACAAAACCTTCGTGAACCTTTGGATATCGATCAATTATGTCGGCAGGCTTGTATGAGTCGCAGCCGATTGTATGTTGAATTTAAAAAACAGTTAGGTTGTACACCAGGTGAATTTCACCAACAACTCAGACTGAAATCTGCTGCTGATGCGATTCGTGACGGCCAAAGTGTCACTGAAGCTTGTTATGGTTATGGATTCAATGACTTAAGCCATTTCAGCCGACGTTTCAGTCAGTTTTTTGGCTGTTCACCCAGCGCTTTTCGGAAAGTAAATCTGCCTGATTAATCGCTATAACTAGTCATTTAATTTCGTTTATTAAGAACGTCGAAGGCTTCAAGCTGTCATAATTGTGACAGTTAAATTTGCTTCACCTCTCAAAAATACCCCTTCAGTAATGACAGAAATTCTATGCCGTTATGCCAATACTATTTTTTCAACAGGGTCATCCTGTTATTAATTTTGAGTTTTTTGCCATCCCATTTGGTCATGGCAGATTCAGAAAAGAATATCGATATTCAAATAACAGGGGCAGATGATGAATTAACTGAAACTTTGTTGAATGGTCTGAGCATCAATAGACAAAAGAATAGCCCGCGGCTGGAGTCTCGCAGCGTTGGCCGTTTACACGATCAAGCGACCGATGAATTGAAACATATGCTTACGGTATATGGTTATTATTCCCCTGAAATTACTGCTGAATTAATTGAGACTGACGAAAATAACTGGCAGGCCAGTTATCAAATTGCGTTGGGCCAACCTGTCACTATTCGTAAAATCAATATCGCTGTTGAGGGTGATGCTAAGACTGATCCGGTCTTTACTACATTGGTAAAGACTATGCCGCTTAAAGTGGGAGACCACTTTAAACATGACAATTATGAAAATGCCAAAAAGTCTATGCTCAGAATTTCTGCTGAGCGTGGATACTTTGATGGTGCTTTTACATGTAATCGGGTCAGTGTAGATATAGAGGCTAATGCTGCCGACATTTGTCTGGTGTATGACGGCAAACAGCGCTATCGATTCGGTACGATTTCTTTTCCAGATACCGTGGTAAATGATGAATTGCTTGAAGCGATGTCACCTATCGAAACAGGTGAACCCTTCACTTCAAGCAAGTTACTGACATTACGCAATAACTTACAAAACAGCGGCTATTTTGCTTCTGTTTCTACTCAAGCGATGACGTCTGCTCGGGAAAACGATGAAGTCCCTATAGAGGTTTCATTGGATGAAAATCTGAAGCATCGTTATAGCGCAGGGGTGGGCTATGGTACTGATACCGGTGCCAGGATGAGTCTGGGGTGGCAAAACCGCTACGTAAACGATCGTGGTCACAGACTTTCGGTAGAAAGTCGTTTATCGCAAATTGCCAACCGGATTGGTGCCGATTACCAGATGCCGTTCTGGAGTGAAAATATTGATACAGTTGGTTTTAATACAGAATTAAAGCAAGAAGATACCGATACCAGCGAAAGCCGATCCGTTGCGGTCGGAAGTTATTACAACCGCATGCGTTGGGGCTGGGAAGAAACCGGTAGCATCAAGTTTCTTAACGAAAACTTTGACGTGTCAGACGATTCTGCATCAACCACTTTATTAATTCCCGGAATTGCTTACGCCAGAACCTGGGCTGATGACACTATTTATACCCGACATGGTGGTCGAGTCAGCTTAGAGCTGAGTGGTGCGGCTGAAGGTTTTCTGTCAGATATCAGTTTCAGCCAAATAGTCTTGCGTGGTAAATACATCAAAAGCATTGGTGGTTCCAGCAGAGTTATTACCAGAGCAACCGTTGGTGCCACTGAAGTCAGTGACTTTTCACAATTACCCAGTTCCCTACGTTTTTTTGCCGGTGGCGATAACAGTATTCGCGGATTTAATTATCAATCGCTTGGTCCAAAAAATGACCTTGATGAGGTGACTGGCGGCCGTTACATGGCGGTTGGCAGCGTTGAATATGAACATATGTTTTTGCAAAATTGGGGTGGTGCGGTGTTTACTGATTTTGGTAACGCATTCAATAGTTGGTCTGATCCAATAGAGTATAGTGTAGGTGTCGGTATTCGCTGGCGTTCACCGGTTGGCTTGATACGAGTGGATGTAGCCAGTGGTATTTCGGATGAAGACAAACCCTTTGGTTTACATATCATGATAGGGCCTGATTTGTGATAAAGCGCGCATTATGGATAATCGCTATTACACTGTTGCTGGTTTTGCCGGCAGGCTTATATTGGTTATTAATGACCAAGTCTGGTTTTGAAACAGCATTAAATTTTACTCAGAAAACCATACCAGAACTCACTATTAACGAAGCACGTGGTCGGCTTTACGATGGCATATTTTTAAAGGGTATTGCCTATGAACCTGAAGATGGCGATGCGATTTATGTCGATACCATTGATGCCCGTTGGCAGTTATGGTCGCTACTTTCCAGCCGATTTATTATCAATCAAGTCCATTTAAATAAGCTGCAAATCAAACAGGCCGAAACGGTCATCGAGGTTGATGATGAAGATAGCTTCAGCCTCCCGGAAATACGCATCCCCCTTGCAATACATGTCAGATCACTGCGCGTAACGAGAGCAGAGTTGATTGATAATCAAGGTGTTGCAACGTCTTTATTTGATCGTTTCGATACATCACTAAGGTTGAATTACGACCGGTTGATTGTCTCTTCATTAAGGCTGAATCGTGATGTGTTTGCTTTTACCTTAGTGGGCAATGTGCAGTTAAACGAACCCTACACCACCAATTTAAATTATGGTGCCAGACTGAACGATCCTGAATGGGGCCTTATTTCTGCAACCGGAACGATTACCGGTGATCTTCAACAAATGACATTACGACAGCAATTGGGGGCACCATTTGCATCTGAACAAACCATCATGGTGCGTAATCTGCTAGGTGATTTAGATTGGCGTCTCAGCATTGAAAGTGAAGAGTTGCCCTTGGGGAAAATTCTTAAAACTGACCTTGGCAATATCACCGCAATCGATTTAGATGCCAAAGGCACCTTGAACAGCGCTAAGTTAGAACTTGATTTTCAACTGGATGAATTTGAAGAAATACACCCACCATTGTCGGCAAGTGTAAGTTTGAGTTCGAATGATTTAAGCAACTGGCGTGTTGATTTAATGGCCGCTATCAGTCAAAACAGTTTTGCCGAGCTGCATGGCGACATACAAGTTACTGAAGATCCGCTGGAGAGCGGCTTTTCAATTGAGGCAAGCTGGTCGAAGCTAAAATGGCCTTGGCAACCCGATACCGAATTATTAGTTGGCGATGCCTCAGGACAACTTTCTTTGGATGGGAACCTGCAGGATTATCGTTTGGTACTGAGCAGTTCGCTATCAGCACTGGAGCAAAACTGGACGATTAATACAAATTTAAGCGGTGATCTGCAGCACGCGACAATTAATTCACTTGAAATCCAATCGGCGCTCGCTGAGCTTGCTGTTAGTGGTGATGTCGGTTGGGATCCTGAGTTACGTTATCAATTGGAAGGTGGATGGAAAAATCTGCAGCTACCGGCAAGTTTAAGTGGCGTCACGGTTGAAAGCTATTCGGGTTTATTCAACCTTAAAGGTGAGAAAGAACTATTTGATTTAAAACTAGATTCAGATTTTATTATTGATGACATCCCCTTGATAGTAAATTTACTGGCCAGCAGCCCGGAAGCCGGAATAACCGAGATACGGGCTGATACTAAAATCGCAGATGGTGGTGCCGGTTTTAGCGGCAAAGTCAATTGGAAAGAAAATCTGTTGGTTGACGGAAAACTCACCTTAAGACAGCTGGATCCCGCGGCTTTTGACACTGAATGGCCGGGCAGGATAAGTGGTCAGGCACAATTACAATTTCAGGATAAAGGTGAGGGTAATTTCCAAGCCAGTGTGCAGCAATTGCATTTAAACGGCATGTTGAGAGAACGTAACTTTTCGCTGGATAGTAATCTGCAAGCAATTAATACCGATGTAAATATTGAAGATTTGCTGCTCAAACTAGGCGATTCACAACTATCGTTAAAAGGTAAGGTTGAGAAGCAGCTGGATTTAAGTTGGCAATTAGCTTCACCCAATCTGCAGGATTTTCATCCTGATTTATCCGGTAGTTTAAACGGGCAGGGGCAATTGTTCGGCGAACTGGCCAGATTAAAACTGAATGCCAAACTGGACGGCAGCGCTATTCACTGGGCCGATGAACTAACTATCGGCTCTTTTAATGCCAATGCCCAAATAGACCTTACTGACAATCAACAAAGCAAACTTAATGTTAAGTCAACGCAGATCGTAATTGCTCAACAAACCATCGATTCAGTTGACTTAAGTTTGAGTGGTAAACGCGATCAACACCAGCTTGGTCTGCAGATCCAGTCTGACATTGTGACCTTATCCAGTCTATTACAAGGTAGCTTAAATGCAGAAAATCAATGGACCGGCCGGTTACAGTCAATGGACATTGATAATGATATGGCGGGCAGCTGGCAACTACGTGAAGCCGGTGATATCCAGTTATCAGCGGATAAACAGATCATGACGCAACATTGCTGGCAATCTGCTCAGCAGGCAGAACTGTGTCTGCAAGGTGAAAATGCGGTGCAAGGTGCTCAGGCTCAAGTAGACATCAATCAACTTTCAATGGAACTGTTCAGACCCTGGATTGAGGAATACGCAAAATTATCCGGGTTTATTAACGGCAAATTGCAACTGGCTATGGCAGCGGAAGGGGATATTACTGGCACTGGCAATTTATCGTTGGACGAAGCTGTTTTAAAACTTGAATCGGAAGGCCTCCGCCAGCAAGAACCGATTGAATTTGAGTCGGTTGAATTGCTTTATCAGCTCACCGCTGAAGACAGCATGCTGGCTATAACTATTGCTCCCGATGTCGCTGGTATGCAGCCCATCGAAGCAAGATTGCAATCTGCCGCGATTAAAACCGTCATGGAAGCACCGAAGGACACACCGCTTACCTTGCAATTGCAGACTTCGGTTGAAGATCTCGCTGCGTTAAATCTGGAAACACTGGCATTTGATGAATTAGCCGGCAAACTTGAGTTGCATGTTGATATGCAGGGCACAGTTAATCAACCGGAATTATCCACAGCAATCAGCTTGCGTGATGGGCAAATATTTTTAGTAGATATGGGGATAACCTTATCGGCGATTAATGGCGATATCAAAGGCGATCCTTTATCTGGCGTGAAGATGTTATTGCAGGCACAGTCCGCCGAGGGCCAGTTGGAAATTGCTGGTGATTTCAGCATGACCGATGCTGATTGGTTGCTGAATGCCACCATTAAAGGTGACCAGCTGGAAGTGATGAATCTGCCGGAAGCTTATGTGATTGCTTCGCCAGATTTAAAACTGATGGTTTCTCCGCAGACAGCGAAAGTGAGTGGAACCGTGAAAATTCCTACAGCAGAATTGGCACCGATGGATTTCAACACCACGGTTTCAGCCAGTCAGGATGTGGTGATTGTCGGTCAGGAAATGGATGATGAAAAAATGCGTCTGGCAACGGATGTCGATGTCACTGTGCAGTTGGGTGACAATGTGATGATACGGGCTTTAGGTTTTCGTGGTCGTCTGGGCGGAAATCTACGCATATATGGTGATGCAGGAGAGCTTTTGCTGGGCAATGGCCAAATCACGGTGAATGATGGCAGTTATGCCGCTTATGGGCGCGAATTAACCGTAAATAATGGCAGAGTGTTGTTTTCTGGTGCAGCTATTGATAACCCCGATCTAGATATAAAAGCAATTCGTAAAGGCACAAACTATCAGGCCGGCATACACATTACCGGACCTGCCAATAATCCCCAGGCAACGTTATTTTCAGTGCCATCAATGAGCCAGGAAGACATTCTGTCTTATATTGTTCTAGGACGGCCATTAGGACAAGCCAGCGCAGCTGATGCTGCGATGTTGGCTTCAGCTGCAACCAACCTCGGTATTTCCAACGGTAATGCGATAAGTGAGCAAATTGCCAACACTTTTGGTTTGGATTCGGTCGAGTTTACAGGTGAAAGTCCAGAGACGGCTGCAGTGCAAATCGGCAAATACCTGTCACCCAAACTTTATTTGGGTTACGGCATTGGTATCTTTGAGCCGGTGAGCACCGTGCAATTACGCTATACCTTAAGCAAGATTTGGACGTTGCAAGCGGAGTCAGGGACACATAGCGGCGTGGACTTGTTGTATATCTACGAACGATAAAAAAAGCCCTGTATAAATACAGGGCCTTTTGACCTACCTTTTACTCAAGTATGAGGTGAGTCTGGGTGAAATCAGGCGCGGTTCTTTTCGCGAATTTCATCCAATGTTTTGCAATCGATACACAATGTTGCTGTCGGACGCGCTTCCAGACGGCGGATACCGATATCAACACCACATGATTCACAATATCCGTAATCACCTTTATCCATATCAATCAATGATTCTTCAATTTTTTTGATCAGTTTGCGTTCACGATCACGAGTACGTAATTCAAGGGTAAATTCTTCTTCCTGCGTAGCGCGATCGTTTGGATCCGGGAAGTTTGCTGCTTCGTCCTGCATATGGTGAACAGTGCGGTCAACTTCTTCCATAAGTTGCGAACGCCATTTTTCGAGAATACCCCGAAAATGTTTTACCATATCTTTGCTCATGTATTCTTCATCACTACCCGGTTGATACGGGGTGAAACTTACATCATCTTGGTTCGGGTCCATGTTGGCAAACCTCATACTTTCTAAAAACAAGGGCGCATCTATACCAGAAGCTTCGGGCATGTGCAAAATAATTGAGCTATTTTAACCCATTTTGAAAAAATAAGAGACTAATGAATCAATTAAAAGCCGTTATATTCGACGTAGATGGAACCCTTGCTGAAACCGAGCGTAGTGGTCATCGAATTGCGTTCAATCGCGCATTTGCCGAGGCGAGTCTGGATTGGTGTTGGGATGAACAGTTTTATGGACAATTATTGGCGATAACAGGCGGTAAAGAACGTATCCAGTACTATCTGGAAAATTTTCATTTGCAGTGTGGTTTTGCCGGTGATCATCGCGACATGATTGCTAAACTACACACTGATAAAAACAGGCACTATGCTGGCTTGCTGGAAAGTCAGACGATCCAGCTACGTCCCGGTGTGAAAAGATTGATAGAGGAATTACGAGCTGCTGGAGTCAGACTGGCTATTTCCACCACATCAACTCCAGAGAATGTAACAGGTTTAATTAAAGCAACGATGGGGGAAGGTGCTTTAGACTGGTTTGATTGCATTGCAGCGGGTGATATTGTGCCCGTGAAAAAACCTGCCCCAGATATTTATCACTATTGTCTGCAACAATTGCAATTGGATGCTAAAGAATGTTTGGCAATAGAAGATTCAGCCAATGGTTTGCAGGCCGCTGTTGGAGCAGGCATAAGCACATTGGTGACTATTAATTCCTATACCGCCGAAGAGGATTTCAACCAGGCAGTGTGTGTTGTGGATCAGCTTGGCGAAGCTGATTCTCCCTGCAAAATAATCGCTGGCTCACCGATCAATACGAGTTATATCACTGCTCAAACCATTCAGGATTTACATGCCAAAGCAAATTAACATAACTCAACGCGCGCTGGATATTAAACCGTTTCAGGTGATGGATATTTTATCGCAAGGTAAGGTGCTGCAAGCTCAGGGCAGGGATATTATTCACCTGGAAATTGGGGAGCCGGATTTTCAAACGCCGCAGCCTATTATTGATGCTGCAATTGCTTCATTAAAAAACGGTGATACGTTTTACACACCATCATTAGGCTTGATGGCATTACGCGAAAAAATAGCCGGCTGGTATCAACAGCAATATGGGCTTGCCATTTCACCACGACGAATAGTCATTACCCCTGGGGCTTCAGGCGCATTACTTCTGGTGATGGGGGCATTATTAGAAGCAGGCAAGCATCTATTAATGACCGATCCGGGTTATCCCTGTAACCGGCATTTTGCTCGTTTTGTAGAAGCCTCTGCCGTTTCTGTGCCGGTGGGTGCCGATACGGCTTACCAATTATCCCCAGAACATATTGAAAAATATTGGAATCAGGACACGCAAATAGCCCTCGTTGCTACACCTTCTAACCCTACCGGAACCATTATTGATAAAGACGGCTTAAAAGCCCTCTCAGAGGCCGTTAACGCAAAGCGGGGACTATTAGTTGTTGATGAGATTTATCATGGACTGAATTACGATGGCGTACATTTGCCTTCCATCCTGGAAGTCGATGATGAAGCGATAGTCATTAATAGTTTTTCCAAATTCTTTGGCATGACCGGTTGGCGATTGGGATGGTTAGTGGTGCCGGAAAGTCTCGAACCAGTGATGGATCGCTTGGCACAAAATCTTTTTCTGGCCGCACCAACAACCGCTCAACATGCTGCATTGACTGCATTTGAACAGGAGAGTCTGGCGATTCTCGAACAACGCCGCCAAGCATTTGAAAAACGCCGAGATATATTGCTACCGGCATTGCAATCATTGGGTTTTTCCATTCCGGTGAAACCGCAAGGCGCGTTTTATATTTATGCAGACTGTAGCAAATTATTGAATGACAAAATCCCAAATGGCATGGCGTTATCTAAATATCTTCTCAGCGAAGCAGGGGTGGCGATTACGCCAGGTAATGACTTCGGTTTACATCTTGCCGATCAACATGTGCGATTTGCCTATACCACAGATGAAGCTCGTTTAATTCAGGCTGTCGAACGGATTCATGCTGCGTTGAATAAATTATAGTGTGATAAACCACAGATGAAACCAAAACAAGTCGCCGAAAGTTATGATCAGATTGCTGATGTGTGGAACAGCGACAGCTTTAACCGCGACAATGGCATCAAACAACATGAAAGGGCTATCGCATTTGTAAAACATAAATCCACAGCTCTGGATATTGGTTGTGGTGCAAGTGGACGTATTTTAGATTTGTTTATGAGTCACGGCTTTAACGCTGAAGGGCTGGATATCTCAACCAAAATGCTCGAATTGGCTCGTAAAAGACATCCGCAAACGATTTTTCATCATGCTGATATCTGTGAATGGCAGTTTACTCAGCAATACGATTTTATTTCAGCCTGGGATAGCATTTGGCATTTACCGTTAAATCAGCAGCAACCGGTTTTGAACAAGTTGATTGATGCTTTGACACCCGGTGGCGTTTTGATTTTTACCACTGGTGCGATGGATACAGCGTCTGAGAAAACTGATTCCGTAATGGGGCCACCGATGTATTACAGCGTGTTAGGCATCCCCGATACGCTTAGACTGATTGATAAAGCTGGAGCGGTATGTCGGCATCTTGAATATGATCAATATCCCGAATTACATCTCTATTTGATTATGCAGAAAAGAGACGAGCCAACTGCTTAAACTTAGTTTATTTACTTAACTAAACAGAATTAAATTGGCTCGATGTACTGGATTTAACAATTAAACAACTTGTTTAAGAAACGAGTGTTCAAGACTTTTCAGTTGTTGCAAACAATCTCGTTGACTTAAAAATGCCATTGATTCTGCTGGTTCCAGCCAAGTCTCAAGTTGCTGCATACTCTCGGCATGACGCACTTTCCATTCCGCCAGAATACGGGGTGGGTGAAATACCGGGCGTTGTCCAGCATCGTCCGGCAGCTGGGCGATATGCCATTTACAAAGCTGTGGATCATTTAGCAAGCGGATAAAGGCATGTTGCTTGGGCTGATCAGAAAGTTGAGACAGCTGTGCTTCCAATGCTTTGATAATCGGTGCTGGATGTTTCTCTTCGGGTGCCCGTAACAGACCTAACCATTTGATTAACTTGCTGCGCCGGGCGCCGCCGCTTATCCAGGATAACGGGATGGATAACATCAACCCTCCGGTAATCGGTAACAACCAATAAAATAATTCTTTACTGAGTACTAACGAGATAACCGCGAGAATAATACCGAAGATAGTATGACCAATATGAGCACGGGCAACCGATGCCCAGTTTAAGGCACCATCATCGCGTGATTGAGGCATCCAGCCACTGTCTTTACCTCTAAAGATACCAACCACCACGCCAAATTGATGCACCATCAGAATGGGTGCGTATAAAGCCGACATGATCATTTCCAGCAGGGTGCTCAAGGTCAACAGAATTGGACCACCAAATTGCATACAACGAGGAATATTGATTAGTGCTGCAAACCAGCCAAATACTTTTGGTGCAATAACAATAGCCATCGAAACAATAAATAAGTTTAAAGCCCGTTCCGAGTCAAATACCGGCCAGGTAGGGAACAGTGACGGATTAGCAAAATATTCAGGGCGAACATAGGTTGCTTGTACAGCGATAGCTAAACCGACAACAATTAACGATAACCAGAAAACCGCACTTAAATAAGACATTAGTCCCGAAAATATATGCAAACGAGTAGGCAGAACAAACCCCTGAGCGAACATAAACGGCGTATGTTGCAGGTTTCCCTGACACCAACGGCGATCTCGAATCATCACATCAATCAACGACGGTGGGGATTCCTCAAAAGTTGCTTGAATATCAGTGTCAAAGCGAACGCCCCAACCTGCACGACGTAATAAGGCCGCTTCAATAAAATCGTGACTTAATACATGCCCACCGAATGGAGGTTTACCGGGCAAAATCGGCAGATGAGATGACTCGGCGAATGCTCGGGTGCGAATGATGGCGTTATGCCCCCAAAAATTGGAAGACAAACCATGCCAGGCAGATAAGCCTTCAGCGTAAATTGGGCCAAAACAATGGTTAGCAAATTGCTGTAAACGCCCATACAACGTGTTTGCTTTGATGATAGTTGGTAACGTCTGTATTAAACCTACCCCAGGAGACGCCGCCATCCGTTGGGACAATTTAAGCATGCACTCACCGCTCATCACACTATCGGCATCTAAAACAATCATTGCTTCATAAGCGCCGCCCCAGCGTTGCACCCAATCACCGATATTGCCGGCTTTACGTTCAGAATTATTCTGACGGCGACGATAGTAGACCGGGCAACCGGATTCGTCTTTGTTGACTAGATCCAGAAAAGCCTGTTCTTCGGCAATCCAGGCATCTGCTTTATTGGTGTCGCTCAGGATAAAAAAGGCAAACTTACCGGGCGCTTTGTTTAATATATCTTCGCGCATAACTTTAAGCGCAGCTTTAATTCTTATCGGATCTTCGTTATAGATGGGCAACAAAATCGCGGTGGTAAAATCAGCTTCTCGCTCAGCTTGTCTTATCAGCCTTGGTTTGAGATGAAGTAAAAAACCCAACAAGGCTTGGGCAAAAGCAAACGATACCCAGAGAAAGTTAATACTGAACAGAATTAAGAACAACCACTGTAGGTAAGTAACGTTATTGGTGGTACTTAAAACACCATATATTTCGGTAATACCGTAATACGATAATCCCAGCATCACGGCGAGTACGAATAATCTGGAAACTAAGGTTCTTAGGATATAAAAGAATGTCCGTTGATTATGACGCATCGACAAACCCTGTTCGTATACGCCATGCCGAGGCATGGATAATGGCGACTCAGGGGGCAGAGCACGTTCATAAGCGATGCTCTTTTCATTATTGTCAGTCAATAACTCAACGCTCATAAAGAATTGTTCCAGTCTCTGCTTAACCATCTGTAAAGCCAGGTTGGTGCAGCTTGTTTATCACCTTTATTAAGTTGCACTCGTAACTCTGCAACATCAGCATCTTGAGAATCAAACGATATCACTACTCGTGCACCGTTAATATGAGGGTTTGCTTCGAGCCGACTTTCTAAGATCTTGCCCTGACTAATACTGGCAATAACATCAATATTTTCAATGTCATCGCTGTTGATGTTGCTGTAATCAATCAATATTTCTTTGTTTTTATCGAATAATTTCAGTCCACTAGCGCTGCCGACAATACGGGGTCTATTTTTATTGGTAGGCACATCATCAGGAGATGTTAAGGTATAGGCAAACTCAAACGGTTCGCCTTTTTTCAGGCCATTTTCTGGTTTCCAGTAGGCAACAATATTGTCGTTTTCTTCCGAGGCTGATGGTATCTCAACCAGTTCAACCTGACCTTTGCCCCAGTCACCCACCGGTTCTATCCATGCTGAAGGACGCTGATGATAATTGGCTTCAAGATCCTGATAATAAGCAAAATTACGATTACGCTGAATCAAACCAAAGCCCTTCGGGTTCTCATCTATAAATGCACTTATCTGCAACGTCTGCGGATTGTTCAACGGACGCCAGATACGTTCACCTTGGCCATTACGCATTTGTAAGCCTTCTGAGTCATGAACAGCCGGGCGATAATCCAGTTGATCAGGGCGATCCATGCCACCATGCATAAACATTGATGTTAATGGCGCAAGGCCGACGTGTTTGACATCTGTGCGAGGAAACAGAATGGCCTGAACATCCACCTTGCTGGGGGAGCCAGGATGTATTCCAAAGCGATAGGCTCCGGTGACACTTTTACTATCCAGTAAGGCATGGACAACGATGGCATTCTGTTTTGAGGATGGCCGTTCAATCCAGAAACGTTTAAAAATTGGAAACTCTT
The DNA here is from genome assembly GCF_001720165.1 of Methylophaga muralis. GTDB lineage: Bacteria > Pseudomonadota > Gammaproteobacteria > Nitrosococcales > Methylophagaceae > Methylophaga > Methylophaga muralis. The sequence goes on from NZ_MCRI01000013.1 coordinate 24,974, forward strand.
CACCTTTTGGTTGTCCGACATCAATCGCCAAGCCACGCGCAGAAATTCCATAAAGCTGGCCCTTGGAGACGACGCGGAAATAACTGGCCCCTTGGAACACAATAAATTCATCCTGATAATCAGCATTATTCAGAGGATAGTGGAGGCGCAAACCCGCATATTTACCTACTTCAGTCAGTTTTTTGCCGATGATTTCATTGGGTACACGAAATGAATTTTCTGAGAGCTCAAGCGGAAAAGACTTTCCTGCTTCAACCACATCAATATCGATTAAATCCTGGTAGAGAAATCCGGGGGCAAATAATTGCACCGAAAATTTAGTGGGAGTTCCTCCCCAAATTGCCGCATTTTCCAGAAAATTGATTTGCCGATAGGTGGAATAATCCAACTTTTTTAATTCTTCTGGAGCAGTTTTTGGTTGTTTAAACGGTTCTTCAGCAAGCTTGCGAGCATATTCAATAACTGTGTCATGTGAAAAAGCTGTGCCGTCGACCTGTTCGTTAGATGTTTCAGCAAAAGTGGCACTTAAAAAAAGACTGGTAAATATAACGATAATGAGTCTGGAAAAGCTCATTAGTGATTGTGGTAACGCGAAATTTTGCTGTAGAGATAATTTACTCAACATGCAGCTAAATCCTTTAAATACGGAATCAAAATGGGATAGATCTCGGGAAGGCTCTTGTCTGACCAAGAACAATTAATCATTAGCTACTATTTCAGTTTGGGCATGACGTCACAATAACTTGAGTTAATCATAACTAACGCTATTTAATATGCTAAACCAAACCAGAAAATTCTTCTCCACTATTATTTTTTTGCCAGGTAATCACGATGGATAACAAAAATGACATTACTGAAAATATTGATGAAGTAATTTGTGATTGCAGTGGTACTACGCGGGGGAAAATTATCAGCCTGGTAGAACAGGGCATTGTAGACACGGATACCATCTCACGAAAAACCGGCGCAATTTCAGGATGTGGTTCCTGTGATCACGAGATCGAATTATTGCTGGATGAATTGGTTTTTAAATAGAAAAGACAAATGTTGAAAAATGAGGTGCGACAGAGCTGCCGCACCTCATTTGTTTTCAGCTTAGAAGCTGTAATCAAAACCAACTTCGAAAGAACGTTCTGGGCCAACATAAATACCTTGGCGTAAACCAGTAATGTAGAGTTTGTCAGTCAGGTTCTTAACGGCACCGCGCACACGGAACTGCTCACTAACTTGATACTGGGCATAAAGATCGTACACAGTATATGAAGGCATTAGGCCGCCCCAGATAGTATTATTATTGGTTACAATTTCAGGAATATCTTTGTCATTCGCTTCATTGCCATACTGCTCTCCACGGTGATGGGCCGTTAATGAACTGGAGAATTTACCTTGGGTATAGTTTAACGCTACGTTTGCAAGGAATTTAGGTGAATACGGTAGACGATTACCATCAAATTCTCCTGCTTCAAACTTAGAGTATGGTACCCAGGTTAAATTGGTATCAACACTGAAACCGCCGCCCAATTCGTAACCCAAGGCAGCTTCCAAACCATAATGTTTGCTCTCACCTGCATTAGAGCGAGATAAGTTTGGGTCGGAGTTTCCAGTAACAACAAGATTATCGAAATCCATATAGAAACCAGTAAGCTCATAAGTCATACGATCTATCTCACCCCGCACACCTAACTCATAGTTCACCGAACGCTCACCGTCCAGCTTCTGGTCTACAAGGTTGTTATTCTCGCCCACAAGCGAGGTTCCATTAGATGCCGGAGAAAAGGCTTTATAGACACCACCATATAATTGTGCTTCAGGAATCAACTGATAGGTTGCACCAATACCTGGTAGAACTTCAGTATTATTCGTTTCAACTTTTCCAAGTTGTTGAGGATTTTGAGCAATTAGAACATTGCGTTTTTGCTCGTAAGATTCAATACGAATACCCGGAGTAACGGCAAAGCGATCGGTAATTTCAAAGCGGTTTTGAACATAACCCGCCACACTATCAGCCTCATCGCGAAGATATCTGTTAAGGGTTCCACTCCGATCATTGGCTCTTGTTGCACCAATAGTTTTATCGTCAGACTCTTCCTGCATAAAACGTAAGCCAAACTCAGCTTGGTTACTTATACCAAACAGATTGTGATCCACTGCTAACCGACTCTCAATACCATACCGCTCAAAACTGCGGTTATTACCAGTCAAGTTATCAGAGTACACCCAACGCCCAGCAGCATTTGAAGCCGCAACGTTTCCCTGCGGAACAGCATAGCGCCAATAGTCACGCGACATGTCACTCCAGTAGGCTAATGTGGTCAGAGTGGCGTTATCAGTCAAATGCCATTCATGGTTGACATCAACTGCTCTGCGATCGGTTAGGTAATAATCATCGGGAGCTGGGTTATAGGTTCTGCCAGCTTTGTAATCATTAAGGAACATGCCACGATAAGATATGTTGGCTTCATTTTCATGGTATGAGTACTTCACACCAAGGCTATGGTTTTCATTTAACTTAGTCCCAGCTTTAACCAGGATGTCACTCATACGATAACCGCGGTCCATAAACCCATCACTAAGGGCGCGAGTAGCAACAATACCTGCAAAACTATCACCAGATTCTGTGCGACCACCAGCTTCTAAAGTGGCTTCACGGGTGTTGAAAGAACCTACACGAGTAGATACATGCACACCGTCATCAGGTGTTTTGGTTATGTAATTGATAACGCCACCGATAGTGGATGGCCCATAACGTAAAGATGAAGAACCTTTTAATATTTCAATACCTTCCATGCGCTGAATACGCGGATTGAAATAGCGATCATTACCAATAAACAAACCAGGTGCAACAGGAACACCGTCTTCCAAAATCAAAGATTTAGATTCACTTGCTGAAAGGCCCCGTATACCGATATTGCTTACTACCGCTGATTCTTCTTCAGTTTTAGCGTTAATACCTGGGACCCGGCGTAAAACGTCTTCTGTTGAAGTGGGTTGGATGCGCTCAATTTCTTCACGGTCGATGAGAACCACAGCACCGGTCTGGCGTGAAATACGCTCTTCTTTAGAACCCTCAGTACCCACGACTTGTAATGCAGGCATTTTAAATTGAGTAGTAGTTTGTGTTTCCGCATTTGCTGACATTGAAATACTGGCAATTGCCAATGCTTGCATTACATAAAGTGGTTTTAATCTCATTTTCGATCCTTGTAATTTAAATATTTGAAACATGATGTTCTGCGTGATGAGTTGCGTAATAATAATGCTTCTTATTTAGAAGCGCAATAATAAATGTGGCAAGTTTTCCACAATGTATGAATCACGCAACTAGATGAGATTTCAACTAGTAAGGAAATTAATTGAAGGGGGGGAATGCTTGGTGCTGCTAACTTCTGCAGTGTTTAGGCTATATTGCCAATGGATGAAGCAATTCAGACTTTAACCCTGTAAATAAGGTGGTAAATATCTACAAATCATCAGTTCGGATGGTATTTATCCCAACCTTTTTTTCATATGGGCTGCAACTAATTTGGGTTTGTTGAGATTATAGTTAGATTCTGCAGACGTCCAACATACAACGCAGTCGCGCCTGCAACAGCCACCGGAATAATCAGAAAATTCAGAATCGGAATCATCGTCGCGCCCAAAGTAGTCATGCCAAAACCCAAAGCCAATGATCGTTTTTTTCTGAGCAATTCTCTTTGTTGTTTAAAGCCCATTAAATGATTTCCCAATGGATAATCATGATAATCAAGCGCTAATGTCCAGCTGGAAAAGAACAGCCATAACAACGGTGCTATAAGATTAATACCTGGAATCCATGACAGGATAAATAGCGGAATCATCCATTTCAGCAGATAGGCCAATTTGCGTAATTCGTTAAAAATCATCCGTGGCGTATCAGCAATTAATTGCCAAAAGGTTTGTTCTGGTGGAGGTTGATTTGAAAGGCGTTTTTCAACTGCTTCAGCCAATAAACCATTGAATGGGGCTGCAACAATATTGGCGAGAATGGAAAAGGTAAAAAACACAATTAACACAATCAAAATCGCAAACAATGGCCAAAGGATCCACATTAAGGCATTGGATAACCATTCCGGTAACCAGGTTGGTGTTAATTGAGTCATCCAGTAATCAAATTGGCTGATGCCAAACCAGATAGCGCCAGCAAATAACAAGGTGTTTATCAGAATTGGAATGAAGGCGAATCGCCGCACACCAGGTTGATTGATTAACTTGAAACCGCTTAACAAATAACGCGAACCTTGAATGAAATCGCCCATATATCAATACCTTACTGAAATAATTTAAGACCATCTTTTGCAAGTAATGCACTTCCGTAGGCTGTATCAGTGTGTTGTACTGGTTTGAAAGGCACGTCTATCAATGATTGGCGAAGTTGAGTCCACACAGCATTTTTTGCACCGCCACCGACACTGCGTATTGAGGTTAATGGCGTCTTGCTTAATTGCTGCAGACATTCATATCCAGCTTTTTCAATTCGAGCAATTCCAGATAGTAAACCATATAAAAACAGATGGTCCTCTGCCGGGCGTGGATGCATGCGCGGGGGAGAATCCGGATCCGCTATTGGGAAACGTTCACCGGGTTTTAGCAATGGATAATAATCTTCGACTGGCATTTGCAAATCAATTTTCTGACTTAAAGCGACTAATTGCTCATCACTGAAATAGTGCCTTAACACCACACCACCAGAATTGGATGCACCACCACATAACCAGCGATTGCCAATCTTATGACTGTATATGCCACGTTTGGCATCAAACACCGGACTCTGACAGACAAGCTTTAATACCAGCGTTGAGCCGAGTGAGGTGACTGCATCACCTATCTTATTGGCACCAGTTGCAATAAAAGAAGCAAGGCTATCAGTTGTTCCTGCTTTGATAAGAGGAGGTGTAGATTGTTTGAGTCCGAGAGCTTTTATGACTGATGTTGATAATTCGCCAATCACCGTGCCTGGGGTTACCACTTGCGGTAAAACATGTAATGGCGTTAGTGCGCTTAACCAATCAGGCCAACAATTGTTGGTTACATCAAAGCCTGATTTAAGTGCATTGTTGTAATCGGTAAAACCAGGTTTGGCACCTAATTGAATGGCCAGCCAGTCTGCCTGATGCAATAGAAAATAGTTTGCTGGCAATGCAAATAAGCGTTGCAAATAGACTAGTTTGGCAAGGCCACTGCTGGGCCCATTTGCGGCGGATTCTGCCGGAGCAAGTTTAGCAATATCTTCGCTAGCCTCAATGGCTTGCTGATCGTTATACATCAGCATCTCACTTAATGGATGTCCATCAAAATCACACAACATCACTGATCCGGAAGTGGCATCAATGCTGATGGAGTCAATATCTAACTCAGACAGTTGGCTTAGCAAAGTTTTTAACGTGTTGAAAAGAAATTGGGACTGTTGTTGGGGCGATGGATAGGATTTTGACGAGGCGGGGAAGCTTTGTTCGGTTTGGGCAATAATACTGGCCGATTTATCAATGGCGCAGACCCGGCACCCGGAGGTGCCGAAATCAATGCCAATCCATGCGCTGTCGCGCATGTTTTATGGAAGATGAACAGGTGTCGGGGCAACCCAACCTTCTTTACGGTATTCAGCAACGACATTGGTGTAGACACCACCACGCACATTAAAGATACCAGTGACACGCATAAAGCGTGGTGCAGTTGCTGCGACCAAATCAGTAAGAATTTGGTTGGTCAGTTTTTCATGAAAACCGCCTTCTTCACGATATGACCAGAAATACAGTTTCAGAGATTTCAGTTCAACGCATTTTAGATCGGGTACATAATCAATTTTAATCGTGGCAAAATCCGGTTGACCGGTTTTCGGACACAGGCAAGTAAATTCAGGTGTTTCGATGTGGATGGTATAATCCCGCTCCGGTACAGCGTTATCGAAGGTTTCCAGTTGTTTGCTTGGTAGCGTAGACATAGGTAATCTCTAACAGTTAACAAAACCGTTATTATCCCTGAGTTGGTAGATTTAATTAAGTGTTTGAAATCATTCTTCTGTCTGTAATTGTTTTAGTAGCGCTGGTGATCGGCGGCTGGTATACCCATTCGCGGCAGCAGCAGCGTGCGCAAGAGTTCGAGCGTGAACTGGATCGGTTTGATGAAACGGACAATAGCGATTTTCATGCGCGGTTTGATTCGGTTTTTGCGCAGGATACGGTTGAATTATCGAATGGACCGCGAGTACGTTTGAATTCAGATGAAGCCGATATTGACGATGAATTTGACGAGCTAGAACTCGACGAAGATTTCGAAGACGAAGAGCTCGAAGAAGCTCCCGATTGGGAAATGGTGATTGCGCTGACGATTATGGCGCCAGAATCACAAATGTTTACCGGGCGCGCTATAAAATCAGCCCTTGATCAGCAAGAAATGCATTTTGGCGATATGCAGATTTATCATCGTTATACCGTTAACAATCGTCGTCAAACCTTATTCAGCGTTGCCAATATTCTAGACCCGGGCACCTTATTACCGGATCAGCTGATCTCGATGAAAACACCGGGATTATTATTATTCGCAAAACTTCCGGGCCCTATAAATGGCCTCACTGTATTTGATTCCATGCTGGATACTGCACAGCAATTGACTGCTTATCTGGGCGGCATATTGTGTGATGAAAAACGTGAACCGATAACCGATAAGCATCTGGAAGGCATTCGCAACCGGATTTTTGAATTAAATTTATCTTTGCAGACAGGCAATAAATCTGATGACGATTTCAACTGAAATCAGCAATCGTGCAGCGCAACTTCGAGATTTAATCAACCGTTATAATTTTCTGTATTACAGCGCTGATGAACCAGAAGTGACCGACGCGGAATATGACCGCTTGTTTGCCGAATTAAAACAGCTTGAAGCAGATTACCCTGAACTGGCGACAGCTGATTCACCTACACAACGAGTCGGAGCTGCACCGCTGGATAAGTTCACCCAGGTGACCCATGCGATGCCGATGTTGTCGCTGGATAACGTGTTTGATGAAGCTGAATTAACGGCGTTTAATCAACGTGTTCTGGATCGGCTCAATACCGATGCTGTAATTACCTATGCTGCAGAACCCAAACTCGATGGTCTGGCGATCAGTATTCGTTATGAAAACGGTTTATTAGTGCAGGCGGCCACTCGTGGTGATGGCGCAGTAGGAGAAGATGTCACTGAAAATGTCCGAACTATTCGTAATATCCCATTAAAACTTCACGGTAACAATGTTCCGCAAGTGGTTGAAATCCGTGGTGAAATTTATATGCCAAAAGCGGGTTTCGAGAAGCTAAATCAACAGCGTTTGGCCAATAACGAAAAACTGTTTGTTAATCCACGTAATGCCGCCGCAGGCTCATTAAGACAACTTGATTCTTCTGTAACAGCCAGCCGTCCATTGGCTTTATTCTGTTATGGCCTTGGCGAAATTCAGGGAATGGATTGTCCGGCCAGTCACACTGAAGCCATGCAGATCATCAGCGAATGGGGTGGGGCGGTTTGTCCCGACACCAAACAGCTACAAGGTGTTGATGAATGTCTGGAGTATCTGCATCAACTTGGTGAGCGGCGTGCAAGTCTTTTCTATGACATTGATGGTGTTGTATTCAAGGTTGATGACAGTCGATTGCAGGATCGTCTGGGTTTTGTCTCACGAGCACCGCGTTGGGCAATTGCTTATAAATTTCCGGCGCAGGAAGAAAGCACGCTGGTTTTGGATATTGAAGTTCAGGTGGGTCGTACTGGTGCGTTAACGCCGGTAGCACGCTTACAACCAGTGTTTGTTGGTGGCGTCACGGTCAGTAATGCCACGCTGCATAATGAGGATGAAGTTCGTCGTAAGGATGTTCGCATCGGTGATACGGTGATTATTCGCCGGGCAGGGGATGTGATCCCGGAAGTGGTGCAGGTAGTTAAAGATAAACGCCCTGCAACTGCTGTTGAGTTTGTAATGCCTACTAATTGTCCCGTTTGCGGGGCAGAAGTCGAACGGATTGAAGGTGAAGCAGTTGCCCGTTGCAGCGGAGGTTTATTCTGTGGCGCACAACGCAAAGAAGCGATTAAACATTTTGCTTCACGTAAAGCACTGGATATAGATGGTTTGGGCGATAAACTGGTCGAACAACTGGTTGATGCTGAACTTATTAAAGATCCTGCCGATTTATTTTATCTGAACAAAGAACAGGTTTCGGCTCTGGAACGTATGGGTGAAAAATCTGCCGAAAATCTGGTTAATGCCTTAGAGCAGGCCAAAAACACCCGTTTTGCACGATTTTTATATGCATTAGGCATTCGAGAAGTTGGCGAGGCAACTGCACGATCTCTGGCATTACAATTTGTCGAATTAGATAAATTAATCGCCGCCAAAGAAGACGAGTTAATCGAAATTGAAGATGTGGGACCAGTGGTTGCGCATCATATCTATACCTTCTTCCAACAAACGCACAATCTGGATGTGATTCAACGATTATTAGATGCCGGAATAAATTGGCCGGAAGAAAAACCGGTATATGCTGATTCAGAATTAGCCGGCAAAACTATTGTATTGACGGGAACCTTAGAAAATCTTTCACGCAGTGAAGCCAAGGAAAAGTTATTGGCACTGGGTGCCAAAGTAGCAGGCAGCGTTTCTGCCAAAACCGATTATGTGGTAGCTGGCAGAGATGCTGGCTCCAAATTGAATAAAGCCCAATCTCTCGGGATTGATGTGGTCGATGAAGCGACCCTAATACAGTGGATTAATTAAATGAGTGCAGTTGCTGATGCCATCAAAAAAGTCGCGACCGGTCCCCATCTGAGTAAAGATCTCAGTCTGGAAGAAAGTCGTGAAGCGATGCGAGAGATCCTGTCAGGTGAAGTTGATCCAGTAAGAATGGCAGTGATGTTAATTGCACTTCGAATGAAACGTGAAACCGATGAAGAAAATTTGGGCTTGCTTTTAGCCATGCAGGAAAAGACCGGGCAACAAACTCTGAATGTTGAAAACGTCATGTTGCTGTCAGATCCTTTTAACGGGTTTAGTCGTCATTGTCCGATCGCAGCATTTTTGCCAGCAGTTATGGCAGCCTGTGGATTACCGGCTTTATCTCAGGGTGTGTATGAAATGGCACCGAAATTTGGTGTTACTCACGCCCAGGTTCTAGAAGCCGCAGGGGTGAATGTTCGAATGAGTGTTCCTGAAGCTGTTGAGCATTTAAACAATGCCGATATCGGCTGGGCTTATCTGGATCAGGCTATTACTACACCGAGTTTGTTTGCTCTGCAGGATTTGCGCCGCTTGATGATTAAACGCCCAAGCTTGGCGACACTTGAAAAACTGGTGATGCCAGTTAAAGCTAAAAAGACCCATCTGCAAATTGGCTTTGTGCATAAAGCTTATCCACCTGTGCTGGCTTATCTGGCTAAACAAAGTGGCTTTGACAGCGCATTAATCGTACGTGGGCTGGAAGGTGGTATTGTGCCGACCTTGCGGGAAGCTTCGGATAATTTTTTATTGATAGATGGTGCGTTAAAACCATGCTCTCTGGATCCGCAGGCATTTGGCGTAAGTCAACAAACCCGCGGAGTGATGCCTGATCAAGAACAACTGACAGCAGCAGAATCTGCACAGCGTGGTCTGGCTGCCCTGCAAGGGGAAAAAGGCGTGGCCTATGATTTATTGGTCTATGGCACGGCCATGGCCTTATGGCATTGCGGCCTGTTTAAAGAGCAAATGGCAGCAGGTGATGCGGTCAGAAATGTTCTGGATTCTGGTAAAGCTTTTGCTGTTTTTGAACAAGGTAAAAAATGATGATTCTGCAACAGCAATTACAATTTGAATTGAAAGGTCGCAGTACTCTCAATATCACTGATGAAGTCGCAAAAATTGTTGCTGCGTCAGGAATCACTACGGGTACCTGCCATGTGTTTGTGCAACACACCAGCGCTTCTTTGATGATATGTGAAAATGCTGATCCCGATGTCAGACGGGATCTTGAAACCTTTATGCAACACATTGTTCCGGATGGTGATGCTATGTTTTTGCATCAGGATGAAGGCCCGGATGATATGAGTGCTCATATCCGTACCGTGTTGACCAATCCGGACTTAGTCGTCCCTGTCAGTAATGGCAAATGCGCACTGGGTATCTGGCAGGGCATTTATTTATGGGAACATCGCACTCACCGCCAGCAGCGTCGGGTAATTATTACAGTACAAGGTGAATAATAATGAATGAAGAATTTGAACAGGATCACCTTGATGAGGAATTTGATTGGTCTTCGATTCCCAAGAGTAAATCACGTATTAAACGTGAGCTTGATGAACTGAAAAAATTAGGCGAGGACTTGATTGATTTGCCTAAAAAAGATTTATTAAAGCTGGAACTGGACGAAGATTTAACTGAAGCCGTGATCAACGCCCAATCCATGAGCAAAGGCGCCTTAAAACGTCAGAAAGGTTATATCGGAGGCATCATTGCTCGACTGGATCATGAAGAAATTCAGCAGAAACTGGATCAGCTTAAACAACCGCTGCAGGCACAAACCAACCACTTTCACCAATTGGAAAAATGGCGTGATCGTTTGTTGGTTGAAGACGATACGGTGATGGCGGAGTTACGCGAGCAATTTGAAGATTTTGATAACCAACATGTGAGGCAGCTGGTGCGTAATGCAAAGCAGGAAGCCGCCAAACAACAGCCACCAAAATCGGCTCGTTTACTGTTTAAGTATCTCCAACAGTTACAGCAAAATCAATGATCGATTAGCTCAATCAGAAAGCAAGCACCGCCTAGATAACTTGGCTGTACACTGATTTTTCCTTGATAAGCTTCAACAATATCACTGGCAATGGCCAAGCCTAATCCCTGACCTTCAATCTGGGTGTCTATGCGATTGCCGCGTTTGATAATATCAGCGCTGGCATGCGCGGGCACTCCAGGGCCATCATCCTCGATACGCACGACAATTCTGCGATCTTGCTGACGTAATACGATGTTGACCTGATGGTTACAGTATTTAAAAGCGTTTTCCAGCAGATTACCCAGCAGTTCGTACATGTCGCCTTCATCGGCATGCAACATGGCATCTCGTTCAATTTCACATTGAGTATGAATGTTCTTGCTTTGATAGACTTTTTTCAGTGAGTTCATCAGTTTATTGATGATTTCTCCAATCGATACTGGTGCCAGAAGGTTACTTTTACCCTCAGTGGCTGCACGTTGTAGTTGATAGTCGACTAAAGCGTTGATACGGTCTAATTGCTCTTCGCCCGTCAATTTGCAGGCGACCACATCATCACAACTTTCCAGCTCAGATCTTAACAATGCTAAAGGTGTTTTCAGGCTATGAGCCAGATCGGCCAGTGAATTTTTGTAGCGTTGCCGGCGAGATTGCTCGTGATCAAGCAGGTTGTTGATATTGCGGGTGAGCTGTTGCAGTTCGCTAGGATAATCATCCCCCAAACGCTGTTGTTTACCGGATTCAATCGCATGTAGATCAGCAGCGGCTTTATGCAGTGGTTGCAAACTCCAGCGGAGAATTAACCATTGTGCAATCAGTAACATCAAACCAGTACCGCCCAACCAATACCAAAGATTTAACTGAAATTCGTCAATTTGTGCTTCCAGCATGTGCTGGTCTTCAGAAACATTTATGGTGTAATCAAAATGCTCGCCATCGTCATTTTCCCAAACGATACCGAAGGCCAGATTTTGTAATTTCATGCCATTATCAAGATTTATCTGACTATATAACTGTTCAGATGGGCCGGGGTGATAGGGAAGAGCGAGAAACAATCCGATAACCGAGGGCGATTGCCAGACAATGGTATCGCCACTGGTAATCTGTGCGTAAAGACCGGAATTAGGAATGGAAAACTTTGGTTCTGCCAGCTTATCCTGCATGATTAATTTGCCGTCATGACTCATTTCTGCAGCAGTAAGCAGGGTGTAGACATAGTTCAATAAACGCTGTTTCTGCGCCGTCTCGGCATTGCCGGCAAAAGCATTAAATAAACTGAACGCCGAGATTCCCAGAAAAGCACTTAATACCAAAGTTACGGCGATTAACTGGCGATTGGTCAGTGACAGAGTGAATTTATTCACGAGGCAACGTTAATCGGTAACCACGGCCGCGAAGGGTTTCAATGGGGTTTAAAGATTTATCCGGATCCAACTTATTACGCAGCCGTTTAACAAATACTTCGATGACATTGCTGTCACGATCCTGATCCTGTTCATAAATGTGATCTGTCAGTTCAGTTTTAGAAATGACTTCACCGGCATGCAGCATTAAATAATGTAATAACCGGTATTCAAATGCCGTCAAATCAATAGCAATTTGATTAACCATGACTTGCTGTGATGCAGGATTCAGTTCTACCGGACCACAGCGCATCGTGGAGTTTGTCCACCCAGCCGCACGGCGAGCTAAAGCATTTAACCGCGCCAATAACTCTTCAAAATGAAAGGGTTTGACCAAATAATCATCTGCACCGGCTTCCAGACCTTCAACCTTGTCTTGCCAACGGCCACGAGCCGTCAAGATTAAAATGGGAAAGGTAATATTTTGTTCACGAAGCTTTTTTATAACCTCGATGCCGGAAAGTTTTGGCAGGCCAAGATCAATAACGGCGACATCGTATGGATATTCTGAGCCCAGATATAATCCGTCTTCGCCATCCGCACTCATATCAACAGTAAGTTGTTGTTGACGTAAATGCTGGCCTATCTGTTCACGTAGTTGGGGTTCATCTTCGATTAATAAAACACGCATAAATTATTGCATTTGATATCCGGTATCCCGATCCAGTCGGTAGGTCTTTACCTTACCATTTTGATGCAATACTTTGACGCGAAAAATTGTATGGTTTTGATATTGCTCTTGATCGACGGATAAAACCCGGCCACCCGATTCAACCTGAGCCAGTTCTGCGGCCGTTTTTTTAGTCAATGGTAGAGCGATATCATTAATGCTGGTTCCGGCTTCCGCTTCCGGCGGTAAGTGATCGCTATACCCTGATAACGGTAAGGTGAGAATCATTATTAGCAGATACCAGGAAAATTTCATGTAATAACCTTAGTTTTATTGTGCTTGTTATGGTTGGATAATAACAAACTGCGAGCAGTCAGTGAATGCATTATTTTGGACCCTGTTCTGGCATTACGGGTCCGATGGCGTTGTCCGCACGTGCACGTAAATAGCTATAGAGTTGTTCACGACCATTGACGATCTGGGGATTATCTTGAAAGCCGGGCATGATGCCTGTCCGGCCTTTTTTTCCTTTAAACAAAACCTGCATGAATTCTTCTTTAGAAGCTTGATTCAGGCTATTTGCTAAATTAGGTCCTGCAAGTCCTTGGGCGAATGTGCCATGACAGCGAGCACACCAGTTTCGATAAAGTAAATATCCACGATAGGTTTGCGGATCCAGTTTATTTCCCTCAGTGACTTTATAGCCAGCCTGAGCCTGGGCTGGCTCAAACCACAAGCCAAAACAGCAAAAAAACACGAAAACTGTAAAACGTAAATTCATAACGGCTTATCGACCATCTAAATAAATACAATCTGGTGAGCTTAGCATGACATTATCTAGAACAGACCCAGCATGGTTGAGAACAATCTTATTTTGGGAATAGTTACTGTTAAATATTCGAGAGAATGGCGTTGGGGAAACATAGCCGATCTGACTTATAGTGCAGCGGTATTTTGGCATGGCGCAAACCCCACTCATCGAAATGAAATTCAGGGTAGCAATATTTAACTGAACTGATACTGAATGGCTATGAAATTTAAGGATGAATTTTTAGCACTCGGACCATTGCTTATCAAGTCGTTTGCTTGAGACTGGATAGGCAGTACCGATTTCCTGAGCGAAAACCGAGATACGCAACTCTTCAATCATCCAGCGGTATTGCTGCATGGCTTCATTGTCAGCACGTTTGATATTGTTCAGATAACGTTGCCAGTGAGGTTGGACTTCCATTTGACGCTGGCGATCCTTGGTTGGATCTGTCTTGAGTTTATCTAAACGTGCACCGATAGCACGAAAATAAGCCGGTAAACGTTGTAAGGCTTCATCCGGTGTGTGATGCACAAACCCCTGATACAGCAGATAACCTAATTGCTCGCGGATATCCTTGACCGCATGCATCGCCGCTAATGGGATATTTCCAGACAGGCGTTTGGCAATGGCGTGATACTCACTCAATGGCTCTGCAATCAGTCTGGCAAGTTGATTGGCAGTATTGATAAGTTCACTACTGCGTTGTTGTAGCCGCTGTTCAAATTGTTGTTTGTCGCGTGGCCAGTCTTGATCTTTTAAAAAACATCGATCAAATGCCACCGCAATCAAATCCTGTTTCAGCTGCTCACATGGCGTGATTTGCTGCGTTGTTTTTTCTTCAAATGGGGCTGCTGGCACATTGGCATAGTGAAGACACATTTTCTGAATATCCGGCAGATTTTTCTGCAGGTATTTAACTTTATCCTTCTCTGCCAGCATAAACAGTCTTCTCAGCCCTAAAGCTGAAAACGATTTCGCCTGTTGCAAGGTATCCATCAAGGTCAGATCAACATGTTCACCCCGGTCGACCAAAGCAGGGTAGGCGGTCATTTCCAGACCATTTTGCTGCATCACGATATGTTCGGGAAATGCCTCAAAATCCCAGCCAGTCAGGCCGGTTTTTTCATATTCTGAATCGGGTAATTGCCGGAAACTGGCAGCCGCTTCTTTTGACCAGTCCTGTTTTAACTGATTTAAATCCCGACTTTCAGCCAATAACTGGCCTTGTTCATCGACCAGTTTGAAATTCATTTTTAAATACAGTGGCAGATCTTCGAGACGCCAGTCATCAGGTTTGATTTCCACACCGCTCATTTTGCGCAACTGATCGCTTAATGTTGGTAATAAAGCGCCTTCGTATGGTGTCAGCGCTTTAAGGCAACGATCGGCATAATCCGGTACTGGTATAAAATGTCGGCGCAATGATTTAGGCAGGCTTTTCAGCAGAAAGATAACTTTGTCGCGCAGTAACCCAGGCACCAGCCATTCATAACGCTCAGCATCACTTTGATTGAGCAGCGACAGTGGAATAGTCTGAGTGATCCCATCATGCTGCTTGCCAGGCTCAAAATGATATTCCAAAGGCAAAGGCACCCGGTTTACCAGCAATTGATCTGGGTAACTATCCACCGTCACCAGTTCGGCGTTGTGCTGCATCAGAATCTCACGACTCATAAACAGACATTTCGGGTCTTTTTTCTCACCCTGTTTGCGCCATTTTTCAAAGCCATGGCCATTAATAATGTCGCCAGGAATGCGTTGCTGATAAAAGGCAAACAAGGTGTCTTCATCTGCCAGCACATCACGTCGCCGCGACTTTTGCTCAAGCAGTTCTATTTCATCAATCAACTGACGGTTATGCTTGAAAAATGCTGCATTGCAGTTGAATTCACCATTGACCAGCGCTTCACGGATAAATATTTCATTAGCCGTAGGGCGATCCAGAGGGCCATAGTGAATTTTGCGCCGGTTAACAATTGGCAGGCCATATAAACTGACACTTTCGAATGCAACAACCTGTGCCGGCTTTTTCTCCCAATGGGGATCACTGTATTGGCGTTTGACCAATTCACCAGCAATCGGCTCGATCCATTCGGGTTCGATTTTGGCAACAATCCGTGCATAGAGTTGTCCGGTTTCAACCAGCTCGGCGGCCATGATCCATTTCGGCCCTTTTTTGTGCAGGGCAGAACCCGGAAAAATTTTCAGTTTCAGATTTCGTGTTCCGGCATAGCTGTGCTGGTCAGCCTTCATGGCCACATTGCTGAGCAGACCACTGAGCAGGGCTTGATGAATGGCTTGATACTCTGCCGGTTGTTGATTTGGCTTAAAGCCCATTTGAGTGGTTTGAACATGCAGCTGTTGATAAATATCATGCCATTCGCGTAAGCGCAGAAATGACAGGAAATTTTCTTTGCAGTATTTGCGAAACTTGTTTTGGCTTAAATGTTTTTGCCGGTCGTGATACAGATCCCATAGTTTGAGGAAGGCCAAAAAATCCGAGCGTTCATCTTTGTATTTACTGTGTGCTTCATCAGCAGCCTGTTGTTTATCCATTGGCCGTTCACGCGGATCCTGAATACTCAGAGCACTGGCGATCACCAAAACTTCATTGAGACTACTCTGATCATTTGCTGCCAGAATCATTCGGGCAATACGGGGATCAATCGGTAGTTTCGCCAGCTGTCGGCCGATTTCAGTGATTTGTCGTTTGTCATTAACGGCATTTAGTTCTTCCAGTAACCGATAACCATCATTAATCATCTTCGGTGGCGGGGGATTGATAAACGGAAACTTAGCTGGATCGCCGAGTTTTAACGCCGTCATTTGCAAAATGACTGAGGCCAGGTTGGTACGCAGAATTTCCGGATCGGTAAACGCGGGTCTGGCTGCAAAATCTTCTTCGTCATACAGACGAATACAGATACCAGCGGCAACCCGCCCACAACGACCGGAGCGTTGATTAGCACTGGACTGCGAGATTTTCTCAATCGGTAACCGTTGCACCTTATTGCGCACACTGTAACGACTGATACGAGCCAGACCGGGGTCTACCACGTAGCGAATGCCCGGTACCGTTAGCGAGGTTTCAGCGACATTGGTGGCCAGAATAATGCGTCGTGGCCCACCGGTTTTAAACACACGGTTCTGTTCACTGGCGGATTGCCTGGCAAATAACGGCAGTATTTCGGTATTGGGTGGATGATGTTTACGCAGGGCTTCAGAAACATCACGAATATCACGTTCACCGGAAAGAAAAATCAAAACATCTCCGGGACCGGCACGACACAATTCATCGACAGCCTGAACAATACCATCAATAAAATCCAGATCTTCACTGTCATCATCACGGCTCATTAACGGCCGATAACGGATTTCCACAGGGTAGGTGCGGCCGCTGACCTCAATCACCGGTGCATTATTGAAATGCTCTGAAAAACGTTGGGTATCAATAGTGGCTGAGGTGATGATCAGTTTCAGATCGGGGCGTTTAGGCAGCAGTTGTTTCAGATAGCCCAGTAAAAAGTCGATATTCAGACTGCGTTCGTGGGCTTCATCAATAATCAGTGTGTCATATTGGCTGAGATATGGATCATTCTGCGTTTCGGCCAGCAGAATGCCGTCCGTCATCAGCTTGATGTAGCTTTTATCTGCCTTCACTTGATCATGAAATCGGACTTTATATCCTACTGATTCACCAATTTCAGATTTCAGTTCTTCGGCTATTCGGGTGGCGACAGTTCTGGCCGCAATACGGCGTGGTTGAGTATGACCAATCAGCCCACCGACGCCTCGACCCAGATCAAGACATATCTGCGGAAGCTGAGTGGTTTTACCTGAGCCGGTTTCGCCGCAAAGAATAATTACCTGATGTTGCTGAATTGCCTTGGCGATATCTTCGCGACGTTCGATAACCGGAAGATCAGCATTTAAGGATGGTTTGGGGAGATTATCTCGTCGTAACTGATAACGTTGATAGGAACGTTCAATTTGTTGTTGCAGGCTCAGCCATTCTGACTCATTAGCGGATTTATTCTGCAACTGCAATAAGCGCCGACGCAGCTTGTGCTGGTCGGCAATCATTGTATTTTGTATTTGTGATTCTAGTTGTTGCTGTAGGTTGTTCACTGATCTTCAATTTACCCGGACGCATGCAATGGCCCTGAGGGCTGAATCATACATTTAGCATCGATGCTATGTGAGATTAGACGTCTTTACAGACTCCAAGACAGTGACAACATATATTTGAAATCATTTTTACTGATGTTATCTTCAGTTTCTGAATCATATTCGTTGGTCATACCCACTTTTAAGGCTACGCCGGCACGTTCGTCGAGATCCAGGATCCAATCAAAAGTAGTCACGTTACGATAAGCATCAAAGGAATCAAAACTTGGATAGAACGTATTGGCCAGTGCCAGACGTTGAGCTGCATTAATCCGCCAGCGAGATTCAAGACCTAATAAACCCTCAGGAGTGAATTCTTGGCGTTCTCCGCCAAAAGTTTTATTAAAACCCACACCTGAACGACCAACGAATAAAAAGTCTTCGGAGTTTGCAAATTCATAACCAAAACCGCTGTTAGCATTTACCCGGTAATCGTAATCTTTGAATTTATCGATATCAAAGCGACCACCGGCAAACATGAACCAAGGAGTTGTTGGCTTCAACCAGTCGCGGTTAATGGAAGTAAAAAAGCTGTTATCAGAGGTTTCATCTTCTGATTTAGCATAAAAATAAGCAGTTCTGCTATTGATACGGGTTCTTTCAGTTGCCAGGTCGGCGTTAAATGCTACGTTTACTTTACTGTTATCAGATTTGCCTCTGCTGCCGGTCAGACCTAAATCAAAACGTCTTTCCCAGTCAGATAACCAACCAGTGCCAAATAAACCAGAGTCTTCTGGCTCAGCTGCTGCTACCAGGCCTGCTGGTTCGACATAGGGTTGAGGAGTTGACTGCTCAGTGGTGGGAGTTTGCTGCGCCAGGGCTTCATAATCGGTCTTGATCTCTGAGACCGTATTGGTACTGATGGTCATTTCACCGAGCAGTTGATGTTTAATCGTAAGAGATTCCTGATTGCGCTCTAATAAATCGCCTTGAAGACGATCACCATTGGTTAAAACCAATGTAACGGGAGCAGCGTAAGACAAAACAGGAGCCAACAAACAGACAAATAAAATTTTTTTCAGCAACAAAACTAATTCCTATGGCAGATTTTCTCTGCCATATACTATCTACAACTGAATCAAATGTCAGTGGTAACTTGTCGGGAATTTATCTTTAAATCTCGGGAAATATTACCGGTTCTAACAACCATCATTGTTTATGCTGCCATCAGGCATAGTGGTATTACAATATTTAATGCCCCGGACATGGGCACCCTCCATTGATGCGCCGGTCAAATCAGCTCCCGTCATATCTGAGAAAATCAGGTGTGCACCGTCAAGGATGGCATTTTTAAGATTGGCATCTATCAACTGACTGTAATCCATTAACGAATTACTGAGATTGGCACCTTCAAGTTGGGCACCATGCATGCGGGAGTGAGTAAACCAGGCACCTTTGGCATTGGCATTTTTAAGGTTAATGCCTTTGAGATTGGATTCGCTCATATCGGCAGCTTGCAGATCATGATCTTCTAACGGTGCTTCACTTAAATCGCAATGATGACATTGGTTCTGTTCGAGTAATCTTTTCAGATAAATCTTGTTGTAAGCATAAGCAGATGTACTGAAAAAACTCAGGATTGTGATAATCACCATTGATTTCATTGTACTTTCCTCAATTTCAAGAATAACGCGTTAATCAGACCAACGATTGATGAAAAAATGTTCGCTTAATGGACGCCGTTGTCTGGCCTTTAGTTCCTGTTCTAACTGTTCTGCTGTCAATGTATCAAGTGCAGCAGGGTAGCCAATAGCAATGACTGACCAAAGGTTTATTTCACTGGGAATGGATAAAGACTTACGCAATTTATCGGCATCAAAGCCACCCATTTGATGAGACATTAATCCCACTGCAGTAGCTTGCAAACATAAATTCAGGCTGCTGCGCCGGTATCGTAACCATTCCAGCGGTTTTCAAGACCGTTGTGGGTGAATTTAGCTTGTGAGGCAGTAACGATTAATAATGGTGCATTAACCGCCCAGGTCTGATTACCCGGAGATAAGCATTCCAGAGTCTGTTGCCAACTTGCTGCATCATCAAATTTATTACAGATGACATAACGCCAAGGGGCTTCGCCATAACAAGATGGTGCCCATAAAGCTGCTTCACAGAGTGCAGTAATGGTCTCGTCACTTACTGGTTGGGAAGCATCGAATGACTTGCCACTCCAACGCTCAGCAATAATCGAAGCGAGTTTTTGTTCTGTTTCTGCTGGTTTTTGAATCATGCAGAATTCCTGGACAGCTAAATGACTTAATTAACGTGGTAATTCGATACGTGGTTTTTCAGCCGGACGATAAAAACCGCCGATATGACCAATCACCATAACCAGATCCGCTTTGGTTTTTTCGGCAATTTCATCCAGCATTTGTTTGCGATCCGCTCTTTCCTGTCCGCTGACACGCACTTTAATCAGCTCATGAAACGCCAACGCGTTTTCAATTTCAGCCAAAACGTTTTCAGTAAGACCCGCGTTTCCAATCATTACGACAGGTTTTAGCGGGTGGGCCAAACCTTTCAGATATCGGCGTTGTTTATCATTGACTGCCATGTGAAGTGCTACCTGTATTAAAATGCCGTGATTATATCAGGATAGTTTCATGACTAAACATAAGTTCACCGTCACCGCAGCACGTGGCATGTTGCCGCTGCTCGAAGCCGAGCTCAAGCAAATCGGTATCAAACAATTCAAAACAGAGGCGGGTAGTATCCGTTTTACCGGTAGTCTCAAGGAAGCTTATCAAGTCTGTTTATGGTCACGGGTCGCCGTCAGGGTGTTGATGCCCATAGCGCATTTTTCTGCTGAAACTACCGACCAGCTTTACAACGGTATAAAAGAACTAGCCTGGGAAGAACATATCGATGCGGAGGACACCACTCTTGCCATTGATTTCAACAGTTTTCGCTCGAAAATTCACCACACACAATTTGGTGCGCAGAAAGTTAAAGATGCCATTGTGGATCGATTACGCGATCTGTTCGGTACCAGACCCTCAGTCGATTTGCATCAACCGGATCTGCGGGTCAACGTTTATCTTAAACATAATCAAGCGATTGTTAGTCTCGATTTGTCCGGTGAAAGCCTGCACAAACGTGGCTATCGCGTCAGCCAAACCAATGCGCCGATAAAAGAACATTTGGCAGCGGCTATATTACTCTCTGCTGAATGGCCAAAACTTGCCCGAGAAGGCTGGGCATTATTGGATCCGATGTGTGGTAGTGGTACATTTTTGATTGAAGCGGCGCTGATGGCAGCCGATATCGCACCGGGATTACAACGTGATTATTTTGGTTTTCTCTACTGGAAACAGCACGATAAAGTCGCTTGGCAACAATTAAAAGCCGATGCTGAAAGACGACGCCTAAGTGGTCTGGCACGTTTGCCGATGATCATGGGCGGCGATCAGGATAAAACGGCTGTAACAGCAGCGCAGGCTAACATCGAAGCAGCAGGACTCAGTGATCGCATTCAGGTAATTCATCGCGATCTGCAAAATTGGACAACAGTAGCCCAAACGCTGCCAGAGGTTGGCTTGTTAGTCTCGAATCCACCTTACGGTCAACGTATTGGTGATACCAACTCGTTGCACGATATTTATGAAAACCTCGGTGATTTAGTCAATCAGCATTTACCTGCATGGCGGACTACTATCATCACTGATAATGCTCAATTGGGTAAATTTACTGGTTTGACCATGTTTGACAGCAAACCGTTTGATAACGGGCCGATTGCCTGTGAAGTATTGTCATATCGTGCCCCTAAACCATTACGGCGTGATGCCAAACCGGTGCAGCAGGAAATGGCTGCTTCCCCGTCACCATGGGACAAAACACCCAAGAGCAAACCAAAACCAGTTGCTAGTAGTGATGTGGTGGAAAATGTGTCCCCACAAGCTGAAATGTTTGCCAATCGATTAAAAAAGAATGTTCGCCATTTGGCGAAATGGGCACGCAAAAACCAACTCGATTGTTACCGTGTTTATGATGCCGATTTACCGGATTATGCCGTAGCCATTGATATCTATGGTGACTATGTACATGTGCAGGAATATGCTCCGCCAGCCGATATTGATCCGTTAAAAGCCAGCGAACGGCTGGATGAAGTGATGCAAATTATTCCTGCTGTTTTGGGTGTGAATAAAGATAAAGTGGCTTTAAAACTACGCCAGAAACAACGTGGCTCCAATCAATACGAATCTCAGGCGGCATTACGTCAGCGTTTTGAAGTGCGGGAAAATGATCTGCGGTTCTGGATTAATCTGACCGATTATCTGGATACCGGCTTGTTCTTGGATCACCGTATTACCCGACAAATGC
Organism: Methylophaga muralis; assembly: GCF_001720165.1. Lineage (GTDB taxonomy): Bacteria > Pseudomonadota > Gammaproteobacteria > Nitrosococcales > Methylophagaceae > Methylophaga > Methylophaga muralis. Next base: position 47,021 of record NZ_MCRI01000013.1, read on the forward strand.
TGGCAGAAACCAGCAGAGGTAAGGCATTTTTAAATCTGTTTGCATACACTGGTAGTGCGACGGTTTATGCTGCTGCAGGCGGTGCCAAATCTACCACCACGGTTGATATGTCCAATACCTATCTGGGTTGGGCCAAAGATAATATGCAGCTGAATAACTTTGTTGGTGAACAGCATCAGTTTATTCGTGCTGACGTATTAGCATGGTTGAATGATCCAGCCACAAAAGAACTTCGCTTTGATTTGATTTTTGTCGATCCGCCGACATTTTCCAATTCCAATAAAATGGAAGGGGTTTTTGATATTCAACGTGACTATATCGATATGCTCTACAAAGTCGCCGGAATGCTCAATCAAGGTGGTGAAATCTTCTTTTCTACCAACCGTCGTGATTTCAAATTAGATGGATCAGCCTTGAAAGGGTTAGATATAAAAGACATTAGCAAAGCAACGTTGCCAATTGATTTTGAACGAAATTCAAAGATTCATTACTGCTGGAAAATACAAAAATCAACTTGAAGTATCGAGGGTGAGTTTAATTTCTTCCCATAATGCTTCATAGGCTTTATTGACAGCAGAATTCGCTGCAAAAGCCGCTAAAGGTGCTCTGACTTCACCCATTTTTTCCACCACGGCGGCATAGGGAATAGCTGTTTTCAGACCATGTTTCAGTACTTTGGGTGGGTGCGCCAGCATGACACGATGCAGACTGCGACGGCGATCGGCCATCGTGAAAAAAGCATGTAGACGTTTGGGTTTAAGGTTATTTTCTTTGAAAAAATCGCGGGTCTGTTCAAAGGTACGCATCGATAAATGGCTGGGAATAATCGGCACATAAATCGCATCTGCGGCAGCAAACATTTGTTCGGTCAGTTCAGAAAAACTGGGCGGACAATCCAACACGATTAACGAATAACTTTCACCAAATGGCGCTAACAATTTAGCTAATTGGTTTTTGTTATCGCCAGCTTTAGCCAGATCCAAATCCATTTGGCGAAATGAAAAGTCAGCAGGAATAATATCCAGCGATGGATAATCGGTGTTTTTGACTAACTCCCCAATCGGCGTTTTGCCTGACAACAATTTTTTGGCTTCTGCTTTGGGTTTGCTTTTACGCTGTAATAACCAGCTGGCAGCACCTTGTGGGTCTAAATCCCATAGTAGGGTGGGAATACCTTGATTGGCTGCCTGCCAGGCAATATTAACCGCGGAGGTAGTTTTACCCACGCCGCCTTTGAGATTAAAAAATGCGATGATTTGCATGATTAATTTATTTTCGCCAGCTCATCAAGCAGAGCCGTTTGTGCACTGATTATTTCATCACCTTCTTTGCGTTCAGCACGCTGGTAACGACCATCAGCAGATAAAATCCATGCTTGTGTATTGTCTGCAAGGTATAGGTTTAAATCTTCGATAACACGCTTTTGCAAACGTTTGGATTCAATCGGAAAACAGGTTTCTACACGGCGCAACAGGTTACGTTTCATCAAATCGGCACTGCCAGCCCAAACTTCAACTTCGCCGCCATTTTCAAAATAAAATACCCGAGTATGTTCCAGAAAACGGCCGATGATGCCGCGTACCTGAATATTTTCTGAAACGCCTGGAACGCCCGGTTTTAACGTGCAGATACCGCGGACAATCAAATCAACTTTAACGCCGGCAATTGATGCGCGATAGAAAGCATTAATCATTTCTGGCTCAACCAAGGCATTGACCTTGATTATGATATGCGCTTTTTTGCCTGCTTCAGCGTGAGCAATTTCGCGATCAATTTTATCCAGTAAACCCTGATGCAGATTGAAAGGCGCATGCATCAATTTGTGCATTTTGGGAATTTTGCCAAGGCTGGTCAGTTGGATAAACAGATTGTTCACGTCTTCACCGATCTGCTTGTCTGATGTCAACAAACCATAATCAGTGTAAATGCGTGAAGTATTGCGGTGATAGTTTCCGGTGCCAAGGTGAACATAACGACGTAATTTGTTGTTTTCACGACGTAAAATCAGCAACATTTTGGCATGGGTTTTATAACCGACGATGCCATACACCACATGTGCACCAGCTTGTTGTAATTTAGCGGCCAGGGCCACGTTGGCGGCTTCATCAAAACGTGCCCGTAATTCAATAACCACGGTAACTTCTTTTCCGGCATGTGCGGCTGAGACCAAAGCATCGACAATCGGTGAAATAGCACCGGTGCGGTATAGCGTTTGTTTAATTGCCAATACATTGGGATCAGTAGCCGCTTGTTTGATCAGATCTATGACAGGGGTAAATGATTGAAAAGGGTGATGTAACAGCACGTCCTTTTGTTTTAACAAGCCGAAGATTTCGACCTCGGACGTCAAACCGTTGGGACGCCCTTGGGTAAATGGTTTGAATTTCAGATCGGAACGTTCCACTATCGAATGCAGAGCTTGCAACCGACTTAAATTCACAGGGCCATTCACTAAATAAACGTTTTCCTGTTGCATAGCACATTGGTCACGCAAAAAAGTAACCATTTCTTCAGGACAGTTATGGGCGATCTCAAGCCGTACTTCGTCACCGTAATTACGATGCGTCAATTCATCAGCAATGGTTGCCAGCAAGTCACTGGTTTCTTCGGTATCAATGGCCAGATCACTGTTACGCGTTACCCGGAATTGATAGCAGCCTTTGATTTTCATGCCGAAGAATAAATCATCGGCAAACGCGTGAATGATCGATGACAAAAACACAAAGTGATATTGACCCGGTTCACAAAATTCGGCGGGTAATTGAATGACACGCGGTAAAGCTCGAGGTGCCTGTAAAATGGCATAACCAATATTGCGGCCAAAGGCATCTTTGCCATCCATCGATACAATGAAATTTAAACTTTTATTGAGTAGACGGGGGAAGGGATGGGATGAATCTAATCCGATTGGACTTAGGATTGGCTGAATTTCATCACGAAAATATTGTTCCAGCCATGCACTGTGCTCAGCATTCCACATTGGCCGTGCAAGCACCTTAATACCTTCCTGTTCTAATAGGGGCAACAATTCGTTATTAAGAACGCTATATTGCTCATCAACCAATTCATGGGCCCGAGCACTAATCAATCTCAATGCTTCTTGAGCACTGATTTGATCAGCTTCAAGATAAGGGTCGCCAATTTCGATTTGTTGGATCAGACCAGCAACACGTACTTCAAAAAACTCATCCAGATTGGTGCTGGATATACACAAATAATTCAGTCTTTCCAATAATGGAACACTGGGATCCAGGCTTGTTGTAATACGCGCCAATTAAATTCCAGCAAACTCAGCTCACGATTCAGGTAAAGCTCGGAGCTATTCAAGTCAATTTGTGTTTCCATGTTTTCCATTTTGGTGGCTTATTAAAAAGTTGATTAATAATTTGTGCAGCATTTGAAGTTTACGAGTGCTCATTGAGTTACTCAATAATCCCCAAGCAAACTAGAGGGATATGATGACAATCTGATGACAGCTTACCAGCGATATTTGTCATAGTTTTCCGGATTCGCCCAAAAGCGGCTATTAAGCCAATCACGTTTAGGCTGGTAGTTTTCAATAGCATAACTGAACAACTGCAATCCATCGTTGGTACCTGCAATATGATGTAGTCCCATCGCCAGATAATCTCGAAATTGCCAACCTTGTTGCTGAGCTTGCGCAGGATCGGTGATCAAAATGATATGCGGGGCATGCAAATTACGTAAATAGCCTAGCCATTGTTGTCCCGCCTGCAACGGTAATGTTTCCGTTAAATCGCTGATAACCGCCAGATCGACACTATGAATATGCTGTAATTGTGATTGTTCAAATGGTGTTGTCAGCGACTGGGATCTGGTATCTTGGCTTTCGTTCAGGCACGACCTGGCCGCATCTCCCGCAACTAAAATTGATTGCGGTTTAAATTGCTGTATCAGCGTGCTGAGCAGCGAAGACAATAAGACTGATTGATTCATGACTGACCAGCATAAAACATCTACCGAATTCTGGAAACACAAGCGTCTCGGACAGATGACACATACCGAGTGGGAAAGCCTTTGCGATGGCTGTGGGCGCTGTTGTCTGCATAAACTTGAAGATGATGCCGATGGCCGGATGTATTACACCCGCGTTGCCTGTGAATTGCTGGACATTTCAACTTGTCGCTGTAAGGATTATGCTAATCGTCAAAAGACGGTGCCGGACTGTATTCAACTCAGCGTCGAGCAGGCACACTTTTTTGATTGGTTACCCGATACCTGTGCCTATCGATTACTTGCCGAAGGTGAACCCTTACCTGATTGGCATCCATTGATTACCGGTGATCCCCAATCTGTGATTGATGCCGGTATTTCAGTGCGTCATGTGGCTATCAGCGAATCCGATGATATTGATTTAACCGAAGAGGTCATAGCTCTGCAGCCACCCGTTTATCCGCATGACACCTGAAGAAAGTCGCGACTTTACCGCCCGTCTTGAACAAGCTGCATTGACGCTGCTTGAAATGGAAATTTACCGAAAACCTGATGATCTTGCCCGTCGATTCGGACTGCCATTGCCGGTAGTACGTTATTGGTGGCGTCAAACTGACGAAAAAACGCGACCAGTCGATCAAAACAGTTTGTCGCCCCGTGAAGTTAAAGTGATTCGCAAAGCGACCCAAACCTTGGAAGGTTGGGAAAAAATTAAACGTTATCGTCCGCCATGCGGTGCACGGCTGCCAGGAGGCAAAAAGTGCAAACGTTCAGTGGCTATACGCCAACCTGAAGCATGGTCATTGGGTGCTTTGGCAGATCGATGCCGTCTTCACGGCGGCAATGCCAGACGCATCATTCGTTCTAAAAAAGAGGACGATACAGAATGAGGGACTTATGCTTGAGACAACAGAAATTCTGAACAGATTACTAACACTGTGTAACGAGCAAAAAAGCGGCACCTTATTTTTAACAACAGCTGATAACAAAGCCTGTCATATCATTTTCGAACAGGGACGTATTGAAGCGATGGCGTTTGGTTCTGTCAAAGGTATAGCTGTCGCTAATTTATTACCCAGATTATTGATAGAACGCACCAGCTTTAACAGCACACTCAGAATGCCACTGAGCGAACGCGCCAATATTGAAGACCAGGCGGATATCTTCGCTGCCTTGGGGTTGCGACGTCAGCAGACTGCAGCAATCGAAGCACCTCACATTGCAACAAAAACCCCACGAATGTATCGCGGTCATCTTATCGTTGAACAAGATCCCGAGGAAACACGACCAAAACCGGTAAAACCCGTTATTGAATCATCAGCTGATACACCACCGAAAAAAAGCAAAAGTAAACGCATCTATCGCGGTCAGGTCATTGAAGATTGAATTTATCCCACGAATTTGTCACATTGACTGCGCCAAAATCGTTAACATATCGCCACGTTACAGACTCCGGAATTCATCATGAGCAGCCTATCTCCCCAAAATCTCAATCGAGGTTTACTTGATTTTATTGACGCATCACCGACGCCATATCATGCGGTAGCGAATATGCAATCGGCTTTAATCGCCGCCGGTTATCAATCGCTCGATGAAAAAGACAGTTGGGGAAAGCTAGCGGCAGGTTGTTATTTTGTTACCCGCAATGACTCATCAATCATTGCGTTTAATCTGCCTGAACAAGCTATCGCAGAAGCAGGATTTCAAATGGTCGGGGCGCATACCGATAGCCCGTGTTTAAAAGTGAAACCGCAACCTGAGACTGTGAAACATTCATTCTGGCAGCTGGGAGTTGAAGTATACGGTGGGGCGTTACTAAATCCGTGGTTTGACCGTGATTTATCAATGGCTGGCCGGGTAAGTTATGTCGATGCTGATAATCAGTTACGCCATAGCCTGATTAATTTCGTTAAGCCTGCAGCGATTATTCCCAGTCTGGCGATTCATCTGGATCGGGAAGTGAATCAAAACCGCAGTATCAATCCACAACTGCATTTACCGCCGATTGTGTTGCAGACTGAAGAGGGTGATAAGCCAGATTTTCGCGCGTTACTAGAGCAACAGCTCAGATCAGAGCACGGTGATGAGGTTGTCGGTAAAGTTCTGGATTATGAAATCTGCTTTTACGATACCCAGCCCGCTGCATTAGTGGGTCTTAATGAAGACTTTATCAGTGCCGCGCGACTGGATAATTTACTTAGCTGTTATATCGGTTTACAGGCATTGTTAGCTGGCTCGAAAGACAAAGCGACTTTATTGGTGTGTACCGATCATGAAGAAGTCGGTAGTGTGTCGACCAGTGGCGCGCAGGGTACATTTCTGCCTTCAGTGCTGCAGCGATTGGCACAGGACAACGAAAGCTTTCAACGAATGATTCAACAGTCACTGTTGATCTCCGCTGATAATGCACACGGCATTCATCCAAATTATGCAGATCGACATGATGCGCAACATGGACCAATTTTGAACAATGGCCCAGTCATCAAAAGCAATGTGAATCAGCGTTATGCCACTAATAGCGAAACCAGTGCCCGGTTTCGACAGGTTTGCGAACTGGCTGAAGTGCCGCTACAGGATTTCGTGGTTCGTACCGATATGGCTTGTGGCAGCACCATTGGTCCAATCACTGCCAGCAGTATAGGCGTAAAAACGCTGGATATCGGTGTGCCAACCTTTGCCATGCATTCAATTCGCGAGCTCGCAGGTAGCCGGGATACCTGGTACTTATACAGCGCGCTTAAACAGTTTTTTAATTAAATCAAAGGAATATAAAGCTTATGTCAGAAACAGTTGATGAGTTAACGGTGACCTATCAAGAAGGCGATGTCACCACAGTTAAAGAATTGGATAAAGTTGTGCTGACCAAAGGTGCTTGGGCAACGGTGATGTTTCGTTATCAGGATCTGGATCGTAAAACCGGTGAGTTTGGTCCAGACAAATATACAATTCGTCGCTATCAAAAACGTAATGGCGAATATGGCCAACGTTCAAAATTCAATATTTCAAGCCGTGATCAAGCGCAACAAATCATTGAAGCGTTAACCCGCTGGACCAAAGATTAACTAGAAAAAGCCGCCTATGAATAAGAGTTTATTGACGAATCTCTGCGCCGCTGTCGTGGTTGGCGTAGGTTTAATGCTTGCTTCACCGTGGCGTGAGCCAGTGTTAGCTACGGGAATGTTTGCACTGGCCGGTGGCATAACCAACTGGCTGGCGATTCATATGTTATTTGAAAAAGTGCCCGGCTTATATGGATCGGGGGTGATTACGGCACGGTTTAGTGAGTTTCGTAGTGCCATCGAAAAACTGGTGATGGAACAGTTTTTCAACCAACAGAATCTGGATCGTTTTGTCAGTGAAATGCTGGATGACAAACGTGAAAACCAACTGGATTTTTCTGAAATCATCGACCAAACCGATCTGAATCCGGTATTTGATAATCTGGTCGCCACCATTATGGAATCCTCCTTTGGCAGTATGCTGTCGATGGTGGGGGGAGCCAAAGCACTTAAACCCTTAAAAGAGCCTTTTATTCGCAAAATGCAGCAGTCACTCAACGATATTGCCCATAGCGAACATTTTCAGCAGCACCTGCGTGACAAACTCAGCAGTGGACCAGTCAGTGATGATTTATATCGGCAGATCTATGCCATCGTGCACAGTCGACTGGATGAGCTGACGCCACAAATGGTCAAGCAGATGATTCAGGATTTGATCCGTCAGCATCTGGGCTGGTTAGTTGTCTGGGGTGGGGTATTCGGTGGTTTGATAGGATTGCTGACCAGCTTTTTACCGTTGTGAAACCCTGGGCCGAGAATAATTGCCGCTTATGTGCCGCGCTAGTAGATTTTTATCAACACTGGCGCGGTCGCGATTACTGGCAATGCAATGAGTGTCATGCTGTGCAGATGGATAAACACCATCTGCCGGATCGTGAAAGCGAAACAGCGTTGTATCTGACCCATGAAAATGATGTTAACGATCCGCGTTATCAGCAGTTTGTTTCCCCAATCACTGAGGCCATCCTAAGCCAAATACCGCCAGACAAAATTGGTTTGGATTTTGGTGCAGGTCCTGGGCCCGTTATCAGCAAAATTATCAGCGAAAAAGGCTATCAAACAAAGCTTTATGACCCGGTTTTTCATCCGGATAACAGCGTGTTAGTCGAACAATATGATTTTATTATCTGCTGCGAAGTTATTGAACATTTTCATCAACCGGCATTGGAATTCGCCCGGCTTAAATCGTTGTTAAATCCCGGCGGAAAATTGTTTTGCATGACTCAACTATTTGAGAACAGCGTCGATTTTGCCAGGTGGCACTACAAAAACGATATCACCCATGTGTTTTTCTATCATCACGACAGTTTGCATTTCATTCAGAAACAATTTGGTTTTAGTTCAGTTGAAGCTAATCAAAGATTAATTACTTTTATTAACTAAATTGTTCGCGTACAGCGGTTAAATGTTGTGCTGGTAATTCGATTACGACGGTAACCATATCGGTAAATTGCTGATCGACGATGCGGCCGTGAATCTGTTTCAGTTGATATTCCAGCATTTGTAGTTGGCTGTAATCAATCTGCAGTTTAAGTTGCGCCATTTCTACCCAAGGGAGTTTCCCGGCGGCATCAATGGCTTGTTTGGCCGCATTGCCATAAGCACGGGTTAAGCCACCAGTGCCTAATTTCACACCGCCAAAATAACGAATAACGGCGACCACCGTGTTTATCAAATCCTCGCCTTGTAATGGCGCCAAAATCGGTCGGCCTGCTGTACCGGACGGTTCACCGGCATCAAAAAAACGTTCTGTAATAAAACCTTCTGCTGCGCGGATCCGCCAGGCAAAAGCCAGATGATTGGCTGATGGATGTTGTGCTGCCAATTGTCGCAGTTGTTTTAACGCAGATTGTTCGCTGTCACAAGACATGGCAACACCGACAAACCGCGATTTCTTAATTTCCGATTCGACATTGGACGCCGTGCGTAGAACAAAAAATTGGCTGGACATTTTATTTGCTATAGGAAAATACAGCCCGACAATTTACCATATCGCCATCTTTTGCTCGCGTGCTATGCAGAGCAACGTTTCGTTCACCGTTCAATCAATCATCAGGTAATACAGTTTGTCAGAATTAAGTTTTGCAGTTGGCCAACGTTGGGTCAGTAACAGCGAGGCCGAGTTAGGTCTGGGTATCATCACCGAAGTCACCGGTAGACGCATTGAAATTGCCTTTCCGGCAGCTGATGAACAGCGCAGTTATGCAGCAAATAATGCGCCTTTAAGTCGAGTCGATTATTCCGTTGGTGAACAAGTTAAAACACGTAACGGACAACAGTTCACCATCAGTGAAAAACATCCTTTAAATGGCTGTGTGATCTATCAGGGTGAAAGCGCTAACGGTGAAGCTATCAGCATTCATGAAATGGATCTGGACAGTTATGTGCAGTTTAGTCAGGCCACAGATCGTTTATTTGCTGGCCAGATAGATAAAAATCGTCAGTTTCAATTGCGGCTGCGCACCCATCAGTTTTCTCATCGTTTGCATCAATCGCCGGTATTTGGTCTGTTGGGTGCCAGAGTGCAATGTCTGCCGCATCAGTTTTATATCGCTTCACAAATGGCTAATTGTATTTCCACTCGTGTTTTATTGGCTGATGAAGTGGGTTTGGGTAAAACCATTGAAGCCGGTTTGATTATGCATCAGCAAATTCTGCAGGGTCGTGCCAGTCGGGTATTAGTGATTGTTCCCTCAGCACTGGTGCATCAGTGGCTGGTGGAAATGCTGCGCCGCTTTAATCTGGCGTTTACGGTAATTGATGCAGAGCGTTATGAAGCGCTGGTTGAATTGGACGAAGGCAATGCGTTTGATAGCGCCCAATTAGTATTAACCGATTTACAGACGCTGGAAGCGCATCCTGCAATGCAACACGATGTATTGCAGGCGAGCTGGGATATGTTGGTGGTGGATGAGGCGCATCATCTGCAGTGGCATGTTGAACAGAGCAGTGAAGGTTATCAACTGGTTGAAAAACTGGCTGGGCAGATCGCTTCGGTATTGTTGTTAACCGCCACGCCTGAACAATTGGGCATGGATAGCCACTTTGCCCGGCTGCGACTGCTGGATCCGGATCGTTATTACGATTTGGATCTGTTTCGCGAGGAACAGCAGAAATATCAGCAGATAAGTCTATTGCTGGATCAACTGATGGCAGTTGAATCCGCCAGCGAGTTTGCTGCGAACAAAAGCTTAAACAAAGACTTGGCGGGCTATCTGGATAAAACGCTGCTGAAAGCGCTCAGTTCTGCAGACGAATTTGAAGCATCACGTGAACAAGCCAAACAACAATTTCTCGATCAATTCGGCACCGGACGAATTTTATTCCGTAATACCCGCGATACTGTGAAAGGTTTTCCCGAGCGTCAGTTAACAACTTTTCCCCTGGATGCTCCAGAGTCGTTTTCACCGGAAAACAACAGCGAACTTACTCATCTGGTACAACCAGAAACGCTATTAGGCGAAAACTGGCTGGAACTGGATCCACGAGTAGATTGGCTGATTGACTGGTTGAAACAACATCGCGGTGAAAAAACCTTATTAATCACTGCCAATGCTGAAACCGCACAGCAGCTGGAATTACATCTGCGTTTGCAACATGGCGTGCGTAGCAGTGTTTTTCATGAACACATGACTTTGATTAACCGCGATCGCGCTGCGGCATTTTTTGCAGATGATGAAGAGGGCGCACAGATCCTGATCTGCTCGGAAATTGGCAGTGAAGGCCGAAACTTTCAGTTCTGTTCGTATTTAGTGTTGTTTGATCTGCCATTGAATCCGGATCTGTTGGAACAACGCATCGGCCGTCTGGATCGTATTGGTCAACGTAATACCGTTAATATCGTGCTGCCGTTTTATCAAAATACTGCTCAGCAATTATTACTGGACTGGTACCACCAAGGTTTAAATGCGTTTGAATCGGTATGCAAAACCGGCAGTGCGTTACGTGAGCAATTTGCCGAACGGCTTGAACAATGTTTGCAAGACCCAGCTGATAAAAAAGCCTTTGCCAAATTACTTAAAGACACACAAAAGGCAGAGCAGCAACTACGCGAAAATCTCAGCCAAGGTCGGGATCGACTGTTGACCATGAATTCTTATGATGAATTTGCTGCAAAAGAAATTCTGATGCAGGTAGATGAAGCCAGTAGTCCGCTTGAACTGGCAGATTTTATGGATGATTTCTTTGATGCCTATGGCGTTGAACAGCAGGCCCATAGCGCTGACAGCATTATTCTGCAACGCGGTGATGAATTACGCAGTGATGAAATTGATTTGCCGGAAGACGGTCTGACGGCAACCTATCAACGCGCCCGGGCATTATCCCGCGAAGATATGGCCTTTTTGAGCTGGGAACATCCCTTGGTGTTATCGGCGATGGACGCAGTTATCAGTTCAGATCTCGGTAATACCGCATTTTGTCAGTTGAAAAGTAATCTGGTGCCAGCCGGCAGCCTGTTATTGGAAGTGGCATTTGTCATGCACTGTCCGGCACCAAAACAGTTTAATATCACCCGCTTTATACCTGAATCGTATCTGCGGCTCGTCATAGATGAGAAAGGGCGGCAATTGGAAGACCAGTTGGCCGAACAGGATATGAACCAACTGGCAGGCCGGATCCCCAAACACACCGCGCAACAAATGGTGCAAGTGGCCCGCGAACGTATTGATTCACTGATTGATTCAAGCAAAAAAGTAGCCGTCAAACACCAAAAACATTTGATAGAACAAGCGATTGGTAGCATGACGCAGTTGACCGACAATGAAATACAGCGATTGCAACATCTCGCTGAAAAAAACAGTCACATCAAACCAGCAGAAATTGAAGCGATGCAGGCCCAGCAGCAGCAACTGCAACAGTTTCTTCAACATGCTGAGTTAAAATTGGATGCGTTACGTCTGATCATCGTGACAGAAGCGGAGTGATCTGCCAAAGTCACGGGTGATAATTACTTCGGAGTAGGGTTTTGATTAAACGTTTGTTACCACCCTTGCTGGTAGTGGCATTAGCCATCGTGATATTCAGCACCTTAATCAGTACCCGCCCGCAAGCTCCTACCCAGGATCGTCCGTCTCAAGCGGTATTGGTGGACACCCAGCGAATAGATTTTGCAGATTTATCGCCGACCTTAACTCTCTATGGCCGTCTTGAAGCGCCGCAGATGGCTAATCTTCGAGCGGCAGTTACTGCGGATGTCCTTGAAGTGCATGTATTTGATGGGCAACAGGTCAAACAAGGTGATGTGTTAATTGAACTGGATCCTCAAGAAGCTCAATTAGCATTAGATCAAGCAGCAGCAGAGCTGGCATTGATTGATGCCCAGATTGCTGCTGAACAGTCTCAACTTAAACGTAATGAAGCCTTATTAAGCACGCAGCAGCAGTTGGTGGACTTAGCAAAAGCTGCCGTAAACCGTGCGGAAAAATTACAACAAAGCCAGTTGAGTTCGCAGGCTTTATTGGATGAATCTATCTCGCTGCAACAGCAGCAAAATCTCACACTTAAACAACGTCAATTTGATATTCAGGATCATCCGATCCGCATTGCCGAGCTCAATGCCCGACGTCAGCAAGCGCAAGCACAATTAAATCGTGCTGAACTGGATCTCAGCCGTACAGTTATCACCGCACCGTTCGATGGTCGAATCAGCAGCCGACAGATTGCCAAAGGCGATAGGGTGCAGATCGGTGATGCCTTGATGACACTTTATGATATGCAGCAATTGGAATTACGCGCCTCCATTTCACAGCGCTATCTGGTGGATATTTACCCGGTGCTGGAAAAACAAAGTTTGAATGCGACGGCGCAAATTGCCGGACAACAATACCAATTTGAATTACAACGCCTTGCTGGCGAAGTGAATGCCAATGTTGCCGGACGTGATGGACTGTTTCGTCTTAAAGGCGAGCCTGGTCCATTAGCCGTGGGTGAATTTGTCAGCGTGCAACTCACTTTACCGCAACGGGGGAACAGTATCGCAATTCCTTACAGTGCCTTATATGGTCTGGATCGGGTTTATCGGGTTCGTGATAATCGTCTCGAAGCGGTTCAGGTCAGCAAAATAGGTGATTATTCGGATCAGGATGGTAAAAGCCGTCTGCTTATTCAAAGTCAGGATTTACAACAGGGCGATATCATTATTACCACTCAATTACCTAATGCCATCAATGGTTTAGCGGTGAGTGTCAAAGGTGAATAATACGGTGCGACGCGACTTTATCGGCATCTTTGCTCAACATCGTGTTGCCGCAAATTTGCTGATGTTGGTAATGGTGCTCGCCGGAATTCTGTCGTTAAATCGTATTAATACGCAGTTTTTTCCGACTTTTGCTTTGGATATCATCACCGTGCGTATCGAATGGCGTGGTGCCAGTGCCGAAGACGTAGCAGAGTCGATCACCCGCCAGGTAGAACAGGAATTACGTAGTGTCGATTATGTAAAGAAAATGACCTCAACCTCCTCTTACGGTATGTCGCTGGTCACCATTGAGTTCATTGAAAAAAGTGATATGGGTCAGGCACTGGATCAGGTCAAAGACCGTATCGCTCAGATCCGTAATTTACCTACCGATAGTGAAGAACCTGAAGTCTCCCTGGTTACCAATTATGAAAGTGTGGCGCGAATCCTGATTACCAGTGAAACAGGTGACTTAGCTTCGCTACGTTACCTTGCTCATGATATAGAGCATGAACTGCTGGATCGCGGCATTTCCCGAATTAATATCAGCGGCCTGCCGCTAGAAGAAATTGCCATTCAACTGGATAAATCCAAATTAGAGGCCTTAGGGCTGGATCTGGATCAGGTTGCTGATCGTATTGCTCAACTCAGTCAGGATTTGCCAGCCGGTGAGATTGGTAATGATGAAAGCACACGACAGATCCGTAGTCTGGATCAAGGACGAGGTGTGCAGGCATTTGCCGATTTTGCCTTGCAGTCAGACTTTGCCAGTGGCTTAGTCAAACTGGAAGATGTGGCCACCATTGAACGAAGGCCATTACGCAAACAGATGAGCTTGTTTTACCAAGGGCAACCCGCCATTGAACTGGAACTGCAACGCACTGAAAATGCCGATTCGTTGAAAAGCGCGCGTATTCTTGAAAAATGGCTGGATGAAAAAACCGGTAGTTTGCCTGAAGGCGTAAAGCTGAAAGTCTATGACGCCAGTTGGCAGCTCATCAAAGAACGCATCAATTTACTGCTGAAAAATGGTCTGGGCGGTTTGTTTCTGGTGCTGGGCATTCTGTTTTTGTTTTTGCATGGTCGGGTGGCATTCTGGGTAGCGGTTGGTATTCCGGTGTCGTTTATGGCGGCTTTAGCCGTGTTATATGCGTTGGGCGGCAGTATTAATATGATTAGCTTGTTCGGGCTGATTATGTCGCTAGGCATTATCGTTGACGATGCGATCGTGGTCGGCGAGGACGCGTTTGCCCATTATCAGAGTGGCGAGCCTTCTCTCACAGCGTCAGAGGGTGGAGCCAGGCGTATGTTGGCACCGATTCTGTCATCTTCGCTGACCACTATTTCATCATTTATTCCGTTGATGCTGATAAGTGGAGTGATAGGCAATATTCTGTTCGATATTCCGTTTGTAGTGATCTGCGTGATTATCGCTTCGTTGATTGAGTGTTTTCTGATTCTTCCCGGACACTTACGCCATAGTTTTCACAATATTCATCACGCTAAGCCCTCGGCAATTCGATCCCGGTTAGACAATGCCTTTAATTATCTGCGTGATGATTTATTCCGACCATTGGTGACGCAGGCGGTGAAAAACCGCGGTTTAACCGTCAGTGTGGCGATGGCCTTGTTGATAATCAGTTTTGGTCTATTAGCCGGCGGACGCATTGCCTTTAATTTTTTCCCGTCACCAGAAGGCACCACGGTGTTAGCCAATGCGCGATTTGTCGCTGGCACACCGCGCAGTGAAGTCGATAAATTTCTACAACATATTTCCGCCACATTAGAGCAGACCGATCAGCAATGGGAACAACCTCTAGTTGATGTGGCAACCAGTAAGTTGGGTGCTGCGGGAACAGCAGGTGGAATGTCCGAATCTCAGATTGATGATCGATTTGCTTCAATGCAGGTAGAGCTGACTTCTCCCGATCAGCGTGATGTGCGTAATCAAACCTTTATTAATGCCTGGCGCGAGAAGATTGTGCTGCCAGCCGGTATCGAGACTTTTACCATTTCTGAACGTCGTGGCGGGCCGCCGGGTAGTGATATTGATATCCGTTTGACAGGTGGCAATACCGATATTCTGAAAGCCGCCGCCAAAGAAGTGATTGAAGCCTTGCAACGTTATCCCGGCGTTAGTGCTATTGAAGATGATCTGCCTTATGGACAGTCGCAGTTGATTTACCGACTGAAGGATCAGGGTAAGGTGCTGGGATTAACGGTAGAAGATGTCGGCAGGCAGCTAAGAGCAGCTTATGACGGACGACTGGTGCAGATCTTCCAGGACGGTGATGATGAAGTTGAAGTACGGGTGATGTTACCGGATATTCAGCGTAATACTCAGGCATCACTGGATGCATTTATGATTCGTTTACCCGATGGTGGTAGTGTGCCACTTGAATCGGTAGTGCACTTTGATGCAAGGCGCGGCTTTGATGTGTTGCGTCATACCGATACTCGTCTGGCAGTGCATGTGACGGCTACCGTTGATAGTCTGGTCACCAACAACAATACGATTTTGGCTGATTTACAATCGGAGTTTTTACCTGATCTGACCTCTCGTTATGGCATTCAGGTTGTGTTTGAGGGCAGGGCGGAAGAGCAGGCCGATACCATTGGTGATATGAAACAAGGCGTTCTGCTGGCGTTTGCATTAATCTACATTATTCTTGCCTGGGTATTTGCTTCTTATGGTTGGCCATTGGTGGTGATGACTGCAATACCATTTGGTTTGATCGGTGCGTTGGTAGGTCATTGGTTATTAGGCATCGATCTGACCATTTTGTCGTTATTTGGCATTTTTGGTCTGTCGGGCATTGTGGTTAACAATGCGATTATCCTGGTCACCTTTTTCAAAAATTTACGTCAAAAAGGTCTCGATACGCAAAATGCCATTATCGAAGCATCGGTATTACGGTTGAGAGCAGTGTTACTGACATCACTCACCACGATCGGTGGCTTGACGCCTTTATTATTTGAAACCTCACCGCAGGCACAGTTTTTAATTCCGATGGCCGTTTCTATTTCATTCGGTCTGATGTTTGCCACTATATTAGTGTTGCTGGTAATTCCGGCCTTATTGTCTTTCCATGAGAGTATTGCTGACTATATGGCTAATCTTCGTTCCGGCAAACCACAACCAGAATAAGGATAGAGCGATGAAGCGACATGTTGTTGGTTTAATGATTTGGCTTGCTGTGAGTGGTGTCAGTGTGGCTGATGAGGCTGCTCCGGTCACCTTGAAAACGCTGACAGATTATGTATTTACTCATCATCCGGCACGCCAGGCAGAAGCCAGTATGGATGCGTTGGCCGAGAGTCGTTTAGCCTTGGCAGGGCAACTATTTGCTGAGCCGTTAAGTTTATCGGTGAATCATTTTAATGATGTGATTGGCAGTGGCGATGGATTACAGGAATGGGAAAGTGCGATAGAGATGCCCATCTGGCTGCCTGGAGAGAAACGCCAGCAACAAAATCTGTCACGTCATCTTGCTGCAGAAGTTCCGTATTATCAGCAACGTATCCGTTTAGATGCGTCGGCTCAGGTGAGAGAACATGTCTGGGAGGTGATGCTCTCTGCAGCTAAAGTTCGTCATGCCGAAGTGTTGCAGGAAAACTCAGAGAATTTACTGAAAGACGTAAAAAGTCGAGTTGAGGGCGGTGATTTAGCTGATTCCGAAGCTTTACTGGCCCAAACGCATTATCTGGAAATGCAGTCACAACTTGCCTCGGCCAAACTGGATTTGCAACAAAGCCTAAACCAATACCAATACCTGACCGGGCAGCAAGTGTTACCAGACGAAATTGAAGAAAGTCTGCCTGAATCCACGGAAATTCATCGTGATCACCCATTATTGGCAGAACTCGAACAACAAATCGCCAGACAGCGCAGTGAAGTCGCCAATGCCCGTTATGATAATGCGCGCCATCCAAGTTTATCTGTTGGCATTAAACGGGAACGTGATGAACACGCCGATCCTTACAACAACAGTATCGGGGTCGGAGTGAGTTTTGCTTTGAATGATGCCCGATATCAGCAACCGGCTATTGCTGCTGCAAGTAGACAATTGGCTGATTTGCAAATTGCCCAGCAACAACAGCTTCGGCAATTGGAAGCTGCTTTACTTGCAGCAACGGACAGACTGAACAGCTTGCAACAACGACAAGAGATGTTGAAACAGCAGTTTGATGTCAGTCAGCAATATGTTTCGATGCAGCAACGCAGTTTTGATATGGGTGGTATTGATTTAACGACATTGTTACGCAGTCAGGAGGTCACCAACACCCATCGACATCAACTGCTGCAGTTACAAATTGAGATTCAGCAGCAAATTGCTCAGATTAATCAGATAGCGGGTCGAACACTGTAACCATCTTGTTTATACAATTATCTGCTGGTTCCCATTTCGACTCGCATTCTAGCAGTCAGATCTTCCCATAACGATAATCGTGAAGCATCACCGACCCGTTGTCCCTCACCACGTGATTTGGCTAGCCATAAGCCTGTACCGTTAAAACTATAAACAGGGATCAGATCCTGACGGCGATTGGCCGGTTGGATTTCACTAATCAGATTATCCAAAACCAGCGGGATCGCCCGTCTATTTTCAAAATAGGTCAATACCATGTGTGCCTGATTCAGATTTACGGCTTTAACATAGGTGATACGCAGTTTATCTTCATTCACACCGAGTTGTTTCAGGGTGAAATATTTGGCAATGGAATAATCTTCACAATCACCAGCGCCTAATGACAGCATTTCAATCGGTGTAGCCCAGTAATCTTCTTGATTCCACAACACAATATCATCAACAAACATAACGTTATTGTTGAAAAAATCATTAACCGCAGTCAGTTTCTCCAGCTCCGGTAGATCTTTACCTTCCAGCATTAATGTTTGCCAGGCTTCGACCCGCTGTCTGGCATCGCTATCAAAGTCTCTTTCAATCTTTTGCAGTAACGCATCTGAAATCAGTAATTCGGCTAAAAGCGGTACTGAAAATGGCAGCAACCATGCAAGCATGGCGGCTATAACTATGGGCTTTAGCCGATGTAACATTGATTAACGACTGATCCCGAATAAAGCCGCTTGTTGTAACCACAGAAAGTCTTCTTCATCTTGAACACCTTCGGCCAATACACGCACTTCAATTAAACGGGCAATTTCCTGAATAATATCCAGCAGGTCAGGTTTACTGGTATTGCTACGAATTTCGGTGGTTAAATCACGGGCCAGACGAATGTAATCAATATGCAGATCTTTAAGCAGATTCACCGGAATGACATCACTGCTATAACGTTTCAGCAGACTATGAGCGCCTAACTGTCTGACAAAAATACTGAAGTTAGTAAAGGTTTCCAGATCTTTGGCTGCGGCATATGCTGTCACGCTGAAGGCTAACAGGGCAGGGGAAATACCTGACTGAATAACTTCTCTGGCGAGCCATTGACGGAAATCGAGTGAGGCAATCGAAGTCAAAGAAAGATTGACGGTAACGGGGGCTGGATCTGTTTCTGCAGACATCAGTTTTAACACTTTCTGTACCAGATGTTTATCCAGCGTTTCGACCAGATCAAATGCTTCAGCCATAGAGAAAAATGTGCCGATTGGCAGCAAATCACCGTTTGCATCGCGAACTTCGGTAAAAGCTTCACGCATAACCAATGTCGGTTTGGCGGTATCACTGTAGTTATAAGCTTGATTGGTAAAGGTGATAACGGCTGCATCAGTTTTAATCACTTGTTCGATGGTCGCTTTCCAGCTCATTTCAGTCATCGAACTGAGTGTATTTTCTTTCAGATAAAACGCATTGGCTTCAATCAAACGTGCCTGTTCATAGGCTTCAACCAGCGCCGGGATCATTCGTTCAAATTCACTGCTGCGTTCAAAAGAAACAATACCCATATGCAGCAAATCAGCGTGTTCATATTGCTGACCTATGGTGTTAGCCAGGGCTTGAATCTGTTCTGCAACCAAAGTGATGTCGTCAATATTGCTGTCAGTTGTCAGCACAGCAAACTCAGAACCATACCAACGGTAACAGCGTAAATGAGCAAACGGTAATTGCTCTAACTGCGAGGCGAAAGTTTGCAGTAATTCATCTACCGCTTGCTTGCCATGATTTTTCACAATGGCACTCAAATCATCGAATTTGATATAGATAACGTGGCCGAATTCGCCAATCGACAATGACTGTTTGACGTCTACATTAAAGGTTTGTTGATTTAATAAATGAGTTAACGGGTCACGGTTGAGATTGTCGTTCAGTTTATCGAGGCGAGTATTTAAGTGATGAATAGTTTTACCGATTTTGCTCGACATGCTATTCATTGATTTGGCGACTGAACGCACTTCTTTGGTCCAGGGTAAATCTTCGATAACGGTAAATTTACCGGCAGAAATATCATCTGCTTGTTCGGTAATGGCTTTTAATGGGCGAAGCGTCATTCTTAAAACAATTAACAACAGCAAAATAGCGCCTAGCAGAATCAACAAGGAAAACTTAAGTGTGGATTTAAATTGTTCATAAAGTTTCAGGTAACCATAACCAGGATTACTGGTGACCTGCAATTTGCCGGCAATATTCCAACCGGTACTGATTTCACTGGTGGCAGTGACGGTTTCAATCGGTAAGATATTGATTAGCCAACTTGGCACACCTTTGACTTCATCTGGATTGGTCAGCCGAACCAGCTCATTATCATCGACATCCAATAACCGCATTTCCTTGTAGTAGCCGGTATCAAAAATCGCGTTCATCATGGTTCGCAGAATAGGATCGTTTTCATCTGCCATATGTGGGCTGAGTGATAGACCGAGAGAGGTTGCGGTGTCTTGTACATGCACTTCCGATTCACCTTGGAGATAACTACGGATATTGTCCATGCTCATGACAAAATTTACTGAGAACACAATCAGAAAAATCAGCGTTAGCAAGATAAGTAATTGTTTTGATAAAGACATAAGATACAACCTCAATATGAAAGGCATCATCAGGCTGGAATCAGCATGAGACAGGCGTTTTGCAGCATCATCCAGTAATCGGGCTAACATTACCTGTGCATCAAGCGTCAGGCAAGCTAAATCCTGTGATATTCGGCAAATTCAGGGGGATTGTGCTTTTGTTTTTGGCATTGCATTGATACGATCTTGCATCCTCTCTTGAAGGTAGCCTTCTGATGTTCATCGTTCTGGCGCAAATGGCCATATTAATTGCTTGTGGCACGCTTTGGCAGGCATTGGCACCTAAACATATTCCGGCGCTGGCACATCGTCGGGCGCTAACCGATCTGGTGTTTTACATTCTGCTACCGGCCATGGTTATTGACGTGATCTGGCAAACGCCGCTTGATATAAGCTCAATAAAGATTTCGTTATTGGCGATGAGTGGTTTGGCGTCAGCGGCGTTAGCAATCTGGTTAGTGCTAAAAACGATCCCAGTGAGCAACGCCCAAAAAGGCGCATTGATTTTGGCCGCGACATTTCCCAATGTGACTTATTTGGGCTTACCAGTATTGGATCAGGTGCTCGGTAGTTGGTCGAATGCGATTATTTTGCAATATGATTTATTTGCCTGTACCCCGGTGTTAATGACGGTCGGAATGTTGATGGCAGGTTATTACGGCAGTCATGATCAATCGTCACACCCTTTAAAAAGCCTGGCTAAAATTCCACCATTATGGGCAGTGACCATCGCCGTAATATTGAATTTACTTGATATACAACGTCCGGAGATTATTCATTCCGCGTTGCAAACATTGTCGGGTGGGGTAGTACCACTCATGTTAATAGCTTTGGGCATGAGTATTCGTTGGCATAGTCTACGTTTGACTCTGTTACCGCTGTTATTGCCGGTGGTGATTATTACCCTGTTTATTGCTCCGGCGGGTGTCTGGTTAGTAACTCAGATGCTGGATCTGCCAACCGAAATCATGACCACAGTGATTTTATCGGCAGCCATGCCGACAATGGTGTTTGGAATAGTGATTTGTGAACGTTATGGTTTAGATACGTCGCTTTATGCCGCAGCAGTGACATTAACCACTTTGCTGAGCATGGCGAGTTTGCCGCTTTGGTTTTACTGGATCAGTTGATTCGTCCAGACAAAACCAGCTTGGTCGATGGCTTGTTTAATTAACTGCATGGCTTGCTCAACCTCAGCAGCTTCACCACGCAAACTAAATTCAATATGCGGTGGTTCACCCAGATGCGGCAGGCTGGATAATTTCAATTGTGGATAATCATTTACGATTTGATTCATCACCGGTAATAAATCTGACTCACGTCCTCGCTGCACAAAAATAATTTGTTCGGCCGCAGGACGCTGATTTTTTAAATGGGCATAACGATTATCCAAAACCCATTCGACCATCGGCCAGGCCATTTCAGGAAAGCCTGGCGTGAAGTGATGATTTGCATAAGAAAAGCCGGGTATTCTATTGATAGTGTTAGGGATTATCTGTGATCCTTCTGGCAGATATCCCATCAAAATACGATTTGGATAGGCGTCTTCGCCAAAACGCGCTTCAATTTCAGCAGTCGCTTCTGGATGAGGAATTAAGGGGACATCAGCAATTTTAGCGACGGTCTGCCGGGTTCTATCATCAGGTGTTGCGCCGATACCGCCGAAACCAAATACCAAATCTTCACTACTCATGCTGAAACGTAATGCCCGTTCCAGTTGCTGAGGATCATCGCCTACTATCAATGTCCAACTCAGCTCTAGTCCGCGTTTAGCCAGCATGATTTGTAATTGATTGAAATGTTTGTCCTGACGTTTACCACTGAGGATTTCATCACCAATAATCACAGCTCCGATATGCATGTTTACTCCGTTTCTTGTCGATTACGCATAAAATCTGCGGTCTGGGCAAATGAGCTCATTAACTGTTCAGCAAATAATGGTTCCAAATCCATGGTTTTAAGGGCCTGAGCCATGCAATAAAGCCATTGATCCCGCTCTTCAATACCAATCGAAAAGGGTAAATGACGGGCTCTCAATCTGGGATGTCCATATTTCTCTATATATAAGGAAGGACCACCCAACCATCCGCTTAAAAACATAAACAGTTTGTCTTCGCTAATCTGGATATTTTGTGGATGTAAACCACGAATTACCTCGGTTTGCGGCGTCTCGCACATGATTTTGTAAAAAGTATGACAGAGTTTTCGAACCGCAGTTTCGCCGCCTATACGTTCATATGGTGTTGCAATATCAGCCATGCTTAATCCAAGCCCAAATCCAAGCAGTTTACTCTGCATCTATCTACTCATAAAGGCTTATAAGGTTGCGACATGAGGTTTAGACCGGGATAATGAATCGCTCTCTTAGCACAACTTAAGGAGCAATAGCTTATGAGTGAAAGAATTGTCATGCGAACCGGCGAAGCACTAATCGCTGATGGCCCACCATTAACCGCCGCAGAACCTGAAGTCGTTATCGGCGAGCTGGATGGACCGGTTGGAATCGCATTTGCGAATTTGATGGGTGATCAGGTCAAAGGTCATTCACGCGTATTAGCGCTGATGAATACTGATGTTCAAGTTCGTCCGGCCACTATCATGGTCAGTAAAGTAACTGTTAAGAATACCGCCTATACCAATATCCTGATGGGTACAGTCCAAGGCGCGATTGCCAATGGTGTATTGGATGCTGTGCGTAAAGGCATTATTCCTAAAGAAAAAGCCAATGACTTAGGCATCATAGTTTCTGTCTGGTTAAACCCTGGTATCACTACCGTTGAAAATCTCGATCATGAAGCGTTATTTGATGTGCATCGTCGTGCTACGACACGTGCTATCGAGAAAGCGATGAATCATGAACCAAGCATCGATTACTTGCTGGAAAATCAAGACAAACTGGTTCACAAGTATTATCAGAAAGAACTGGATGCGAAAAAATCATAATTGAATTTTTTTCAAAAATTACGGTCGTAGGTATGTAGGTTATTCACAGCCTCGACAAAATTTACGGTTTGTCTGCGAAAGCAGGCAAACCGTTTTTTTGCCATGTATAATGCTGCAATGTGAATAACGGCGGTCAGAGAGACAAATGGATTTATATTCCATCGATAAATTGATGCATGAAACGCGACAACTGGCCGCACGCTATCGCCAAACGACCGGTAGCACCTTGCCAGTCACCGGTGAAATTGCCCGGTTTGACGCGGCTAAAGCATTGGATTTACAACTGCTGGATAATTTAAATTCCAGTTTTGATGCGGTTGGCAAAAGCGGTCTTTTAACCGATCAGAAAGTGGTAATTAAAGGCCGCGCCATTTTTGATACCAGCAAATCAACCCCACGAATCGGCCAACTCAACCCTGCTCAGGAATGGGATGGTGTGTTATTAGTGTTGTTCGATGATGAATATCAACCTATCGAAATGTTTTATGCCACTAAAAACATTATTCAAGACACCATGAATGAACGGGATAGTAATCGTAAAAAACGCGGTGCCATGTCCATTGCTCAGTTCAAAATCATCGGCGAACGCGTGTGGACTGCTGAAAATGGTGCCGAACCTGAAATTTGGGATAATCAGGCTACGTGAATTATAACAGCAGGTTAATGGCGCTTTTCGGAAGTTGTTATGCAGGATGATTTACAACAGATTTTTGCTGAAGGCGGCATTCTTGCAAGGCAAATCAAAGGTTATCATCCACGCCAGGCGCAGCAGGAAATGGCCCAACGTATTGCCGATACCTTAGCTTCTGCAACAGTTTTAGTAGCCGAAGCCGGCACCGGAACCGGCAAAACCTTTGCTTACTTAGCACCAGCCATCTTATCCGGGCAAAAAATCTTTATTTCTACCGGCACCAAAAATCTTCAAGATCAATTATTTAGACGCGATTTACCAACGCTGCGTAAAGCTTTAGCTGTGCCTTTTCAGGCCGCGATCCTCAAAGGCCGTGGTAATTATCTATGTCATCATCGCTTAACATTGGCAGAACAGGATCCGTTATTACTCTCGCAAACAGACACCTTACGTTCCTTACGTGACTGGTCGCAAAGCTCAAAAAATGGTGATTTGAGTGAATCTGATTTACTTGAAACCCAATCCAATCTTTGGCCACGAGTAACCTCAACAGTAGATAACTGCCTGGGACAACAGTGTCCCGATTATCAGCAGTGTTTTATTGTAGAAGCCCGACGTCGGGCTCAAGAAGCCGATATTGTGGTAATCAATCACCACTTGTTAATGTCTGACTTTGCCTTGAAAACGGCTGGACAAGGTGAAGTATTACCAACGGCTGATGCCTTTATTATTGATGAAGCGCATCAATTACCCGCTATTGCCGGGCAGTTTCTCGGTAACCGTATCAGCAGCCATCAAATCGTTGAATTATGTCGTGATAGTGTGCAGGAAATGCAGGAGCATGCAGCAGATAGTCAGCAACTGACTTTACATGCTGAAAAACTACAGGCCAAACTACAATCGCTGCGTTTGCATATTGGCAATGTTGAACAGCGTACGCCTTGGTTAACGCAACTCTATAATGATGAAATTAAAAACCATTTCAATGAGTTAGTAGACTATCTTGAAGTGTTTGAATCAGAGCTTGAACCGCTGGCTGTGCGGAGTCCCGGACTTTCTCAATGTCATGTTCGTGCCGGTGAATTAGTTAATATCATTCAGTTATTTACTGAGCAAAATGACGATAATCTAGTGTTATGGCTGGATAACCGACCAGCAGGCTTTGTATTGCACGCCACGCCGTTTAAAATTAGTCAGCATTTTCAACAATGGCTGGAAGAAAAGCCGGCTGCCTGGATTTTCACCTCAGCGACCTTAACCGTCGCCGGTAAATTTAATCATTTCTGCCAGCATCTGGGCATTGAAAATGCTGAATATGCCAGCTGGGAAAGCCCGTTTGATTATGCAAAACAAAGCCTTTTGTATTTGCCGAATATTCCGGTTGAACCAGCTGATCGACGATACAATCAATACGTTGCTGATATTGCTAAAGAAGTTATTTTGCACAGTCAGGGTCGGATCTTTCTACTGTTTACCAGTTATCGAGCCATGCATGAAGTGGCCGAATTATTGGCCGATCTGGATTATCCATTAATGGTGCAGGGGAGTGGGGCGAAAGCCACTTTGCTGGAAGAGTTTCGTCAGCATGGTAATGCCGTTTTACTCGGCACAAACAGTTTTTGGGAGGGTGTTGATGTACGCGGTGAAGCCTTATCTTGCGTGTTAATTGATAAAATTCCGTTTGCCTCGCCGGGGGATCCGGTATTGGAAGCACGGATAAATAACTTGAAAGAGCGGGGCGGTAATCCATTTCGCAGTATTCAAATTCCCTCGGCAGTCATTCAGTTAAAGCAGGGAATAGGTCGTCTAATTCGTGATGAACAGGATCATGGTGTATTAGTTCTCTGTGATCCACGGCTTTTAAACAAACCCTACGGTAAAGTGTTTATGCGTAGTTTGCCAGCAATGCCGATCACTCAGGATATCAACCAGGTTGAAGATTTCTTTATGCAGCGACAAGTTAAGAAAGCTGTTTAGTCATTAATAATCAATAACTAAACAGCTAAATCTCACATCAAATCTATAGCGTGTTTTTTTAATATATCTAACGGAATAATTTCGATTGCCCGTTGATGGGTACTGGCCAGAAACACTTTAGGAGCCATGTCATGTTGCTGTGCTTCTAGCCAACGTTGAGCACAAAGACACCATCGGTCTCCAGGTTTTAATCCTGGAAAATTGAAATCCGGCACCGGAGTACTTAAGTCATTACCTCTAAAACGCGAAAACTCGAGAAATGCTTGAGTGACTTCAACACACACCGTATGCGAGCCATAATCCTGATCACTGGTATTACAACATCCGTCACGGAAAAAACCAGTGAGTGGATCATGGCTACAGCTTTGCAGAGGTTCGCCCAATACGTTTAAGGCAGGGCTAATATCTAGTTCCATAATTAATCGTATTTAATATATTTAAAACGAGCATCATCTGGTGTGCCAACCAACGCACCACCTTCAATCAGCCCTGGCTGCCACATAATGACTTCTTCGATTTTACTGGCCAGTTCAAAGTCTTTGTCGGTAATCCCTTTAGCAGCATGATTGGTTAGTTTTACGATAACAAAGGCATAAGAAACGGTGAGGTCAGGGTGGTGAAAGGCAGCTTCAGCCAAATGTCCTACCGTATTAACAACCATTAAAGTGGATTTCCACCCGCTGGTTTTATATTTACGGCGGATCCAGCCATTTTCCAAACTCCAATTAGGTAATTCCTCTTTAAGTCGTTGTTCGACTTCAGCATCAGAATAGGTTTTTTTCGTTTTCAGTTTCTCTCCAGCTCATTGTCGGTACCTCATTTTTAGTTAAAGAGTCTATGAATTGACAGTGTAAAGCATTATCAGTTTTCACACTTACAGCAGAATTTGTTTGGAACCGTCATAGCTTCAATAATTCAACATTAGTGTTGTTCTCACATTAATAAACCGATCCTATTTGGATTCTATACCACGGCGTAGTGGGAGAGCTTTTTTTGC
>NZ_MCRI01000014.1 GCF_001720165.1 Methylophaga muralis
ATCCCTCTGTACAGTACGATATGGCTGCCATTTATACATGGTAGAAACATTAATCACCGGCATGGATAATTCTTTTTTGTCCACCATGCGTACCGCTTCCCCGTCCAGAGTTCCGGTAAATGTCAGTATTGTCCCTTCCTTATAAACGACAGGATCAATGAATTCAGTTGTTTTAGCTAGGAATCGGCCATCACTAGGTTGATTGGTAATCGGTTTACCATAATGGTTAAGCGGGTATTGAACCACTTGGATGATCGAAGAATCATTATTGTTTTCAACACTGACCACTTCACCGCCCCAACGAACTTGTTGTGCAGAGAAACTATCAACTTGACCTTTGATTTCATTAAGCTGAATATCATCGACTGGAGCTGTACTAATTTGTTTCGGTACATTACTGCAGCCCGACAAAAGAACCAGCAGTAGATTTGCCATGACAAATCTGGATAATAATTTCATTAATGGCCTCGTGAAAAGTGATTGTCAGTCTGTTAGAACACAATCAATATAGTATAAGTTTCACTGATAAATCATTTACATATATTTACTTTTAAAGATTAGGGATATTTTTCCCAAAAATGCTGGACGGGTGTAATTATTACTGATATTCTTGCTGGCAATTTTCCAGTTAAATCTCCCAAACTTCAAACATACGCGTTCTCCACGCGCATCCAAGGCAATTCTGATATAAAAACCCATTTTAGGTAATACATGAATCTGACAGAACTAAAAAGGCAGTCCGCTGCTGAATTGATGGAACTTGCTCTCTCCATGAATCTTGAGGGCTTAGCCCGAAATCGAAAACAAGAACTTATATTTGCTTTGGTCAAAGCCCATGCAAAACAAGGTGATGACGTCTATACCACAGGGGTTTTGGAATTATTACCAGATGGTTTTGGTTTTTTACGTTCTCCTGAAGACTCCTATGTTGCCGGTCCAGATGATATTTATGTTTCACCAAGTCAGATTCGTCGGTTTCATTTACGAACTGGGGATACGATAAAAGGAAAAATCCGTCCTCCTAAAGATAGTGAACGTTATTTTGCCTTGGTAAAAGTTGATGAAATCAACTACGAAAAACCTGAGAATTCGCGCAATAAAGTTCCATTTGAAAACTTGACACCTCTTTTCGCCAACGAACGATTCAATCTTGAACGAGGTAATGGCAGCACCGAAGATTTAACTGCTCGCATAATCGACTTGGCCTCACCAATCGGTAAAGGTCAACGTGGTCTGGTTGTTGCACCACCAAAATCTGGTAAAACAATGATTTTGCAATCAATCGCACAGTCGATTGCCAGCAATTATCCTGAAAGTACCTTAATCGTATTATTGATCGATGAGCGCCCAGAAGAAGTGACTGAAATGCAACGTTCAGTAAAAGGTGAGGTTGTATCAAGTACGTTCGATGAGCCAGCAACGCGTCATGTGCAAGTTGCCGAAATGGTTATCGAAAAAGCCAAACGTTTGGTTGAACATAAACATGACGTAGTTATTCTGTTGGATTCAATCACTCGCTTGGCTCGCGCTTACAATACTGTATCTCCTTCTTCAGGTAAGGTTTTAACTGGTGGTGTGGATGCAAATGCCTTGCAACGTCCAAAACGTTTCTTCGGTGCGGCAAGAAATATTGAAGAGGGTGGCAGCTTGACCATTATTGCAACCGCTTTGATTGAAACTGGTTCGCGGATGGATGAAGTTATTTTCGAAGAGTTTAAAGGTACGGGTAATATGGAAGTATTACTTGAGCGTAAACTAGCTGATCGTCGTATTTATCCTGCTATCAATGTCACCCGCTCCGGTACTCGCCGAGAAGAATTACTGACAAATGAAGAAGATTTGCAGAAATTATGGATCCTTCGGAAAATTCTGGCACCAATGGAACCCATCGAAGCTATGGAATTCCTTATGGATCGCCTGAAATCTACTAAAACGAATGTTGAGTTTTTTGACTCAATGAAACAAGGTTAAACATAAGTTTGTCGAAAGGCTTGGTTGCAGTACCCCCGGCAATTTTTTTGATGGGCCCAACGGCCGCCGGTAAAACTGATCTGGCAATATTTCTGGCTCAGAACCTGCCAGTAGAAATTATTAGTGTCGACTCTGCGCTTATTTATAAGCAAATGAATATCGGTACTGCCAAGCCTGATACAAAAGTATTGCAGCAATTCCCGCATCATTTAGTCGATATCATTGATCCGCAACAGGCTTATTCTGCCGGTCGTTTTCGTCAAGATGCATTAGCTTTAATGGCTGATATTACCAAGCGTGGCAAAATCCCCTTACTTGTAGGTGGCACCATGCTGTATTTCAAAACATTACAGTACGGTATTGCTGAATTACCAGAAGCCGACGCTAATATCAGGGCAAAGCTTGAGCAAGAACTGAAGCAATTCGGACTGTCGCACTTGCACCAACGTTTAAATGAAGTTGATCCTGTCTCTGCAGCACGCATCCATATTAATGATCCACAAAGATTATTACGAGCTTTGGAAGTGTATGAGATTTCAGGGAAACCACTAACTGAATTGACACAACACTCAGATTTCTTGCTGCCGTACAGCGTTATCAAAATTATTTTGTCACCTTTTGATAGAAAGATTCTGCATCAACGCATAGCAAAACGTTATGAGATGATGATGCAAGCGGGATTTATCGAAGAAGTTAAAAAGCTTCAGAAGCGAGGAGATTTGCATGCTGCACTTCCATCCATTCGCGCAGTTGGTTACCGACAAGCTTGGTCTTTTTTGAATGGTGAGTATGATGAAAACACTTTTATTGAAAGAGCGATAATCGCCACCAGGCAAATGGCGAAACGCCAATTAACTTGGTTAAGAGCCCAAAAAGATGGAGTTTGGTTTGATAGTGGTAACGATTTGCCAAACAAACAGGTATTGGATTTTATACGCTCGAAACTATCAGAATCCGATAATGCTTGACGATTCTGCGCAGCCTTTTAGAATGCCCGTAACACCTTAGCGTTTTAACAATAATAACAACGATGGAGTCGACAATGGCTAAAGCCCAATCCTTGCAGGATCCTTTTTTGAATGCATTACGTCGCGAAAATGTTCCAGTTTCGATTTATCTGGTCAACGGTATTAAATTACAGGGTCAAATCGACTCTTTTGATCAATTTGTGATATTGCTGAAAAATTCCGTTAATCAAATGGTATACAAGCACGCAATCTCAACCATTGTTCCTGCAAGAAATGTTCAGATAACCCAAGAAGAGTAAGGGAGTTTATTGATTGTTTGACAGACCCGATAGCAATGCCGCTTTTGAAGAAAATGCCGAACAAGAGTCGGTAGTTCTAGTTCATCTCGATTTTAATGACCGTAGTTTTGATGAAACCCAACAAGAATTCCTTGAATTGGTTAATTCAACAGGGGCCAATATTTCCGCAGTGGTGCATGGTAAACGTCAACGGCCAGATTCAAAGTATTTTGCTGGAACCGGTAAAGTCGAAGAGATTGCCGAATTAGTTTCTGCTAATGATGCGGCGGTGGTTATTTTTAACCACGAACTTTCTCCCAGTCAGGAACGTAACCTCGAGCAACGGCTTAAATGTCGTGTGTTAGGACGTACCGGTCTGATACTGGATATTTTTGCCCGCAGAGCACGATCGCATGAAGGTAAGCTCCAGGTTGAATTAGCCCAGTTACAACATCTTTCCACCCGATTAGTACGCGGCTGGACTCACTTAGAGAGACAAAAAGGTGGTATTGGTTTACGTGGTCCAGGTGAAACCCAGCTCGAAACCGATAGACGTTTATTAGGTCAACGCATCAAATCACTGAAAAAACGACTTGAAAAAGTCCGTTCGCAACGCGATCAGGGAAGACGTTCCAGACAACGTGCCGGTGTCCCTGTTGTCTCACTGGTGGGATATACCAACGTGGGAAAATCTACGTTGTTCAATCGCATGACAGCATCAGATGTTTATGCTGATGATCGTTTATTTGCCACTTTGGATCCTACATTACGAAGATTCAGGATAGCGGATACCGAGCCTTTGATTCTAGCTGATACAGTAGGATTTATTCGCCAATTGCCCCATGATTTGGTTGAGTCATTCAGTTCTACCCTGGAAGAAACCCGTGATGCATCATTACTGTTGCATGTGGTTGACGCTGCAGCGGTGGACAGAGATGAACTCATGAAACACGTTGATGAGGTTTTACAGCAAATCGGCGCTGATGAACTACCGCAATTGATTATTTATAACAAAATTGACCGCTTAGAAAACGTTCAGCCAAAACTAGAACGGGATCAGCAAGGAAAAATTCGTCGCATCTGGCTTTCTGCCCATACTGGTGAAGGCTTGGATCTACTTAGACTGGCATTACAAGAATATTTTCCTGAGCAACTCTTAGCGATTGAATCAGTCAATTAAGCGGACTTTTGGTTGCTATCGGCACCCATGTCCGTAAAATAGATTCATTCGGTTCCCATATTGAAAATCATAAATTAATTTTTGGAGCGGTACATGGCTTGGAACGAACCCGGTAGTGGTGATAAAGACCCATGGGGTAAGCGTGGTGGTAGTAATGAAGGCCCCCTGATCTTGATGAAGTTGTAAAAAATCTGCAGCGAAAATTTGCCGGAATGTTCGGCGGTAATAGTGGCGGAAGTAATAATACTCAACCTCCAGAAGGTGGCAGCAAATCAGGCTCAATTGGCGCAGGATTAATCGCTGCCATTATTTTGTTAGTATGGTTACTTTCCGGTATCTACATTGTAGAGCCAGCTGAAAGAGGCGTGGTATTACGTTTTGGCCAATATAGCCATACCTCTATGCCTGGACCTCATTGGCATTTCCCTTACCCGATAGATCGGGTTGAGGTGGTTGATGTGGCTAAAATACGCTCTGTAGAAATCGGTTATCGCTCAAGCGGTGGTCGACCAGAAAGCAATGTTTTATCTGAATCACTGATGCTTACCAACGACGAAAACATAGTGGATTTAAAAATTGCTGGTCAATATCGTATTAATGATGCGGCAGAGTATCTCTTTAATGTGCGTACTCCAGACACTATTCTCCGTCAGATGATGGAAAGTGCTGTTCGTGAAGTGGTTGGTCAATCAACGATGGACTTCGTTTTAACTGAAGGACGTAGTGAAGTTGCAACTCGAACTGAGCAACGTTTGCAAGCAATGTTAGACGCGCATGCCACAGGCTTAACGGTAACCAGCGTCAGTATGCAGGACGTACAGCCACCTGAGCAGGTACAGGATGCCTTTGCGGACGTCGTTAAAGCACGTGAAGATGAAGTCCGTGCCAAGAATGAGGCAGAAGCTTATTCAAACGATATTATTCCACGTGCTCGTGGTCAGGCTTTCCGTGTTATTCAGGAAGCTGAGGCATACAAAAGTCAGGTGGTCGCCAAAGCAAACGGTGAAGCAAGTCGTTTTGTGCAAGTTATGACTGAATATGAAAAAGCGCCTTTGATTACTCAGGAACGTCTTTATATCGATGCGATGGAATCGGTTTATAGCCGTAGCCAAAAAGTTATGGTTGACGTGGATAGTGGTGGCAACAAT
Source organism: Methylophaga muralis (assembly GCF_001720165.1). Taxonomy (GTDB): domain Bacteria; phylum Pseudomonadota; class Gammaproteobacteria; order Nitrosococcales; family Methylophagaceae; genus Methylophaga; species Methylophaga muralis. The sequence continues at coordinate 5,546 of NZ_MCRI01000014.1, forward strand.
GTTCTCTACTTACCACTGGATAAAATGCGTGGCAGTAGCAATGCGCCCCGCGTAGATTTAAACAATTTAAATTATCCGACCACCAATAACCCCCAAACGTCATCGAGCACATCAGCTCAAGATGGTTCACGTAGCAGGGGAGGACGTTAATCATGAGTTCTAGATTTACTGCAATTATCTTTATTGTTGTACTGGCACTGATCACACTCAGTTCTGCTATCTTCTTCGTAGATGAACGTGAACGAGTGATTTTGCTGCGTTTAGGTCAAATCGAAAAAGCTGATTTTGAACCGGGTATTCATTTTAAAATTCCATTTGTAAATGAAGTACGTCGTTTTGATGGGCGAATTCTGAGCCTTGATGCCACACCTGCTCGTTATCTGACAGGTGAAAAGAAGAACGTTATCGTGGATTCTTTTATCCTGTGGCGTGTTGCTAATGTTGCAGATTACTTCACATCGATGGGTGGCGACGAAGAAAGCGCCAAGCTGCGTTTATCGCAAATCATTAAAGATGGACTGCGTGCTGAGTTTGGTCGTCGCACTATTCAGGAAGTGGTTTCTGGTGAACGTTCAGTTATGGTCAGTGGCCTGATGGACGAGGCAAACCGCATTGCCAATGAGTTTGGTATTGAAGTGGTCAACGTTCGTATCAAACGTATTGATTTACCTACTGAAGTTAGTTCATCAGTTTATACCCGTATGGAAGCTGAACGTGAGCGTGTTGCCAAAGATTTACGCTCTCGTGGTGCGGAAGAAGCTGAAAAAATCCGTTCAGATGCTGACAGACAAAGAACCGTTATTTTGGCTGAAGCTAATCGTCAGTCTGAAATGCTGCGAGGTGAAGGTGATGCACTTGCAACACAAATCTACGCAGATGCTTACGGTCAGAACGAGTCGTTTTACTCTTTCTACCGTCGTTTAGGCGCATATCAGCATATTTTCCAAGGGGATGATCTGCTGGTGATTGAACCAAAAGGTGATTTTTTCAGCAGTTTCAGTGACTTGAATATACTGGACTAGTGAGTGAGTCTCTAATCCACAGCTTATGGCTCGCCACCGCATTAATGCTGATTATTGAAGGGATTATGCCTTTTGTTAATCCTGCGGCATTAAGGCGAGCCTTACTGCAAATTGTCACCATGACTGATCAGCAATTACGCACAGTAGGGTTGCTCAGCATGGTGGCAGGTTTGCTGATTTTATATTGGGTTAATTAATTTACATGACATTAAAAGAAAGTTGGTTGCTCCCAGAGGGCATCGATGAATTAATGCCGGAAGAAGCTGCCCAGCTGGAAAGAATGCATCGCCTGTTAGTGGATCGCATGCAGAGTTGGGGATATCAACTTGTGGTCCCACCGCTAGTCGAATACCTAGATTCCTTACTGACAGGTACGGCAAAAACACTCGATTTACAAACTTTTAAACTGATTGATCAACTATCTGGTCGTTTACTTGGTATTCGTGCGGATATGACCCCGCAGGTGGCCAGAATTGCAGCACATCGACTTAGAGATAATTCAGATGTGTTACGCCTGTGCTATATCGGGAGTGTTTTGCATACTTTACCAGCTGGTCAGGCCAGCTCACGTAATCCGATCCAATTAGGTGCTGAAATTTACGGCCATGCTGGTCCGGAAAGTGATATGGAAAGCATTCAGCTAATGGTTGAATTGCTCAAGATCAGCGGTGTGGCCGGATCTATCTCTTTAGATATCGGTCATGTTGGCATTTACCGTGGCTTAGCCGATTTTGCTCAACTGGATGACGAGCAGGAACAAGCGCTTTTCTCTGCAATGCAGCGTAAGGCTTTGCCGGAAATTGAAAGTTTATTATCCAGCTATGCCATTAATGAACCGGCCAGAAAAATGCTGGTTGCATTGTCTGAGTTAAATGGCGACGTGAAAGTGCTGGACAAAGCAAAGCAGATCTTGAAGGACGCACCGGAATCCGTACTGCAAGCGCTGGAAACGCTAAATATGTTGGCTGAAATGTCACAACAGCGTTTATCAGGCATACAGTTGAATTTCGATCTGGCTGAGCTGCGCGGCTATCACTACCATACCGGCGTAGTGTTTGCTGCATATCAATCAAGTTCGGCACAAGCCATTGCGTTGGGTGGACGATATGATGATATTGGACAGGATTTCGGTCATGCCCAACCTGCTACGGGCTTCAGTTTAGATTTGAAAAAACTAGTGACCAGCTTTCCCAAACCAAGGGAAAAGCGCCAGTTGATTAGCGCTACTTGGTCATCAGATCAATCACAGCTTGATCTGGTTGAAAGCTTACGTGAACAGGGTAATATTGTCGTTTTCGCTTTACCTGGCAGCACAATAAATACCGAAAAAACATTGATTCAACAAGATGGCCGCTGGCAAGTGGTCGATACAGGAAATAACACGCGTGGTTAAAAATATTGTAGTAATCGGTTCCCAATGGGGCGATGAGGGTAAAGGAAAAGTTGTTGACCTGCTGACCGACAGCGTTTCAGCTGTAGTACGCTTTCAAGGTGGACATAATGCAGGTCATACCCTGGTTATTGAGGGTAAAAAAACTATTCTGCACCTGATACCTTCAGGCATTTTGCGTGAGCATGTTCAATGCCTTATCGGTAATGGCGTGGTGCTATCTCCTGAAGCATTAATTAAAGAAATGAATGAGCTGGAAGCCAATGGTATTCCAGTACGTCAGCGCCTGAAAATCAGTGCTGCCTGTCCATTGATTTTGCCTTATCACGTGGCGTTAGACGTCGCAAGAGAATCCCGTCGTGGTAAAGATGCGATTGGTACAACTGGACGCGGCATTGGCCCAGCATATGAAGATAAAGTTGCGCGCCGTGGTTTACGTCTTGGTGATTTGGTCAACGAACAGAAGTTTGTGGAAAAACTGCGTGAAGTGGTGAGTTTCCATAACTTTGCCTTGATTAATTACTATCAGGCAGCGCCAGTCAGTTTTGAACAAGTGCGTGACGAAACATTAGCTATGCGGGATGTGTTACTGCCAATGATTGCCGATATACCGGCGATGCTACAGCAGTATTATCTCAACGGTGATCGCGTGATGTTTGAAGGTGCTCAAGGCGCTTTACTGGATATCGATCATGGTACTTATCCATACGTAACTTCATCAAACACAACTGCCGGTGGCAGTGCAACAGGTGCTGGTGTTGGCCCGTGCCATATTGATTATGTATTAGGCATTACCAAGGCTTACGCCACCCGTGTTGGCGCAGGGCCATTCCCTTCAGAATTAAGCTGTGACATCGGTAAACATTTATCAGTTAAAGGTCATGAAAAAGGCTCGACTACCGGGCGTGATCGCCGCTGTGGTTGGCTGGATATGGTGGCATTAAACCGCGCCAGCTGGATTAACAGTATTACTGGTTTATGTTTAACCAAATTGGATGTATTGGATGGGTTGGAAATCATTCGTTTATGCGTTGGTTATAAACGCAACGGTGAAGATGTAACTGTCCTGCCATTGAGTGCGGATGAGTTTGAGGGGTGCGAGCCAGTTTATATTGATATGCCCGGTTGGCAGGATTCAACATTGGGTATCACCCAGTTTGATTCATTACCAGAAAATGCCCGGAACTATATCGACAAAATTCAGGAATTGGCTGGCGTGCCGATTGATATTATTTCAACAGGTCCTGATCGTTGCGAAACCATTATTCGCCGGGATCTATTTAGTCTCTAATTAAATAAACAGCCTGATTAAAACGCCCTATTAAAGAGGGCGTTTTTGTCTGTGGGATTATTTTCGATCAGGCGAAATCGCGGCATAGAGTGCGGAATAGTCAGTATTTTCCATGCCCATTGCCATGGCTTTATCCAATAATCGACTAATGCCTTCCAGTGCCGTTGTATCAAGTCGAAGTTTTTCACCGACCTCCAGAAATAGCCGTGTATCTTTTGCCAGATGTTTGGTGGGAAAATTCGGATCACTGAAGTTGCGATTGAGCATACGTTCGAGTTTTTTATCAAATGTTGCAGCATAAAGTGCACTTTCACGCACTATCTGCATAAACGGCTCAACATCAATCTGGTGTTCCTCAATCATGGCAAGACTCAGTGAAAACGTTGCTGTAAGCCCTGCAATTAACTGGTTCATTGCGAGCTTAATCGCAGCGCCTTGCCCCGTATCACCAATATAACGCGGTGTTTCTCCTATTAACTTCAATAGGGGCAACACTGACCTATAATTATCTTCAGGGCCTGCTGCCATTAGAATTAATTTACCACTACGGGCTTCAGGCAAGCTACCTAATACCGGGCACTCCAGATACGCGGCATTTACACTATTTAACTGACTTTCAAGATGCTGAGATTGTTCGGGAGCAATGGTTCCCATTTGCATAAACAGCTTGTCTGCAAAGACTGCGGGATCCACATTGTCCAGAACTGTGGCAATTGCATCGGCATCACTCAACAGCAAAATAACTATTTCACTTTGCTGAACAGCTTCGCTGGCCGTTTCACAGATTCGGGCACCTTGAGCGCTTAAATTAGCAACCTTTTCAATGCTTCGGTTGTAGATACTCAACTCGCATTTCTGGTCGAGAAGACGCTCTGCCAATGCATTGCCCATCAGGCCACCACCAAGAATGGCTATTTTCATATCTGACTCCGGTTTTGTTTAACTAAAAATTCTATTCTTACATAGATGCTGCGTGCGTTGTGGGATACAATATGCGGGCATTTACAGCCGCTACAGGGGAAAACTGTGTACAAAAAAAACATGAGCATTGCTGATTTTGATGACGAGTTGTTTCAGGCAATTTCTGCTGAAGAACAACGTCAGGAAGATCATATCGAATTAATCGCTTCTGAGAACTATACCAGCCCACGGGTGATGGAAGCTCAGGGCTCATTGTTAACCAACAAATACGCAGAAGGTTATCCTGGCAAACGTTACTATGGCGGCTGTGAGCATGTTGATACCGCTGAAGATCTGGCGATTGAAAGAGCAAAAGCTTTATTCGGTGCTGATTACGCTAACGTGCAACCACATTCCGGCTCACAAGCTAATGCTGCAGTTTATCTAGCCTTATTGCAACCCGGCGATATGATTCTGGGAATGAGTCTGGCACATGGTGGTCATTTGACTCACGGTGCCAAAGTCAGTGCATCCGGAAAAATCTATAATTCTGTTGCTTACGGCATTAGCAGTGATACCGGTGAGATTGATTATAACGAAGTTGAAAAACTGGCTAAAGAACATCAGCCAAAACTGATCGTTGCAGGTTTTTCGGCTTACTCACGTATTATCGACTGGCAAAAATTCCGTGATATTGCGGATTCAGTTGGCGCATATCTACTGGTTGATATGGCCCATGTGGCCGGCTTGGTCGCTGCTGGTCTGTATCCAAATCCGGTACAAATCGCTGATGTAACGACCACAACTACTCACAAAACATTAAGAGGTCCACGTGGTGGTCTGATTCTGGCCAAATCCAATCCTGAAATTGAGAAAAAGCTGAACTCAGCTGTTTTCCCTGGTTTCCAGGGTGGACCGTTAATGCACGTGATTGCGGCAAAAGCGGTTGCTTTCAAAGAAGCAATGTTGCCGGAGTTCAAAACCTATCAACAGCAAGTTGTTAAAAATGCCCAGGCGATGGCCAAAGTATTTATGGCCCGTGGCTATGATGTCGTTTCTAAAGGAACCGATGACCATCTGTTCCTGGTCAGCTTAATTGAAGCTGGTCTGACCGGTAAAGAAGTTGATGCATGGCTGGGTAATGCGCATATTACGGTCAATAAAAATGCCGTGCCTAATGATCCGCAATCACCATTCGTTACCTCTGGTATTCGTGTTGGTACTCCTGCTGTCACCACGCGTGGTTTCAGTGAACAGGATTGCACCGACTTGGCGGGCTGGATGTGTGATGTCATTGACAGTCATGGCGATGAAAAAGTGATCGCAGCCATCCGTGACAAGGTGACGGAAATCTGTAAACGTCTGCCAGTTTACTCATAAGTTTGTGCTGACTGATGCGCTGCCCGTTTTGCGGAGCTGAAGATTCAAAAGTCGTCGATTCGCGTCTCTCTTCCGAGGGAGATGCGATTCGACGTCGTCGCATGTGTCAGGTGTGTAATGAACGTTTTACCACATACGAAACAGCTGAACTGAGTCTGCCACGGTTGATCAAGCGTGATGCTACCCGTGAAGCGTTTGATGAAAATAAATTGCGTGCCGGTATTATGCGTGCACTTGAAAAGCGCCCAGTCAGTATTGATGCCATTGATAATGCGGTCAAAACTATCACCAGACGCTTATGGGCAACCGGTGAAAGAGAAGTGCAGAGTCGTCTCGTTGGTGACTGGGTAATGGATGCATTGCGTGAGCTGGATGAAGTAGCTTATGTCCGGTTTGCTTCGGTTTATCGTAGTTTTCAGGATGTGAATGCGTTTCGGGAAGAAATCGAACGTATGGAAAATCGTGCTTTATCTGATAAAGACAGCTGAATTTAATAGTCAGCTACAGTTTATGCAAACGCATCATTCGAATGCGATTACAATCAATGTAAAAGATCATCTGTGGAGGCAACCCCAATGAGCCAACACGAACAATTTATGGCACAGGCCATACAGCTGGCCTGGAAAGGTTTATACACCACTGATCCTAATCCAAGGGTGGGCTGTGTCATTGTCAAAAATGATCAGGTTATTGGTGAAGGCTGGCATCATCGCGCCGGTGAAGCCCATGCAGAAATCAATGCTTTACACGATGCAGGACATAATGCAGAAGGCGCTGATTGTTATGTGACTCTGGAACCCTGTAGTCATTTTGGCCGTACACCGCCTTGTGCTGATGCACTGATTCGAGCCGGAATAAAACGTTTATTTGTGGCAATGACCGATCCCAATCCTGTGGTTTCTGGAACCGGTATGCAACGGCTTGAACAGGCCGGAATAGAAGTTCATCAGGGCATACTGACATCGCAAGCTGAGCAATTAAATCCAGGCTTTATTCAACGTATGCGTATAGGCAGACCCTATGTGCGAAGTAAAATGGCGATGAGCCTTGATGGTCGCACGGCAATGGCGTCAGGCGAAAGTAAATGGATAACCGGACCGGAAGCCCGCGCTGATGTACAAAAACTCAGAGCACGTAGCTCAGCGATTGTCACTGGGGTCGGTACGGTTATTGCCGATGATCCCTTGTTAAACGTTCGTCATGTTGCTGATTGGTATCCCCATGGAGAAGCCATACGACAACCGTTAAAAGTCATTGTCGATAGTGAATTGCGTATGCCTGCCAATGCCCAAATTCTCAACGACGAAAAAGTATTGCTGTTTACCGCCTGTGATCGCATGGTGCGTAATGATGTTGAAACCATTGTTTTGCCAGCACCAAATAACCAGGTCGATCTAAGTGGAATGTTATCGGTATTGGCCAAACGTGAAATCAATGAAGTTATGGTTGAAGCCGGCGCTGTCTTAAACGGTGCATTATTACGCTCACAATTAATCGATGAAATGATTTTTTATGTTGCACCCAAACTGATGGGGGATGCCGCCCGAGCTGTTTTCCATCTGCCCGGTATGGACTATATGGCACAAAATATTGAATTAGATATCACTGATATTCGTGCCGTTGGCAATGACTGGCGAATTACCGCTAAACCACACTATAACGAGGCTTTTTAATTCATGTTCACAGGTATTATTGCGGCTGTAGGTCAGCTCAAATCTCTGCAATCGGTAGGTGGTGATATCCGCTTGCATATTGACTCTGCGAAGTTGGATCTTAACGACGTCAAGCTCGGAGATAGCATTGCGGTCAATGGTGTGTGTTTAACTGTAGTCGAAATGGCGAGCAGAAGTTTACAGTTTGATGTGTCTCAAGAAACACTGCAGCGTACCAGTCTGGGACAATTAAAAACGGGTAGTGAAGCCAATCTTGAGAAAGCCCTTGCCGTTGGCGATCGGTTAGGTGGTCATATGGTTAGCGGGCATGTTGATGGTTTGGGTGAAGTGATCAGTAAAACGGCTTCGGCGCGTTCCTGGCAATATAAGATAAAAGTCCCTGCAGAACTGGAGCGTTATATCGCAGAAAAAGGGTCAATTACCATTGATGGGGTTAGTCTGACAGTCAATGGCGTTTTTGATGGTGGGTTTGATATTAATATCATTCCACATACACTTGAAGAGACGATCATTAAACATTATCAAACTGGTACCAAGGTCAATCTGGAAGTAGATTTGATTGCCCGTTATCTCGAGCGTTTGCTACCTCAGACCGGCTCTAACATCAGCCGGGACTTCCTTACACAACATGGTTATATCCGTTAATGCAAATCAATAGTACTCAAGAGATCATTGATGATCTGAAACAAGGCAAAATGGTCATCATCATGGATGACGAAGATCGCGAAAATGAAGGTGATTTAGTGATGGCCGCTGATAAGGTAACTGCTGAAGCAGTTAACTTTATGGCTAAATTCGGTCGTGGACTGATTTGTCTGACTTTGACTGAAGATCGTTGCCGTCAATTACGTCTGCCATTAATGGTCACCGATAATCAAACACCGTATGCCACCAATTTCACCGTTTCAATTGAAGCCGCTGAAGGGGTAACAACTGGGATATCTGCCGCTGACCGTGCATTAACGATTCAAAAAGCAGTGGCTACGCAAGCCAAGCCCGAGGATTTGGTTCAGCCGGGACATATTTTTCCGTTAAAAGCCCAGCCAGGTGGGGTATTAACCCGTGCCGGACATACAGAGGCCGGTTGCGATCTAGCACATCTGGCGGGTTGTACACCTGCAGCAGTCATTGTTGAGATCCTCAATGATGATGGCACCATGGCGCGGCGCCCGGATTTGGAGATTTTTGCTGAAACCCATCAGCTTAAAATCGGCACCATCGCAGATTTAATCAGCTACCGTCTACAAAATGAAATGACCATTAAAGCCATGTCGACCTGTAATTTTCCGACAGAATATGGTGATTTCACCTTGCACAGCTATCAGGATGATGTAAACAGCCAAACCCATTTGGCTCTGGTTTACGGTGATATCGATGCCGAACAGGAAACATTGGTGCGGGTGCATATGGCTGATCCATTGGGTGATTTACTGGCATCAAAACGTGAACCGACACATTGGCCTTTGCCGGATGTGATGCGCCGAATTCAGCAGGCTGGTAAAGGCGTATTAGTAGTATTGCGGCAACCAGAACAAAATAAGCAACTGGCGGCTAAAATTGCTCGATACCAGCAGCAAGATCAAGGTGAAGCCGCACCATTCAAAGCCAGTTGGGATTTAAGAACCTTTGGCGTAGGCGCACAGATTTTAGCGGATTTGGGTGTGCGTAAAATGCGCGTGATCGGCACCCCAACTAAACTAACGGGTGTCTCTGGCTTTGGTTTGGAATTAACCGGCTACCTAGAAGATTGAATATAACCGGTGAATAAGCATATTTATATTGTTGCTGGAGAAGCATCGGGCGAAGCACATGCTGCCCGCTTGGTCAGCGCATTAAAAAAACAGCAACCTGCTATTTATATCACTGGAATCGGTGGTGAAAAAATGCGGGCGGCTGGTGCCGATATCAATATCGATTTTGCAGAACTTGCGGTGATGGGTTTAGTGGAAGTCATCAAACGCTATCCCAAAATTAAAGGCATTTTTAATCAGGTCGTAGCCGAGTTACGCCGCCAACCACCCGATTTACTTATTCTGGTGGATTATCCCGGCTTCAATCTGAAACTGGCTAAACAAGCTAAAAAACTCGGTATTAAAGTGCTGTATTACATCAGCCCGAAAATCTGGGCCTGGCGAGCGGGGCGAATCGAGCAAATCAAACGCGATGTTGACCATATGGCGGTGTTGTTTCCATTTGAACAGGATATATACCAGGCCGCTGGGGTGGCTGTAACTTGTGTCGGGCACCCGTTAGTCGATGCAGTTCAGACAGGGCTTACCCAGAAAACCGCACGAGAGAAATTTGCTCTGGATAAAGCTGTTCGAGTGATTGGTTTGTTTCCCGGTAGCCGGCGTAGTGAAATTTCAGCTTTACTACCAGTAATGTTGGAAGCGGCTGAGCGGATCCAGAAACGCCATTTTCCGATTCAGATAGTGATCCCTCAAGCTGCGGGAATTGATGAAACCTACCTGCAACAGTTTGTAGCAGGCTCACCGTTACGCATTAGCATTATTAAAGACGACTTTTACGAGGTTATTAGAGCTTGTGATGCCATCGTGGCTGCTTCAGGCACCGTAACGCTGGAAATTGCATTGATAGGTGTGCCGCATTTTATTACCTACAAAGTTTCACCATGGAGTTATCGAATCCTGAAACGGCTGGTGAAAATTCCTTATGTAGGATTATGCAATATTGTGACGCAGCAGCCGGTCATTAAAGAATTACTGCAAGATGAAGTCACTGCCGTTCGGCTGGAACAGCAGTTAATGGATTTGCTGACACATCCCCAACGAATGCAGCACGCTGAGCAAATCCGTCAACAGGTGCTTAATGCGCTTGGACCGAGTGGCGGGGCAGATAATGCTGCTGAGCTTGTGCTGAGATTACTTTCTAAATGAGTGTGATCGCGTTAATTGCCGGTATAGATGAAGTCGGAAGAGGCCCATTAGCCGGCCCCGTGGTTACCGCTGCTGTGGTTCTGGATCCTGGTAAACCCATTCATGGTCTGACGGATTCTAAAAAACTCAGTGAAAAACGTCGAGAACAGCTGGTGCCAATGATTGAGCAATATGCTTATGCATGGGCGCTTGGCAGGGCGGAAGTGGAAGAAATTGATCAGTTAAATATCCTGCAAGCCAGTTTGCTGGCGATGCAACGTGCAGTGGCTGCTTTGCCTTTCGCTCTTGAGCATGCCCTGGTTGATGGCAATCATGCACCAAATTTGAATTGCCCAGTCACCACGATCATTAAAGGTGATTTGAGCGAGCCGGCCATCGCTGCTGCTTCAATATTAGCCAAAGTGGCCAGGGATCGTGAAATGTTGGTCTTGGATCAACTTTATCCCGGCTATGGACTGGCAAAACACAAAGGCTATCCGACCGCACAGCACCAACAAGCATTACTGGAGCTTGGACCATCCCCCATTCATCGGCGGTCATTTGCACCAGTTCGCCGGGCCATAAGATAAATTTATGCATTTTCCAGTTATCGCTTACAAGCATGGTATTATTCGCACCTTATGCTGTCGATAAACTCACTCATTAACTCAATCAAACGGATCAAAGCCGGCAAAAAAAGCCGCGCAGCAGCCGAGGGAGCCGCACCACTCATCGTGCCGCGCTCAGACCATAATATTTCCCGCGACCTCATCAGCCCCAGTGCGTTAAAAGTACTTTATACCCTTAAAGATGCCGGGTTTGAGGCATATCTAGTGGGTGGCTGTGTCCGCGATTTATTACTTGGCTATGAACCTAAAGATTTTGATATCACCACCAATGCATTGCCGGAACAAGTCCACCGTTTATTTCGCCGTAGTCAGCTAATTGGTCGGCGATTTAAACTGGTTCATGTGCGTTTTGGTCGTGATGAAATTATTGAAGTAGCCACATTCCGTGCACCACCTGAAGCCAAAAATCATGTCGATGATCAAGGCCGGATCATGCAGGATAATGTTTACGGCACATTAGAACAGGATGCCTGGCGGCGAGATTTCACCATTAATGCGCTTTATTACAACATCCGTGATTTTTCGATTGTGGATTACACCGGTGGCATCGCCGATCTGCAAGCGGGTCTGATTCAGTTAATTGGTGATAAACCGGTTCGCTATCGTGAAGATCCTGTCAGAATGCTGCGGGCTTTGCGTTTTATGGCCAAGTTGGGTCTCAAACTGGAAGCCGAAACCGAACAGTTGATTGTTGATTTAGCACCCTTGCTCGGCGATATTCCTCCGGCCAGACTATTTGATGAAACCTTAAAGCTTTACTTAAGTGGACAGGCTGCTGTTACTCACGAGCTGCTTTGTCACTATGGTGTGTTTGATCATCTTTATCCACAAACTGCAGCGTTGTTACATCAGGAAAAAGACGGTTATCCACGAACTTTGTTGATGAAAGCGCTGGAGAATACCGATAAACGACTGGCTGATAATAAACCAGTCACACCGGCATTTTTGTTCGCCGCCTTATTGTGGGAACCGCTGCGGCAACGCTGGCTGCAGTTAAGCAAGGACATGCCGGAAATTCCAGCGATGCAGCGTGCGGCCGGAGAAGTTTTAACCGAGCAGATTCAAATCGTGGCAATACCCAAACGTTTCAGTCTGGTCACCCGTGATATCTGGACCATGCAACCAAGATTGACTCGTCGTCAGGGCAAACGTGCCTTTGCTTTACTATTGCATCCAAAATTCCGCGCAGGATATGACTTTCTTGCTTTGCGAGCCCAATCTGGTGAACCACTACAGGAACTGACGGATTGGTGGACTACCTTTCAGCAGGCCTCTGCAACCACTCAGTCTGATATGGTGAGTGCTTTGGGGACTGGTGGAGAAGCAGAAAAACGCAAACCACGTCGTCGCCGCCGTCGTAAACCAGTTATAAAAAAAGTGGAATAATGCTCGCTTATATTGGACTCGGCAGTAATCTGGAAAACCCACTGCAACAGATTAAAACTGCTATAGATGATCTGCAGTCTTTAGCTGATATCAACATCGTCTCAGTCTCTTCGTTATATCAGAGCCCGCCAATGGGCCCGGCAGATCAACCTGATTACATCAATGCCGTTTTGGCGTTGGAAACCAGTCTCAATCCCCATCAGTTATTAGACGCCTTACAATCTGTAGAACAATTACATGGTCGAGTACGAAAGCGTCATTGGGGAGAGCGAACTTTGGATTTGGATATCTTGCTCTATGGTGATCAAATATTGGATGATGAACGACTGAAAATTCCCCATCCCGGCATGCATGAACGGGCTTTTGTGTTATATCCGTTAGCTGAAATTGCACCAGATATCGAAATCCCGTGTATTGGAACATTGCAGAAAATCTTGCCATCATGCCCGCAAGGTGATTTACAACAAGTGGAACAGATTAGCTTATGAAAACATTGCCACATCGTTATATTGTTGTTGAAGGTCCGATTGGTGTCGGCAAAACCCATCTGGTTAAACGAATTGCCGAGAGTTTTTCTGGCAATACCTTGTTGGAAGCACCAGAACAAAATCCGTTTTTGGAACGTTATTATCTACATCCTAAACAATCAGCATTACCGACTCAACTGAGCTTTTTGATGCAACGCGTTAAATTAGCCAAGACCTTGCAGCAGGATGATTTATTTACCTCGTTGCATGTCGCTGATTTTATGCTGGAAAAAGATCGATTATTCGCGCAAATCTCGCTCGATGATGATGAGCTGGCGTTATATAACATGGTATATGAAAATCTTACCCTGCATCATCGGACGCCTGATCTGGTAATTTATCTGCAAGCCTCCTTACCAACATTGAAAACTCGAATTGCTCAACGCGGTATCAGCTATGAACAGCATGTAGAAGACGCTTACCTTAAACGTCTGGCAGATTCTTATGCGGATTTTTTCCACTATTACGATGCCTCACCATTATTGATTGTTAATGCAGAGCAGATTGACCTGGTGAAGAGTGAAGCCGATTATCAACAGCTGTTAGATCAAATCTTAACCATTCAAAGTGGTCGGCAATATTACAATCCACTGCCGGTGAAAGAGAAAAAAGCATGAGCCGTCTGAGCCTGAATCAGCTGCGTAAAATGAAGGCCGAGAAAAATAAAATCGCGGTTTTGACTGCCTATGACGCAAGCTTTAGCCATGTACTGGAGCAGGCTGGTGTCGATATCGTTCTGGTTGGTGATTCTTTGGGTATGGTAATTCAAGGTCAGGAAAGTACTTTGCCAGTCACCGTAGATCATATGATCTACCACACTGCTAATGTTATTCGTGGCAGTGATCGTTTATTTGTAATCACTGATATGCCTTTTATGAGTTACGCCAATATTGATCAGGCGTTGCATAATGCTGCGCGTTTGATGGCTGAAGGCGGCGCACAGATGATTAAACTGGAAGGTGGAGCGGAGCTGGTTGAATTAATCGCTGCTTTAACACAGCGTGGTATTCCTGTTTGTGGTCATCTCGGTTTATTGCCCCAGTCGGTTCATAAGTTGGGCGGTTATTTGGTTCAGGGAAGAGAGGCTTCTGCAGCAGAGAAAATCCTGCAGGATGCGATCAGTCTCGAAGAAGCCGGAGCCGATATGCTGGTGTTGGAATGTGTGCCCGCCGAACTGGCTAAAAAAATCAGTGAAGCACTTTCCATTCCAGTGATTGGCATTGGTGCTGGTGCCGATTGTGATGGACAGGTTTTGGTGTTGTACGACATGCTGGGCATTACTCCCGGCAAACGTCCACGATTCAGCCATGACTTTCTTGCTGATTGTGGTCATATCCCCGCGGCAGTAAGTCGCTATGTTGAAGCCGTCAAAAACGGTGATTTCCCCACTGCTGAGCAACAATATTAATGCAAATTGTTGAGTCGATTCTGAGCCTGCGAGGCCAGATAAAAACCTGGCGTACTGCCGGCGAAACCATTGCTTTTGTTCCTACCATGGGAAATCTGCATGACGGACATATTTCACTAGTCAAAAAAGCGCAGACTCTGGCAGACAAAGTGGTGGTCAGTATTTTTGTTAATCCATTGCAGTTTGATGACAAGCAGGATTTAGCCAGATATCCACGTACCTTGCAGGATGATGTGAAAAAGTTGATGCAGGCTGGCTGTAATCTGCTGTTTACTCCCGATGCTGATGTAATGTATCCCCAAGGTTTTGAGTTCCACACCTTTATTCATGTACCCGGTATGGATGACAAACTTTGTGGATTGGAACGGCCAGGGCACTTTGATGGTGTGGCCACAGTGGTCACCAAACTATTCAATATGGTGCAAGCTGATGTCGCAGTGTTTGGTGAAAAAGATTATCAGCAGCTATTATTGATTCAAAAACTGGTCAGTGATTTGAACCTGCCAGTGAAAATTGTAGGCGCACCAATAGTTAGAGAAGAGAACGGTTTGGCGATGAGTTCTCGGAACCAGCATTTAAGTGATGCTCAAAAACAACAGGCAGCAACCTTATATGCAAGTTTGCTTGAGCTTAAACAGCAGTTGATGTTGGGAGTTGAAAAATCGGCTTTACTGCAACAATTTCATCTCAACCTGACAGAAGCTGGCTTTACGCTGGACTATATTGATATTCGCCGAGCAGAGGATCTGCAAATAGTCGATCTGGCGGTGGATAAAGAATTGCGTTTGCTGGCGGCAGGGCGGCTGGGCAGTGTACGCTTGATTGACAATATTGCCTGCAACCTTGCTTGAAAATTCTTAAAAAGCGATAATACACGGCTTACTGACGGAAATTTGCCTGCTATGCATCTGACACTGTTAAAAGCTAAATTACATCGTGCCTGTGTGACCCATTCCGAACTGGAATATGAGGGCTCATGTGCGATTGATGGCAAATTACTCGAAGCCGCCGGCATTCACGAGTACGAACAAATCCATATTTATAACGTCGCTAATGGCGAACGGTTTGTCACTTATGCGATTCGTGCTGAAGATGGCTCCAATATCATTTCAGTGAATGGTGCTGCGGCCCATAAAGCCTCCCCCGGTGATCGCATTATTATTTGTGCATATACCGCTATGGATGCTGAAGAAGTAAAAAGCTTCAAACCGACGCTGGTCTATCTGAATGAAAATAATGATATTACCCATATGCGTCATGCCATTCCCGTTCAAGCGGCCTAATTAAAACCCTTCAAATTTAACGGTTTGCCAGGCTGTCATCGAACAGTCATCAAACCGTTATTTTTTTGTCATATGTGTTCTCTAGACTTTGTAGCATGAAGTTACCAGAGAATATGTATGCTCAATATTGAACAAGCCGTTCAACAAAAATTTCCCAACTTTCAACATCAAAAACCCTGGGTCAAAATCCCAACTTTGGGGTTCCTCCGTAAGATTACCCACGAACAAGAAGTCAATCGTTTCCTTGAACAGCACAAGCAGCTTGAAGGATTTGATTTCATTGATGAAGTGCTGGATTACTTCAATTTCAGTTACAGCATCAATCATCGTCACCGCAATAATATTCCTGCTACTGGTCGTGTGGTTATTGTCGCTAATCACCCGTTAGGGGCTTTGGATGGCTTGTGTTTATTAAAGCTGGTGGGTGAAGTGCGACGTGACGTCAAAATCGTCGCTAACGACATGTTGCTGAATTTTTCAGCATTAAGTTCATTATTTCTCCCGGTTGATAATCTTTCCAAATCCACCCGTAAAAGCAGTGTCGCTCGAATAGTAGAATGCCTGAATAATGATGAGGCTGTGATTGTGTTTCCTGCCGGCGAAGTTTCACGTATCCGTCCAGGTGGTGTACGGGATGGTAAATGGAACAGCGGTTTTTTAAATTTTGCCAAAAAAACGCAGGCTCCCATTTTGCCGATATATGTTGAAGCCAGAAATTCTTCACTGTTTTACAGTGCATCAATGGTTTATAAACCGTTATCCGGCATGATGCTGGCGCATGAAATGTTCAATAAAAATTCCAAAACTATTGGCATGCGAGTTGGAGAGCCGATTGCTTATCAGCAAATTGAGCAGTTACCTTTAATCAAAGCCGAAAAGGCCAAGTTATTACGTCGCCATTTGTATCGACTGGCGAAAGGAAAAAAGCCACTGTTTGTTACCGAGCAAACTATTGCTCATCCACAGGAACGTCGGGCGATTAAAAAGGAATTGCAGCAAGCCGAATTGTTAGGTGAAACGGCTGATAACAAAAAGATTTATCTTTTTGATTATCAAGCGAATTCAGCAGTGATACAAGAAATTGGCCGGCTGCGGGAAATCACCTTTAGACAGGTAGGCGAAGGAACCGGTAAAAAGCGTGACATTGATCATTATGATCGTGATTACCGGCATTTAATTCTCTGGGATGAGCAGGAGCTGGAGATTGCCGGTGCTTATCGAATTGGTGAAGTCGCACGTATCATGGCTGCTGGTCGTGATATTTATACCAGTGAACTGTTTAAGTTTAACCCGGCGATGCAGCAGTATTTTCCGGTGAGTATTGAATTAGGTCGTAGTTTTGTCAGCCCTAAATACTGGGGTAAGCGCAGTTTGGATTATCTGTGGTATGGCATTGGTGCATATCTAAAACGTTATCCAGAGATCCGTTATCTGTTTGGACCGGTCAGCCTGAGCAATACCTATCCTGATTTTGCCAAGGCGTTGATTGTCACTTTTTATCAAAAACATTTTGCTGATGCAGAAACACTGGCAAGCGCCAGAGTGCCCTATCTGTTTGATACTGAGATACAGCAGCGGGTTAATGCAACTTTAGTTCATCAAGATGCTGACACTGACTTTACCGCGATGCGTGAACAATTGGCTCATATGAATGTGAGTGTGCCAACGCTGTATAAACAGTATGCCGATATTTGTGAGCCGAGTGGGGTACGGTTTATTGATTTTAATATCGATGCCAATTTCGGCAACTGTATCGATGGTTTGGTAATGGTGGATTTGCATCAGTTAAAACCTGCCAAACGTAAACGTTATTTGGGTGAATCAAACGTTTAAGACTGCCCATGACAGCGTTTAAGTTTTTTGCCACTGCCACAAACACAGTTATCGTTACGACCAAGTTTTATCGGTGGTAAAAACTCGCCATCCACATAAAACCATTGGCCTTGTTGTCGACTGAATCGGGAGCGTTCGTGTAACTGTCCGATAGGTTTATCTATATAAAAGGCAATAAACTCGACTTCCGCCTCATCATCAGTTTCAGCGTGATCGACAATGGTTAAACCTAACCACTGCGTGGTTTCCATAGTTTGCTGCAAATTAAGCAAATCATCCGGTTGTCGTTGCGATGGGTGCAATGTCGCCTGTAAATAGCTGACATTGTGCATTACAAAGGCGCTGTAGCGAGAACGCATTAATTGCTCAGCTTTAATTGCAACCTGCTTGCCTTGATGCAGCAAGCCACAACACTCTTCATACACTGATCCACTTTGGCAAGGACAAAGTTGTTTTTCCATTAGAAAGCAATCTTCATTAAATCAGGGTGTTGAAAGCGATAGTTTAATTTGTTTTTAACTTTTTGATTGCTGATGATTTTGTACTTTATATCGCTTTCGATATCAAATTCAGGTGGCGATAGACCCATTAATTGCCTTGCATAACTGTAAAATTCACGTTTGCTGGGGTGGGTCTCTGCACAGCCATTAAAGATTTCTCCCCAGGCTTCCTGTTGCAAAATGGCATCGATAATACCCAGGCAATCATTCAGGTGAATCAGATTCACCGGCGCATCGGCTTGTGGCACACTGCGACCATTACGAAAAAATCTGCCGGGATGGCGACGTTCATCAATCAAACCACTAAACCGTAAGATGGTTGTTTCAAAATTCTTATTAGTTTGAAACAGCTGTTCAATTTGCCATAACTCGCTATCGTGATTCTCAGCCTGTTCGTCTTCAGTAACTTCGCGGTTAAGATTCTGGTAAACCGAGGTTGAACTGATAAACAAGACCTTTTGAATTGGTGACGTTTCAATTTGCTGAATAAGCCTGGCAAAGCCGCTGATGTTTTTCGAGGTGATGTTGATAATCAGAATGTCAGCCTGTAAAAATTCACCGCTTTCAGCTAATTCATCAATATCAACGATAAACGCGCTGGCACCGCTAGAGGCAATTTCGCTGAAGCGATCATTATGGCGTGTCGAAGCTTTTACGCTAAAACCTTGTTTATAAAATTGAGTTGCGAGCGGTAAGCCCAACCAGCCGCTGCCTAAAATACTGATAGTGTTAATAACGCTTTCCTTTATTGAAAAATCAATCAATATGCCTATTGTGCAGCTTGATACAGATCAAAGGAAACCTCTAAGTCTCTTAGGCTTTACTGTAAAACGCGTTATGCTAAGGCTATAGCTGTTTTAAGGAGTGACCAATGAAGCAAGACATGCAGAGCCAACCCTTTGAAAAATTATGGCATCAGCTTACTTCAGAGGAAAGTTTGTCTGAACTTGATAGCGATAAACATGGTTTGGATTCTGAAACTGTTGAACAACGTTTGCAGCAGTTTGGTGCGAATCATTTACCCCGAGCTAAAGGTCGCTCCGCTATCGTCAGGCTGTTAGCGCAAATGCATAACTTACTGATTTATGTACTGCTTGGTGCGGCGTTTCTCACGGCTTTGCTGGGGCATTGGATAGATTTTTGGGTGATTCTGGCCGTCGTTATTTTAAATACCCTGATTGGATTTGTTCAGGAAGGAAAAGCCGAAAAAGCGTTGGATGCCATCAAAGACATGCTGGCACCGCATGCTACGGTAATTCGTAATGGGCATCGTCTGCGGATCGAGGCCGATAAGCTGGTTCCCGGTGACGTAGTTGTTTTGGAACCTGGTGATAAAGTGCCCGCTGATTTACGACTCTTCAGTGCAAAAGGTCTGCAAATTCAGGAAGCGGTGTTAACCGGTGAATCGGTCGCAGTGGAAAAACATCCCCAACCCGTAGCAAGTGATGCCGTATTAGGCGATCGTCTGTGTATGGCGTATTCAGGCACGTTAGTGACCTCTGGACAGGGACATGGTGTAGTTGTTGCGACCGGTGCACATACTGAAATTGGCCGTATCAGTGGCATGATTTCGGATATTGAAAACCTCACCACACCCTTATTACAACAAATTTCCGTATTTTCTCGTTGGCTGACGTTGGTGATCATGGTGATTGCCGCTTTGGTCTTTGCTTATGGTTATTGGCTTAATCAAACGCCGGCTATCGAGATGTTCATGATTGTGGTCGGTGTCGCTGTTGCAGGTATTCCAGAAGGATTGCCGGCTATATTGACTATTACCCTGGCAATCGGTGTACAACGCATGGCCAGTCGAAATGCGATTATCCGTCGCTTGCCTGCTGTAGAAACGCTGGGTGCGGTATCGATTATTTGTTCAGATAAAACCGGTACATTAACCCGTAACGAAATGACGGTATCCGCAGTAGTCAGCTCGGCGAATACCTATAGCATTAGCGGTGTCGGCTATTCTCCGGCAGGCGAAATTACTTTACAGGAGCAGGCCGTTGAGTTGGAACAACAGCCTACCTTAACAATGCTGCTGCGTTGTGCGGCGCTTTGCAATGACTCGACATTGAAGCGACGCGATGATGATTGGCTGGCTGAAGGCGATCCGATGGAAGCCGCCATGCTCACTGCAGCGTTAAAAGCGGATTTCACGCTGGAAGAGCTTAAACAGTTTTATCCACGGCGGGATGTTATCCCATTTGATACTGCACATCGGTTTATGGCGACATTGCATCATGATCACCAGGGGCATGATTTTATTGCTGTCAAAGGTGCACCGGAAAAATTGATTGAGTTATGTCAGTTGCAACGAACTGACAACGGTGATGAACCGGTCGATCAATCCTTTTGGCATGCGCAGATTGAAAAGATTGCAGCAGAAGGGCAGCGAGTGTTGGCCGTAGCCACTAAAACTGTTGCGCAACATTCCGGAGAGTTGCAATTTGCCGATTTAGATCAAGGGTTGGTGTTACTCGGTTTAATTGGATTGATTGACCCACCCCGAGAAGAGGCGATAACAGCTGTCAGTGAATGTCACAAGGCCGGCATTCAAGTGAAAATGATAACCGGCGATCATGCGGCTACGGCAAGTGCTATCGCTGCCAAACTGGGCTTGCGTTATACGGATACTGTTCTGACCGGACATGAACTGACACAGCTTAGTGATGCCGAGTTACAGCATGCGGTGAATCAAACAGATGTTTTTGCCCGAACAGCGCCGGAGCATAAGTTAAGGCTGGTCAGTGCCTTACAGGCGAATGGTCATGTTGTTGCGATGACTGGAGATGGGGTGAATGATGCTCCTGCATTGAAACGTGCAGATGTCGGTATTGCGATGGGTCATGGTGGCACTGAAGCGGCCAAGGAAGCCGCTGAGATGGTACTTGCGGATGATAATTTTGCGTCAATTGCCAAAGCAGTACGCGAAGGACGTACGGTTTATGACAACCTGAAAAAAGCCATCTTATTTTTATTGCCTATTAATGGTGGCGAGTCGTTAAGTATTATCGTAGCAGTCATGGCAGGCATGACATTACCGATTACCCCATTACAAATACTGTGGATCAATATGGTCAGCTCAATTGCCCTCGCATTATCGTTAGCGTTTGAACCGGGTGAAAAGAATGCCATGCATCGCCAACCACGCCAGCGTGATGAAAAAATGCTCTCGAGTTTTCTGGTCTGGCGAATCACTTTTGTGTCGTTACTATTTGTGATCGGCGTCTATGGCATGTTTCTATGGACCCAATCTCAAGGGGCATCTCTAGAACAATCCAGAACTTATGCGGTCAATACCTTGGTCGTTATGGAGGTGTTTTACTTATTTAATGTACGGTGTTTGAGCAGTGCTTCATGGTCAATCAAGCAATGGTTCACTTCATATATCGTATTTCTGTCAATTGGTTTGGTTATCATTTTGCAGCTGATATTTACCTATGCACCTTTTATGAATACGCTTTTTGAAACAACTCCTATTAGTTTAGGACATGGCATGGAGATTATTGCGGTAGGCATTGTCATGTATCTGATTTTAGAGATTGAAAAATGGTTGCGTCGCAGCATAACCAAAAAATATCAAACTGGAACTGCAAACTAAATGAAAAGTGATATTTCAATGAAAAAATTACTGTTGTGTTCTTTACTTGTGGTGAGCCCAGCTCATGCCAAAGGTATTTTTACTGAGGGTGATGAGCTGTTACTGCAAACCTCTGTCTGGACCAAACATTACAATCCAGAACCGGATCACAATAATCATCAGAAAATGATTAATCTTGAATATTATTTTAATGATGAAGTGAAGTTTTTCGTAAATCCAGAACAGACTAGTTGGCGAGATGATGTTCGCTGGTTAGTGGGCGGGGCGACATTTAAGAACAGTTATGATCAGCAAAGCACCTATGTTTATGGTGGTGGGCGTTATGATTATGCCTTAGGAGAAAACACCAAAGCTTATGCCAAACTGACGGCGGGCCTGCTGTATGGTTATCGCGGTGAATATAAGGACAAAATCCCTTTTAACAGTTTGGGGGTGGCGCCTGTTATTTTGCCAGCGGTAGGTGTGCAACACCGTAGAGTCAATCTGGAGTTGGTCCCTTTTGCTGCGGCGGGTGTAATGATTAACGCGGGTTTTTATTTTCGCTAATTTGTGTCGATATACAGTAACTTGCAGCCGGTGTATTATGATCGTCCCTTGTAACCGGAGCTTTTAAACCTCATGACTTTGCTTATCGCTTTTGCGGTACTTTCAATTTTAGTCTCATTTATTTGTTCAATTCTTGAAGCGGCTTTACTCTCTGTCACTCCTAGCTATATAGCGCAACAGAAAGAACACAAACCCAAACTCTACAGCCAGCTTAATCGACTCAAAGATAAAATCGATCAGCCACTAGCGGCTATTTTGACGCTAAACACGGTCGCCCATACTGTTGGTGCTCTGGGTGTCGGTGCGCAGGTGACGGTTGTTTTTGGCAATGGCTATCTTGGCATTGCTTCGGTCATTATGACGTTGTTGATCCTTATCCTTTCGGAAATTTTGCCTAAGACTATCGGTGCAAAATACTGGCGTAGTTTGGCTCCGGTGATGCCGCCTATTTTAAATGCGATGATCTGGTTGTTAAAACCATTTATCTGGGTATCAGATCAGATGATGAAACTAATTGGTGGCAAAGAACAACAAGGTGACATCCGCCTTGAAATCAAAGCTATGACCTCATTAGGTAAAGAATTGGGTGAGCTTGATGAGGATGAATCCCGAGTGATATCCAATATTCTGGATTTACATGAAATCCGCACACGAGACATTATGACTCCAAGAACAGTCTCGGAATATGTGGGGCCTGAAGAGACCATTGCTGAATTTATAGAGCGCTCCAACGAAGGACAGTTTTCACGTTATCCAGTATTGGATGTCAATGAATCGCCGTTAGGCGTTATTTTTCGTCGTGATGTGATTGGGGCTGATGAAGCAACTAAAGTTTCAGAAGTGATGAAGCCGATTGTAGTGGTGACCGATCAGAAAGATGTGGAGTCGGTAATGACTTTGCTGATGAAAGAGCGCCAGCATATGGCGGTTGTATATGATGAATATGGTAGCTGGTTAGGTATTGTGACCATGGAAGATATTTTTGAAACCATTATCGGTAAGTCGATTATGGACGAAACTGATGATATTCCGAATATGCGTCGCTATGCCAAAAAGCTCTGGGAAAAACGTCAGCGTCATTCAACGAATCAAACAAACTAAATCAACTTATTCGTTTTTTGATAAAAAATTTTAAGATCGTAACGACCAAACTAAAAAGACTCAATAAAATCAGCATAACAGGCCAGGGAATCGGATGTGGGGGAGGATTCACTGGCTCTGTTTGTTTGAGTGCAACAGGAATATCACGTTCTGCCAGTTCAATAGTGACCCAATCATCTCGATCTGCTGGGGCTGTTTCCAGATATTCGCTGAAACTGTAGATTGGTGCTCCACCCAAAACACGACTTGATGGAATTTGTGGAATCCGGACAAACCATATGGCTTCTATGGATTCTGCGAGTCTCTGTTCATATGCGGTTAAAGAGCGCGGAGATTCAGTGGCGGTTAACCGTAATAAATCCTCTCCTATGGCATCAAACGCAACCGCTGGTAACAACCGTGTCGTTTCAGTCGTCAGGTAGTCGTAAATCTGTCTGGCTGCATCCAGATCTGCTTCAGTTAGCGCTGTATAAAAATAAGCACCAATCGCCATGATATAACCGTTTATGCCACGGTGCGGCACTTTCCAACCCAAAGCCCGCAAAGTATCAATGGTGATTCCGGCACAGTTCGCATCGGCATGGTTATAAATAAAGTTATGCCGATAGAAATGGTTCATCACTTGATTAATGGACTGCTGAAATTCAGCAGCAGGTAGGCCATCTTTGAGCGTCGCAACCACCATGTAGGATGGGCGGTAATAGTTTTGACCAGCGTTTAAATCGGCCAGATAGTTATCCATTGGTGTCACAGCAGCGATGATTGCTTTCTCACTGACGGTATCCAGATTGTAAAAATTGGTTACTAACCAGTCATGGTAACTGCCATCAGCGTTAAATTGCCCAGTGACGCCAGCAAAATGGCCGGCTAATGCTTCATCATCGTCTCCCTGGGCACCATTCAGCATTAAACCGAATACGGCCTTACCGGCTGATTCTAAAGCGGCTCCTGGTTCACGTTCCCATAACAGACGGCTTTGATGTGGTAGCTCAACACCGCCATCGTCAGCCTGTACCAATGTTTGCAAATCCTCATCATGGTTGAGCGCCAAGAGTTGATAGTTGGTGATGGCAAAATCCAGCGGCCATACCGTTCGTGCAATGAACTCACCGTCAATGGATTTACCACGCAGACGAATATCTCGCTTTTTAAAGAACTCAGAAGTGTCCTGATTCCAGAATGAGCGATTTTCAGGGATCTTGGCAACGGTTTTAAACCGATTTTCTGTCCATCAGCTGTAATAATAGAATGACCTGAGTCATCAAAACTGGCCTGCTCGATTAAGTCAGGTGAAGCAATCCATATCGGTATGTCATCGTTAATTACCGGCAGCTCTTGCAACCATTTAGGTAACGTTACTGCAGAGGAGGGAGCTGTTCGAACCGGCGTAATGATTTCATTCTCGAAATACCATTTTGCTTGAGGTGAAAGATTACAAGATGCACAAGCACCACTGGTCAGTTGTAACTGAACCGTTTCTTCAGTGGCGGCATCAAAAAAGGTGATTGGCTGAGCATAGGCATAGCTGCTGCCCAGCCACAAAATCAGGGCGTGTGATAAAAATGACATGCGCAAAGCATATCATGAGACAGCGCTATTTTTAGCCTGATGAATTTCTGTTCTCAGCGCCTCATCCAGATTGAGCTGGCGAGCCAGTTCATCAAGATAAACTTTCTCCATAAAACTATCTTCATCGGTAATGATTAAGCTTGCCAAATACATTTCTGCAGCTATTTCACTAGTCGTTGCCAATTTAGCAATTTCAGCAGGATTGACGGGTTTTTTTAACTCAGTATCTATCCATTGCAACAGCTCCGGATCATCCGTGAGTTGAGCAATCTGTTGATCAATCAACATGCGCTCATGATCGTCAATATGGCCATCAGCTTTAGCAGCTCCAATCATTGCTTGTAAGATGGCCTGACTATGAAGTTCGGCTTCGTCGGCGGGTAGCTTGTCCAGAGTTTTCGGGGCACTTTGCGGGGCTGTATGCAGATTATTCTGTTGCCAATTCTGGTAGGCTTTGAATGCCACCGCGCCAATTGCTGCAACACTACCGTATTTAAATACGCTACCCCCGATTTTTCGGGCTTTCTTGTTGCCTAATAACAGACCAACAGCAGTACCTGCTAGAGCGCCACCACCAGCGCCAGTTAAAAATTGACCGACTTTACTGTTTCCTAGATCAATGCCGCTTTTATTATTGTCCAGAAATTGCTGACCAGATTGTAAAAGCTTATCCATCAGATTACGTGTGTTCATTAAAAACAATCTCCAAGTGAGGGGTGTTGAACTAGTCAGTTGAGCAGCTTGCACGCATAATGTCTTTAACTTCGCTGCTATTGCCACCAACTTTTACTTTAATTGAATTAACTTAAATGAAAATGAATGCACGCTTTCAACAAGGTTCTTCGAAGCTATTTACCATCGTGTTCTGGTTATTGTTAATGGGCTCGATGACGCTATTTTTTAATGGGTTTATCGAAAATCAACAAAACCCTAATCGGCATTTAGTGGAAATGGAAGCCGGGCTTGGGACCGATGTGGTTTTACAAAGAAATCAGGCCGGACATTATGTTGCGCCGGGATTTATTAATGGCCATGAAGTGACATTTTTACTGGATACTGGTGCGACCAATATTAGTGTGCCCGGAGGAATAGCTAGAAAAGCTGGGCTGAAACAGGGCAGGCAGGCGATGGTGATGACGGCAAATGGTGTTGTGCCGGTTTATGCTACTCAGTTAGATACCGTACAGCTCGGTGCAATCAAATTGCAGTATATCAGTGCCCACATAAATCCTCATATGACCGACGATATCGTATTGCTGGGTATGAGTTTTATGAAACATCTGGATATGACACAACGTGATGGAACGCTGACTTTGCGTTTACCTGGGATCTGAAGATTGACCACTTTTTTCTACCGCCCACCTTTCATAATGTGAACCCGGCTCACCGGGATAAAAACAACATACTACCCAGACATTACCTATCAGTTCGGTAATTACTGATTTTGCCCCTTCACTGGTTTTCCACCATTGTTTCAGTTGAAAGCTTTGAGGGGCTGCGGCATAAATACCAATTTTAACGTCTTTAAATGCCTGCTGATAAAGATAGCGGGTTCGTCTGGCATGTACATGGCTGGTATGCACATTCAGTTCATCCAAACTTTCACCTTTTAAAGTCAACCAGTCTCTGACCAACACTGCGCTCAGATAAGTACGTTCTTGTGCCGACTCTGGGGCCGGAATAATGATTAATTTCTCAGCCGGTAAACCTTGGTGCAACATAAAATCACCAGCTTGCTCTGCATACGAGGCATGGGTGGGATTTAGAAATCGCCGATTAGGTCCGCCGGTAGTGATCATGTATTGATACCCCTCGGCGTTAAATACGGCTAAGGCAGATAATAAGCTGTCTTCCTCCTGCCAGCCTTCAACGACCAGATAAGTACGATCTGCTACGGGAGCATTGGAGGCGAGGAGCACGGCAAGTTGTTTTAATAAAAAAACACTGCCAATTATCAGCAGAATTAAAAAAAACAAACCGCCCCAGATTGTCGGGAACCACAGCTCGCGCTTTCGAAATAAGGCAAATTTAGGCAAACAAACTATTCCTGCTAATAAAAAAGATGGTGTTTAATCCTGATTTGCCTTTCAGCCTTCTTGTCCATAACGCTGATGCAAGATGCCTACACGCTCTACATATACTTCTGTCTCGGCATAGGGTGGGATACCCTTAAAACGTTTGACCGCGCCAGGTCCGGCATTATAAGCAGCCGTTGCGAGTTTGATATCGCCATCGAAAGTTTTCAACAAACCGGCCAGATACTTCACGCCACCCTCAATATTCTGCTGAATATCAAACGCATTGGTCACGCCAAGATCTTTGGCTGTACCAGGCATCAACTGCATCAAGCCTTGTGCACCTTTTTTTGAAAGAGCTTTGGAGTTAAAAGCTGACTCGGCATGAATTACTGCACGTACCAGTGCAGCATCCACTTTATATTTTTTTCGCCATGGCTTTTACCGTGTCAGCATAATCCGCTCTATTCAAGCCGATGGTATGCCAATTGATTTTTGATGTCGGATTACAGGCATAACAATCATATGCCAATACTTCGAATTCACCATTAATTGGTCGTTGATCGGAAAAGCTGAAGCCATCACCATCATTTGATAGTGACTTGTAGATGATGGTCTTATTACTGTTTATAGATGTGGGTTTGCGTACATCTATATCGGCATTGGTAAACTCCACAACGCCGTCGCTGTTGCGCACTTGTTTTATTTCATTTGCCAGCACGCCACTGGTTAACAGTAGCGTGCATAGAGAAATGAAAATAGGCTTTAGTGTCATAGATACTAAAAATAGCGTCCAGCTGAGCCAATGACAATCACAATTAAGCCAAGAATGAGATTTGCTCGAACAAATTTACGAATTTTATCCAGTTCATTGGCCGATGCTATCCAGTCATGCTCTGCTACAGCCCATTTAAGTTTTCTGAACGGGTTAAAAAATACGTGCATGAACAACAAAATCATAAAGATGCCCAACAGCAACATGATGTGCACATGAACACCAACTGCACCCATGCCGCCTAACATAAAGATCATACCGAGCCCGGTAATCAAAATGGTGACTACTGATGCCCATACCCATGGGAAAAATCGTTTAAAAACATTTGCCCAAAGTGGAAAGCGCTGTTCGGGTTCAAGTAAGGTCGCAGCGACGGGGCGTAAAAACATAAAAGCGAAAAATAATCCGCCAACCCAGATGACCGAAGCCAGTAAATGTAAACTTATTGCAATGCCCATAGTAATTCTCTCTAAGTTGTTATCGTTTTAATGGGAATACCAGCAATTTTCTGCTGCCATTCCTGAGGACCAGTTTGATGGACCGAGCTTCCCCGGCTATCGACCGCCACAGTGACTGGCATATTTTCTACGTAGAATTCACGCACCGCTTCCATGCCTAATTCTTCAAAAGCGACCAAGCGTGAAGATTTAATTGCTTTTGATACCAGATAAGCCGCTCCGCCCACCGCAATCAAATAGGTCGATTGATACTTTTTAATCAAATCGACAGTTTGTTCACCGCGCTCGGCTTTGCCTATCATGCCTAACAGACCGGTTTTAGCCAGCATGGTTTCAGTAAATTTATCCATCCGGGTCGCGGTGGTGGGACCGGCTGGACCCACAATTTCATTTTTTACCGGATCAACTGGGCCGACGTAATAGATAAAACGATTATGGAAATCCAGCCCTTCTGGTAACGATTCACCACGTTCCAGCAAATCGGCAATTTTTTTATGCGCTGCATCACGACCGGTTAAAAAGTGACCGGTGAGTAATAAGGTATCGCCGGGTTGCCATTGTTTAATCTCATCATGCGTTATTGTGTCGAGATTAATATGGCGGGTGTTTTCCGCAGCCTGCCAGGTAATTTCCGGCCAGTCGGTTAACGAGGGAGGAGTGAATGTTGCCGGGCCAGAACCATCCAGCGTGAAATGCACATGTCGGGTAGCGGCACAATTAGGAATCATTGCAACAGGAAGCGAAGCCGCATGGGTCGGATAATCCTTGATTTTGATATCCAACACCGTCGTCAGACCGCCCAAACCTTGTGCACCAATTCCCAGTTGATTTACCTTTTCATATAACTCAACCCGTAACTTTTCAGTTGCCGTTTGTGGGCCACGTTCGAGTAAATCCTGAATATCAATATCTTCCATCAGGCTTTGTTTGGCCATTAGCATGGCCTTTTCAGCTGTACCACCAATACCGATACCGAGCATGCCAGGAGGGCACCAACCCGCACCCATTTTTGGCACGGTTTCCAGTACCCAATCCACCAGACTGTCACTAGGGTTCAATATGGTGAATTTGGCTTTGTTTTCGCTGCCACCACCTTTGGCGGCAATATCAATTTTTATCTTGTCGCCGGGCACCAGTTCGGTATAAATCACTGCTGGCGTGTTATCGCCAGTATTTGTACGACTACCAATCGGATCGGCAACGATAGACGCACGCAGCACATTATCGGGATGCTGATAAGCCTGTCGTACTCCTTCATTGACCATATCTTCCAGGCTTTGATCGGTCTGCCATTGCACCTGCATACCGACCTTGAGAAAGATATTAACGATGCCGGTATCCTGACAAATCGGCCGGTTGTTTTCGGCGCACATCCGTGAATTGACCAGAATCTGTGCTATCGCGTCTTTTGCTGCTGGAGATTGCTCACGCTCATAGGCTTTGCTCATCGCCTGGATAAAATCCTGCGGATGATAATTGGCAATAAACTGCAATGCATCAGCGATGCTTTGCACAAAGTCCTGTTGGCGAATCAGCGTCATAATTATTGCGCTAACTTTTGTTGAATAGCTTCAAGCACATTATCCAAAGCGAATTCATCCGCTTCACCAGATGCACGATGTTTATATTCAATCACACCATTGTCCATACCACGTTCACCCAGAATTAAGCGATGTGGAATGCCGATAAGCTCCATATCAGCAAAAGCGACGCCAGGACGCAAGCCGCGATCATCAAGCAATACATCGACACCGGCAGCAAGCAATTGCTGGTAGATCTTTTCAGCTTCATCACGAACCCGTTGTGATTTATGTGCATTGACCGGTACTAATACCACTTCAAATGGGGCAATGGCCTGTGGCCAGATAATGCCGTTTTCATCGTTGTTCTGTTCGATGGTTGCAGCAACGACTCGAGATACGCCAATGCCATAGCAACCCATGGTAATAACCTGAGATTGTCCTGTTTCGGTCAATACCACGGCATTCAGTTTGCTACTGTAGTTTTCACCAAGTTGGAAAATATGACCCACTTCAATACCACGGGCAATTTCCAGTGTGCCTTGACCATCCGGGCTGGCATCACCTGCGACTACATTACGCAAGTCTGCGGTTTCAGGTTCAGGGCAATCGCGGCCCCAGTTCACGCCAGTCAGATGTTTTTCATCTTCATTGGCACCACAAACAAAATCAGCAATGTGTGCAGCGGCATGATCGACAACCATAGGAATTGTCAGGCCGACTGGGCCGATAGAACCGATATTGGCACCGGTAGCTTCATGCACCTGTTCCGGGGTGACAAAGGTTAAAGGCGCAGCAATTAATGGATGTTTTTCCGCTTTGATTTCATTGAGTTCGTGATCGCCGCGTAACACCAAAGCAACAACACTGTTTTTCTCAGCGCCTTCTACCAGCAACGTTTTCACACATTGCGACGCAGGAACTTTCAAAAAGCTGCTGACATCTTCAATGGTATGTTTGTGGAGAGTATCAACGGTTTGCATGGTGGCAGATGCTGCAGGACGAGCACCGGCAGGTTTAACTGCTTCAGCCAATTCAACATTGGCGGCGTAGTCACTGGCATTGCTGAAGGCAATGGCATCTTCACCGGAGCTGGCCAGTACATGGAATTCATGTGAGGCATTACCACCAATACTACCGGTATCCGCTTGTACTGCACGGAAGTTCAAGCCAATCCGCTGAAAAATACGCGTGTAAGTTGCGTACATATCATCGTAGGTTTGCTGCAAAGATGCTTGATCCACATGGAAGGAATAGGCATCTTTCATCAAGAACTCACGAGCACGCATCAAACCAAAACGTGGACGGATTTCATCACGGAATTTGGTTTGGATCTGGTAAAAATTGACCGGCAATTGTTTGTAACTGCGAATTTCCTGACGTACCAGATCAGTAATGACTTCTTCATGGGTCGGGCCATAGCAAAATTCACGTTGATGACGATCGGTTATGCGTAATAATTCCGGACCGTATTTTTCCCAGCGCTGGCTTTCCTGCCATAATTCAGCTGGTTGCACGGAAGGCATCAACACTTCCTGAGCTCCGGCTTTATTCATTTCCTCACGTACAATTGCTTCGGTTTTACGCAGTACCCGCAAGCCCATCGGCATCCAGGTATACAGACCAGAAGCCAGACGGCGGATAAGACCCGCCCGCAACATCAATTGATGACTGACGATTTCGGCATCGGCAGGTGTTTCTTTTAAAGTGGAAATGAGAAGCTTCGAAGTACGCATGGAAAACGTGATTCCTGATTATTGTTATTAAATTAAAAACTGCACCGCACAATTGCGGCAAAGTCTGGATTTGTTAAAAAGTGCTGTGATCCCAGCCCCAGTTTTGCCGTTCGGAGTCGGTCATGCTGATATAGATCCGGCTGCCATTGACACCAATTTGATCTTCAATCATCGAACATAACGCATCTGAAAACGCCTTGCGATCGCTGGGTAATCCTAAAGAGCGGTAATCCAAAATCGCCGTGGGCTCGGTGCTGCCACCAAATGACATGGCTGTTTTCGACTCAACCGCGATCATCACATAACTTTCCGGTTTGCCTGATGCTTGTGCCACGGTTTTGCTGGCGGCTTTTAATAGGGCTGTTTCGTCATTAATGCTTTGATTGGTCACAATGTTTAAATAAGGCATGGTTAATTCTCCTGTTCGCAGAATTGCTTAACTTGCTGTTTTAAAGTGCTTATTTTTTCCTGTCTTTCGACTTCGGTAGGCCGGGTAACATTGCCTTGTGGATCCATTACCCGTCTGCCGGGGTTATCTTGATACTGCTGTAAATTGTATCGGGCAACACGGCAATTTTCTTCGACAATGGCTGCCGTTTGTTGCGCTTGTTGTTGTTTTTGCTGCTGTTCAGCACGGGCTTTATCCGTTGCCTGTTGCTGTTCGATCAGCAGCTCAATTTCTTTTTGAGCCGCTTCAGGATTCATTGATGGAGGAGGGGGAGTATCCATCTTTTCATAGTGTTTGCCGACAGGAGGTGTTTGTGAATAGATGACCTCACCATCGTCATCAATCCATTTATAAGCATCCGCCTGAACCGCCATGGCAAATACTAAAGCAAGACAGCAACTGCTTAATTGCGGTATAAACATCACGGATACCTAATCAAATAAATCATTATTCTACGCCAAAGCGCCATTTCATAAAATGTCTGATCAATCTGTTCGTTTCGAGTTAAAAATCCCGGTGCAGCAAGGCTCAGCAAATGCCATTGATTTGCTGGCGGAACGCTGTGAATTGTCGCGTCAGCAAATCAAGCTGGCAATGAGTAAAGGCGCCGTCTGGATACAGAAAGGCAAACGTACTCAGCGTTTGCGCAGAGCGACCAAAACCTTGGCTCCCGGGGAAGTGCTAAGTATTCATTACGATAAGCGTTTACTGGATCAAATTCCTGCTGAGCCACAGTTGTTGCATGATTTTGGTGTTTACAGTGTGTGGTTCAAACCTGCCGGTATGCTGGCGCAAGGCACAGAGTGGGGTGACCACTGCAGTTTGCTGCGAGTTTCGGAACTGGCTTTTGCTAAACCCAGACAAAGTTTTCTGGTACAACGACTGGATCGTGAAGCCTTTGGCTTAATGATCATCGCCCACCAGCAAAATGCGGCAGCCCAGTTATCCACGCTGTTTCAACAACGAAAAATTGAAAAGCACTATGAGATTCAGGTCGATGGTGACGTTAAGTGGCAAAAACTGACGGTAAATTCCCCTTTGGATGGTAAACATGCCGTCAGCCATTTCGAAAAACGCGCTTATGATGCCGAGCAAAACCGGACGCAGTTAGCTGTCTCGATTGAGACGGGCCGGATGCATCAAATTCGCCGCCATTGCGCATCGATTGGTCATCCGGTTACTGGTGATAGCCGTTATGGAAAAAAGACTGCAGAGGGTTTGCAGTTGAAAGCCAGTCGTTTAGCTTTTGATTGTCCCATTACTCATAAAAAACAAATATTTAGCTGCTAGGGTTTGTTGACATTGGCTGTTTTGCGGCGCAATGATAGGCCTATCGATCTCAATGGAGATGTCAGTGATGAGTCAACCCGAACAACAGTATGGTCTAGACCCTGAATATGGACATTTGTGGGGTGATGATGATCGACGCCGTTATCAACGGCGCCAGGGTCTCACTCGACGTGAGCAAATTCGTTTTGATTTGAGACATGTCTTAAGGCGTTCAGGCCATGACCGCCGTTTATTGACAAGCGATCAACAGGCAAGAAAAAACCACCATTAATTTGGATCTGCCAGACGCATTATCTTGCCAATATAAAAACTTTGGGAAATGCCTCTTGCTGCCAGAAAAATAATTAAAGCTGCCCATAGACCATGATTGCCATAAGGTTGTAGTAGGTAAAAAGCGGGCAGATAGCAACCAAATGCTGCAAACAACATAGTGTTACGCATTTCCCGACTACGTGTCGCTCCGACAAACAGACCATCCAGCAAATACGACCATACCGCAATCATGGGTGCGATAATCACCCAGATAAGATACATCCCAGCAAATTCGATTACCGCATCAATACCGGTTAGCAATCGGATAATCGATGATCCGAATAACAGATATATCAGCGAAAACAACATTGCCATTAATATTGACCAGAATGCGGTTAAGCTGAGCGCTCTCTTCAGCATGGTCGGTGATTTACGACCGATGGCTTTACCTGTCAATGCTTCAGTGGCATTAGCAAAACCATCTAATACAAACGCCATGAAAGTAATAAAGTTCAACAAAACACTGTTGGCTGCTAATACGGTATCACCCTGGCGGGCACCTTGAGTAGTGAACAAGGCAAAACAGCTGATCAATAAAAAGGTTCTGATCATCACGTTGCCATGCACATGCAAGCCATGGCGGCTTTGTTGCAGTACTTTTTTACTCAGTGATAAACAAATACCAGCTTTATTCAGCCCGTAATGCTTGAGTAAAAACAGTCCCATCAACAGGCCGCTGTATTCAGCGATAACGGATGCTAATGCAACACCATCAACGTCCATACCTAGCCCCATCACAAACAAGGCATCCAACAGAATATTCGTAATGTTGATTACCAGTACCATCAGCAACGCAGCTTTTGATGCCTCACGGCCGATAAGCCAACCGAGAATTGCGTAATTGATTAACGTCGCTGGGGCACTCCAGATACGGATATCAAAATAAACGGCGGCGAAATATTCGACGTCCTGGCTACTGCTAACCAGATGCAAAGCCAGATTGCGAATGGGGAGCTGTATCAGCAGTAATAACACGGCAATGATTAGCGCCAGCCAGATAGATTGCATCAATACCGCCTGCATTTTTGCGGTACTATTTTCGCCATAGGCCTGTGACGTCAGGCCAGTGGTGGCCATTCTGAGAAAGCCAAATCCCCAGAAAACAAAGGTAAAAATCATACTGCCGATGGCTACGGCGCCAAGGTAATGGGCTGCGCTGAGATGACCAACCATTGCGGTATCCACCATACCCAGCAGGGGCGTTGAGATATTGGCAATGATCATTGGCCCGGCAATTCGCCAAACCTGACGGTGCGTTACAGTGTTATCTGACAAAGTTGGTCCAGTAAATTCAGCCTGCAAAGGCAATGCTAGATAAGGTTTGAAAAACCTTATAGGTAAACCACAATGATTTTAGCGAAAAATACACTATGACTGAGGAAAAAGACGCCTATGTGGATTGAATGGCTAAGCTATGCTGCTGCTGGAGTGGTAGCAGGCACGCTTGCCGGACTATTTGGTATCGGTGGCGGTTTGGTGATCGTTCCAGTTCTGGTCTGGCTGTTCAGCAAGCAGGGCTTGCCCAGCGAATATCTGATTCATATGGCGGTCGCCACCTCATTGATGACCATCATTGTGACGTCGATGTCGTCAATATTTGCCCATTGGCGTTTGGGAAATATTTCGCTGCTGGCGGTTCGTCGCTTAGTACCCGGACTGATTATTGGTGGCTTTAGCGGCGCATTACTGGCCAGTGTGATAAGCGGTGCAAAGTTACAAACATTCTTTGCAATTTTTGCTTTGCTGATGGCTTTACGCATCTGGCTGCCCAATTCAAAGGCATCCTATCCTGTATTGCTGAATCGACTACCTGCGACTATTTATGGTTTGTTCAGTGGCATTATCAGTGCATTGGTCGGCATCGGCGGCGGTACGTTGATTGTCCCTTATCTACTGATGGCTCGTCTCAGTATTCAGCAGGCAATTGGTTCAGCCGCATGCAGCGGTTTGCCGATTGCCATTGCCGGGGGTATCGGCTTTATTGTGTTTGCTCCCGATGAAATAAACCAACAAGCAGGATGGCAAACTGGCTTCGTTCATTGGCAGGCATTTGTCGGCATTATTATCACGAGCGTATTGTTTGCCCAATTCGGCGCTAGAATCGCCAAAAAAATACCGTCACATTGGCTGCGTCGCTTGTTTTCTCTGTTGTTGATTTGCGTAGCGATTTATTTTTTCAACCGATAGCTAAAGTGACTTCAACTTTGATGGCGGCGTGGTTTCTTTTATAATTGCCGGGTTTCGTTTTTATCCTAAACATTAATTGGAGCAATCGCTTTATGAACCTCGACCGAGTCGGCCCTGGCAGCAAACTGCCTGAAGATATCAATGTCATTATCGAAATTCCCGCTAACGCTAATCCGGTCAAATACGAAGTTGATAAAGCGACTGGCGCATTGTTTGTCGATCGTTTTATGAACACAGCCATGTTCTACCCAGCTAACTATGGCTATGTGCCACAGACTTTGTCTGATGATGGGGATCCGGTTGATGTGTTGGTTATCACTCCATTTCCATTGATTAATGGTTGTGTAGTCGCTTGTCGTCCAGTTGGCATGCTGAAAATGACCGATGAAAAAGGCGAAGATGCCAAAGTCGTCGCAGTTCCGCATGACAAAATGTATGACCATGTTAAAGACATCAACGATGTTCCGGAATTTTTACTGAATCAAATTGCGCATTTCTTCGAACACTACAAAGATCTGGAAAAAAACAAATGGGTCAAAATCGAAGGCTGGGCTGGCATTGATGCCGCTAAACAGGAAATTGTCGATAGCGTTACGCGTTACCAAAATGATGCGAAATAACACTTATTGAATCGATTGATAAAACTGTTTTTGCACGCGCGAGCTGACGTAAGTCAGTTCGCCGTTTGTCATTTTACGACTGGGAAACAACATGACACAGATAATTGTTCAGGGACCTCAATTAACCCGGGAACTGGCCGCTGAAATTGCTGAAAAATTAGCCGGTCAATGCCATTGGCAAGATCGATATGCGCTGATTGAGAATACCCAGCATGCCGATTTGACGATGCTACGTCAGCAATATGCGGTGGATATTAATGTGTTACCGGCAGAATTTGTGGCCGAGGATTGCCGGTTGATTGTGATGGATATGGATTCCACTTTGATCAATATTGAATGCATTGACGAAATTGCTGATTTTATGGCGATAAAACCTCAAGTGGCAGCTATCACGGAAGCCGCTATGCGGGGCGAGATTGATTTCGAAACCTCACTGAAACAACGGGTAGCGTTGTTAAAAGGCCTGCCGGTTGAAATGCTGGATCGTGTTTATCACGAACGGTTGATGCTCAATCCTGGTGCAGAGCTAATGTTAAAAACGGTGCAACAGGCTGGAATTAAAACAGCACTGGTCTCCGGTGGCTTCACCTTTTTTACTGATAAACTCAAAAAACGGCTGAATCTCGACTTTACTCAGGCTAATGTGTTGTCAGAAGCAAATGGTTACCTTACAGGGGAAGTAACCGGGGCTATTTGTGGTGCACAAGCCAAAGCGGATTTTTTACTGGCGCGTTGTGATGAACTTGGTATCAGTCCCCAGCAAGCTATTGCTATGGGAGACGGGGCAAATGACTTGCTAATGATGGCTACGGCCGGTTTGAGCGTCGCTTATCATGCCAAACCAAAAGTGCAGGAAGCGGCAAACACAGCATTGAATTTCTCTGGACTGGATGGTGTGTTAGGTCTATTGCAACGACCTTAATCAACAGCGTAATCTTGAATTAACTGCAGATGCCCCCATCTGCTAAAACTAACTTATTAAGAGGTAACAACAATGGATATTATGGAGCGTATTAAGCAGGCAATTGAATCAAACCCGGTAATCCTGTTTATGAAAGGAACCCCCGAGTTTCCACAATGTGGATTTTCCAGTCGTTCATCACAAGCGCTGACTGCCTGTGGCGCAGAATTTGCTTATGTCAATGTACTGGCTGACCCGGAAGTACGTGAAAATCTTCACCGTTATGCTGACTGGCCAACTTTTCCACAACTCTACATAAACGGTGAATTAGTGGGTGGATGTGACATTATTATGGAACTGTATGAGAACGGCGAACTCAAACAGATGGTCGAAGCAGCGAGTTGATTTTTGCCATGGCAGAAAAACAGAATCCTGATTGGCAAGCCGAGCATGGTTACGCGGTTGCGCCATCAAAACCGGAGTTAAAACAACCACCCAAATATCGGGTGATCATGATGAATGATGATTACACACCGATGGATTTTGTAG
Organism: Methylophaga muralis; assembly: GCF_001720165.1. Taxonomy (GTDB): domain Bacteria; phylum Pseudomonadota; class Gammaproteobacteria; order Nitrosococcales; family Methylophagaceae; genus Methylophaga; species Methylophaga muralis. Next base: position 43,272 of record NZ_MCRI01000014.1, read on the forward strand.
TGGAAGTTTTGGAGACCTTGTTTGATATGGGACGTGAACGTGCCACACGAACCATGTTACAAGTGCACACAGAAGGACAGGCTTTGTGCGGGATCTTTACATTTGAGATCGCTGAGGCCAAAGTGGAACAAGTGAACAGTTATGCCCAAAGACATGGGCATCCCTTACAGTGCACCATGGAACAGGATTGAGATGGCTGCAACGACAATAGGCGGATAGCAATATGCTGAGTAAAGAACTTGAACACACGCTGAGTCAGGCATTCAACTATGCTCGACAAAGATCCCATGAATTTCTGACCGTAGAACATTTATTGTTAGCCCTGTTGGAAAACGGACAGGCGCTGGCGGTGCTCAAGGCCTGCGAGGTGGATATTAATGCCTTACGTCAGGATCTGACCGATTTCCTGGCCGATAATCTGCCAACTTTGGCTGAAGACAGCGACCGTGAAACTCAGCCAACATTAGCTTTTCAACGTATTCTGCAACGTGCTGTGATGCATGTGCAGTCTTCTGGTGGCGAAGAGGTAACTGGTGCCAATGTTTTGGTCTCGATCTTCTCCGAGCAGCAATCTCAAGCGGTTTATTTACTACAGAAGCAGGATGTCAGTCGACTCGACGTGGTGAATGCGATTAGTCATGGCAGCATTGATAATCTGGCTGAAGAAACCAAAAGTGAAAAAATTGAGGTTGAAGACGGCAATTCCGAAAGCAAAAGCCCCTTGGCGTTATACGCTACCAATCTTAATGCAGAAGCCAAGCTGGGTCGTATCGACCCATTAATAGGTCGTGCCAATGAGATTGAACGGACTTTGCAGGTGTTATGCCGTCGCCGTAAAAACAATCCTTTGTTTGTCGGTGAAGCTGGCGTCGGTAAAACCGCATTGGCAGAAGGTCTGGCAAAACGTATTGTCGATGGTGAAGTTCCAGAAGTACTGGAACAGTCAGTAGTTTATTCCTTGGATATGGGCGCTCTGGTTGCCGGTACCAAATATCGCGGTGACTTTGAAAAACGTTTGAAAGGCCTGTTGCGTGAAATCAAACAGCAGGAACATGCGATTTTGTTTATCGATGAAATCCACACCATGATTGGTGCTGGCAGTGCCGGTAACAGTGCAATGGACGCGGCAAATCTCCTCAAGCCATTGTTGGCTAATGGTGAATTGAAGTGCATTGGTTCAACCACTTATCAGGAATACCGCAATATCTTTGAACACGACCGTGCTTTGGCGCGTCGTTTCCAGAAAATTGATGTGCCTGAGCCTTCAGTGGCGGAAACCATCGAAATTCTTAAAGGCTTAAAGCCAGGGTTGGAATTGCATCACAATGTGCGTTATTCCAATGCAGCGATCGAACAGGCAGCAGAATTAGCTGCCCGTCATATCAATGATCGTTATCTACCGGACAAAGCCATTGATGTGTTGGATGAAGTCGGCGCAGCTCAACGTATTTTGCCTAAATCAAAACGCAAAAAAATGATTGGTGTGCCGGATGTACAGCAGATCGTTGCCAAGATTGCCCGGATTCCCGCCAAGACGGTCAGCAATGCCGATAAAGACAATCTGCGTAATCTTGAACCGAACCTTAAACACGTTATTTTCGGTCAGGATGATGCGATTTCTGCATTAAGTTCAGCGATTAAAATGGCGCGTTCTGGTCTGGGGCATCCAGAAAAACCAACAGGTGCTTTCCTGTTTGCTGGACCGACGGGGGTTGGTAAAACAGAAGTTACTCGTCAGCTGGCTCATATTCTGGGTGTTGAACTGATACGGTTTGATATGTCGGAGTATATGGAGCCTCATACGGTGTCACGCTTGATTGGTGCACCTCCTGGTTATGTCGGTTTTGATCAGGGCGGGTTATTGACCGATGCGGTTATCAAACAACCGCATGCGGTGTTATTGCTGGATGAGATTGAAAAAGCCCATCCCGATGTCTTCAACCTGTTATTGCAGGTCATGGATCACGGCACCCTGACGGATAATAATGGCCGTAAAGCCGATTTCCGTCATGTGGTGTTAGTCATGACCAGTAATGCCGGAGCACAGGAAATGGGCCGCAGCTCGATTGGCTTTACCAAACAGGAACATCATATGGATGGTAGTGAAGCATTGAAACGTGCTTTCTCGCCAGAATTCCGTAATCGTTTGGACGGTATTATCCAATTCCAACCACTCAGTAAAGAAGCCATTTTGCGAGTGGCTGACAAAGCTGTGCTTGAGCTGGAAATGTTGCTGCAGGACAAAAACGTCACCATTGAAATTGAAAATGATGCGCGTGAATGGCTGGCAGAGCATGGCTATGATGTACAGATGGGAGCCAGACCTATGGCACGCCTGGTACAGGAAAAAATCAAACGTCCGTTGGCAGATGAATTATTATTCGGCCAACTGAGCGATGGTGGTCATGTCAGGGTCATTCTGAAAAATGATGAACTGGTTCTGGATATCATCAAAGAAACAGAACCTGCATAATGCTAAACAATGAACCCGGTAGTTATTTGCTACCGGGTTTTTTTATGTCTGAAAATAGTTATTCCCGATAATTTTTTCCATTTAATACCGGCAAGTTATTCACCTATTTCACAATTTCTTCACACCTCTCAATAAGAGATCTCGCTAACTGACTGATTACGTTGGCTGTATTTGTAAGTAATTGAAATTAAACGAATTAATGGAGTTGATGGTTTTTTGACCATTTTGTGCAGAGTGCTTAAATATGAACAGCTTAGCGACTAACTCCAAAGTTAAACACAGAGTTATCCACAGAAAATGTGAGTAACTTTACCGTTTGATGACACAGCAAAATTCACGCCAAAATCGTGTAAAATTCCTTAGAGCTCTATGCCTTTCTGAGCACGGATACCATCACGAAATGCATGTTTGACATCCTCAATCCTGCTGACAGTATCAGCCGCATCAATGATGCTGTCTGGAGCGCCGCGACCAGTAATAATCACATGTTGCATTGCCGGGCGAGCAGCTAAGTCAGCTATTACTTTAGCTGCATCCAGATATTTCATTTTCAAGACAATATTCAGTTCATCCAGCAAAATCACGTTAATACTGTCGTCTTGTAACATCGATTTAACAATATCCCAGCCTGCTTCTGCAGAAGCTTTATCTTGCTCCAGATTCTGCGTGTCCCAGGTAAAACCATCGCCAACCACGTGATAACTGACCTGCTCAGGAAACCGACGATAAAAGGCTTCTTCACCAGTACTCATCGCACCCTTAATAAATTGCACGATACCGACTTTCATATCATGACCCAAAGCCCGAGCAATCATGCCAAAACCGGATGAACTTTTACCTTTACCATTACCAGTTATGCACAACAATAAACCTTTATCCTTAGTGGCTTGTTGGATTTTCTTATCGACAACTTCTTTATGACGTTGCATGCGATCTTTATGGCGTTGGCTTTTTTCAGAATCAGTCATAATTTTCCTAAAATAGAACAAAAAATATCAGTATTGCCGCTTCCAGCAGTTCGACCATTGCGCCTGCAGTATCACCAGTAAAACCGTTTAATCGACGCTCCATCAGGTAGCGCAGCAATAAAAAAACAACTAAGCCAAACAACAGGGCAAACAGGCCGATACTGAATAATGCCAATACACCAACGGCAAGCATCAAGCGTCTTGTATGCAACGCGGATTGCTGTTGTTTGAGAATACTGCCCAAACCATGGGGCCGCACATAGTCAGTGGTTAAAAATAATAATGGTAAAGCGGTGCGGGCCAGTATCACAGACCAGATTAATGCCCACCAGTTCTGCTGACTGAGTAAAACAGTCAGCATGACAAACTTAATTAACAGCACTAATACAATTGTCACCACTGCAATAGGACCGGCAGCCGGGTCTTTCATAATGCTTAGGGTTTTAGCTTTATCACCAATGCCGCCCAACCAGGCATCGGCACTGTCAGCCAATCCATCCAGATGCAATGCACCGGTGATGGTCATCCACACCGTTAATAGCAAAATGGCGGAGACCATTGGCGATTGTGATGTCAGGCTCCAGCCCAGAAGGCTTATCACAATCCCGATTAACAAGCCGACAACTGGATAAAACAACAATGAGCGGCCAATATCCTGTTCGGTAAATTCACCCTGCAATCTGACCGGCAGAATAGTCAAAAACTGCAGGGCGATTAACAAAGCTCTCATGAGTTGAGGGCGCCGGCGATGGCCGCTTCTTCAAACGTCGCCATTTGATTGTGCAGGGCGCAGGCCATTCTTAATAACGGGATAGCAACGGCTGCACCACTGGCTTCACCCAGACGCATATTAAAGTTCACTAAAGGCTGTGCCTCAAGCCCTTGTAACACCGCGCTATGTCCCGGTTCGGCGCTGTGATGGCTGAATAGAAACCATTGTCGACTGCCAGGACAAATTTGTTCAGCACATAAAGCGGCTACGCTACTGATAAAGCCATCGATCACCACCGGCAAACCAGATTTAGCACAGTGTAAATAACTGCCCACCATGGCCGCAATTTCAAAGCCGCCCAGATAACGCAAAATGGCTAAGGGAGAATCCAAATGGTTTTTATGTAATAACAATGCTTCGGCGATAATTTGTGCTTTATGCGAGACGCCTTCAGCATTAAGTCCTGTGCCTGGACCGGCCAATTGACTGGCTGGTAGATTCAACATCGCACAGGCCATGGCACTGGCTGCTGTGGTATTGCCAATTCCCATATCGCCGGCGATATAAATCTGCGTACCGTTCTGCAAGCAGCATTCGACATTATGTTGACCAATCAACATGGCTTGTTGGCATTCGGCTTCGGTCATTGCTGCTTGCTGATGAAAGTTAGCCGTACCATTAGCAATTCGTTGATCCTGCACGCCTTTAATCTCTTCCAATTCACTGACAGTGCCAACATTGATCACGTCCAGCGAGGCATCCAAATGTTTTGATAAAACGCTAATCGCCGCGCCACCACTGGCGAAATTACGAATCATCGCCGCAGTAACGGATTGTGGATAGGCTGAAATGTTTTCCGCCATCACACCATGATCCGCAGCATAAACGGTGATATGCACATGGTCGGCTTGTGGACTTGTGCCTTGCAAAGCCGCCAGTTGCACGGCTAATTGCTCCAGTTGGCCTAATGAGCCTGCAGGTTTGGTCAATTGGCTTTGGCGAGTTAACGCTGCATCTGCAGCATTTTGGTCAATTGCTTTGACAGGTAATGTTAACCATTGGGTGAAGTCGAGCATTCAGTTTCCTTTCAAGGCATGCGGCAAACCTGCCACGGTGAGGATGACATTATCCATCAACACGGCAAGTTGTTGATGCAGGCGGCCGGCCTCATCACAAAATCGTCTGGTCAATTCGCCCATCGGCACTATGCCCATACTGGTTTCATTGCTGACCAGTATGATGTCAGCCTGCAGAGTTGGCAGAGTCTCAAGTAACCGTTGGATTTCGGTAGTCAATAAATTCTCATCATCGGCGAGCAGCAAATTGGTCAGCCATAAGGTCAGGCAATCCACCAAAATACATTTATCTGCATCGTCCTGTTGCTGCAATGCAGCGGCAAGATTGAGTGGTACTTCGACAGTAGTCCAATGAGTAGGACGTTGCTGTTGATGCAACGCAATACGTTGTTGCATTTCACTGTCATTAGCATGGGCCGTAGCAATATAACAGACTGCTAATTTGCTATTTATGGCGCGTTGTTCGGCCAGTCGGCTTTTACCGGATTTTACGCCGCCGAGGATTAGGGTTTTAGCCATTTGCTGCCTTTAAAATTGCCAGTAGTGCTGTGGTATCCATATGTTGTTCAACCATCTCTGCCAGTCGTTCAATATCCGCTTCACGCAAAGCATGATAATCCGGGCTGCTTACATTATTCAGTCCAGCCCATTGCAGTAAGGCATCACAGCTTGTTTGCTGTTCAAACAAACCATGCAGATAAGTGCCGATAATCTGATTATCTTCGCTGATCGCTCCATCTGGACCATGCGACAACTGTAGCAGCGGACGTAATAAGGCTTTGCCTTCACTCACACCGGCATGAATTTCATAGCCACTGATGGGGGCATTATTTAATAGCAGTTGCCCCTGATTCTGCCGTAGTTGTTTTTCGGCGTGCAGGGTGGTGTGCATCTCCAGTAAACCAAGTCCTTGTTTCGCACTGCCGGGCATGCTTTCAACCCCAAGTGGATCATCAATCTGCTGACCCAGCATTTGAAAACCGCCACAAATCCCCAGCAGTTTGCCCCCGTACCGCAGATGTTTTTGAATCGCTGCTGGCCAGCCTTGTTGTTCCAGCCATTGCAGATCGGCGCTGACATGTTTACTGCCTGGCAGAATAATCAAATCGGCTGGCGGTATCGGTGAATCCGGGCAGATAAATTGTAAGTTTACGTTTGGGTGCAGTCGTAATGGATCCAGATCGGTATGGTTACTGATACGTGGCAGGACCGGGACGATAACGTTCAGCACTTTGTCGGCTTTTTCCACCTGAGTAATATTAATCGCATCTTCAGCTTCCAGATGCAGTCCATGCAGATAGGGCAGAACGCCTAGAACCGGCTTGCCAGTGCGTTGTTCCAGCCAGTCCAGACCAGATTGCAATAAGCTGATATCACCACGAAAACGATTAATCACAAAGCCTTTAACGCGTTGTTGCTCAGAAGCAGAGAGTAAATCTAAAGTACCCACCAGATGGGCAAAGACTCCGCCACGATCAATATCCGCAACCAGAATCACCGGACAGTCCACTGCCTCGGCAAAGCCCATATTGGCAATATCGCGATCGCGCAGATTGATTTCTGCCGGTGAACCGGCACCTTCCACCATCACCACATCATATTGTTTTTCCAGACGAGCATGCGACTCCAATACTGCAGTCATCGCGGTTTGTTTATAGTCGTGATAAAACCGCGCATCCATATTGGCAATGGCTTTGCCATGAATAATCACCTGAGCACCGGTATCACTGTTCGGTTTCAGTAAAACTGGATTCATATCGATATGCGGCGGCAGATTGCAGGCATAAGCCTGAACGGCCTGAGCACGACCAATTTCACCACCATCGGCAGTCACAGCACTGTTTAAAGCCATATTCTGTGGTTTGAATGGCGCAACAGAATAATCCTGTTTCACCAGCCAGCGGCATAACGCCGTCACCAGTGTGCTTTTACCGGCATCAGAGGTAGTGCCTTGAACCATTAAAGTTTTAGCTGTCATGGTTTTATAACCACCTGCTGCAAAGCGGTTTCCAGACGTAACCAGTCCTGTTCAGTAGCCGGTAAGCCAAACCTTAAGGCTGCCGGTCGATCGAATAATCGACAGAGAATACCTTGTTGGGCCAATTGATGATGAATGCTGGCAGCATGAGCAGTTTTAATCCATTGAAATAAGGCACAACCGCCGCTGGGTGCTAAATGATATTGGCCGAGCAGCTCAGCCAATCGTTGGGCGTGTTGTGGTAAATACTGACGCGATTGTTGATGCCAGTTTTTATCGGCCAGTGCCTGACTGGCTATCCATCTCGAGGCTGAGGCAATTGACCATGGACCGATTTTTTCAGCAAGCTGAGATAATAAATCAGGGTGCGTTATAACAAAGCCGACTCTTAATCCGGCCAGGCCAAAAAACTTGCCCAGCGAACGTAATACAATCAGCCCCATCGGAGCAGAGTGTGAAGCCAAACTGTGTTCTGGTGTGACGTCAATAAATGCTTCATCAACAATCAACCAGCCACCGCGTTTTTGCAAACGCTCATGCCATTTCATCAAACGTGTTGTGTCAAACGTTTCACCACTGGGATTATTTGGATGAACCACGACGACGACATCAAATTGTTCAATTTGCTGTTCTAGTTCAAAGCTTTCCAACGCCACTACTGCATGACCAGCCTGCTGCCAGCAGTGACGATGTTCTTCATAGGCGGGTGATAGAACGGCGACCCGACAGGCTGATCTTAAAGTCGGTAACATCTGTATAGCAGCCTGAGAACCAGCAACCGCTAAAATATGCTGGCATTGATAATAAGTTCTGGCCTGTTCGATTAATTCATCTTCATCTTCGGGTAACCGTGACCACATTGCTGATGGTATGAAATCAGGCACCGGCCAGCCGTTGGGGTTTATACCGGTAGACAGATCCAGCCAGTCATTGGTGGCGATACCATATTGTTTGGCATAAGCTTGAATTCGACCGCCGTGATTAAGCATAAATGATCCCCGTAATAATCCCTGTAACGGAAAGCCATAACAGCACATTTTTAAACACTAAACGTAAAGCACGTTGAATATCGTTTGCTTCAGCTGGATTTGACGTTCCGAGTACGGGACGTTGATGCCACTCGCCGTGATAACAGGCAGCACCGCCAAGTTGAACATCCAACGCGCCCGCACCACTGGCCATTACCGGGCCGGCATTGGGACTGTCCCATAATGGGGCTTGCTGACGCCAACAGCTCAATGCCTTCCGAGTATTGCCAAGCAGGGCATAACTTAAAGCGGTCAGTCGGGCGGGCACAAAATTTAATAAATCATCCAAACGAGCAGCTGTTTTACCAAAATAGAAAAAGCGTTGAGTTCGATAGCCCCACATGGCATCCAGTGTATTGACCAGTCGGTAGGCGACTGCTCCGGCTGCACCACCTATTGCAAACCAGAAAAGTGTGCCAAAAACCGCATCATTGCCATTTTCCAACACTGATTCAATCGTGGCTTTATTAACATCAATATGCTCTTTATCCCGACTGACAATGCGGCTGGTCAATGTTCTGGCGTGTTCGATATCGCCTTGTTGCATGGCATGCAGAATAGGTCGGGCATGATCAAATAAACTGCGATGACCCAGGCACAGCGTCAATAGCACCACTGAAAACAGACTTCCCCATAGAGGAATCTGGCTTAGCAAATAAGTAATAACCGTAATAGGAACAATACAAATGACCAATGCCAGCATACCGGCAAAAAACTGAAGAAATCGATGATGATGGGAGTGATTAAGACGTGCTTCGATTTTGTTCACCAAAGTGCCGAAGCCGACCAGAGGATGCAACCGTTTTGGTTCGCCGGCAAACCAGTCAATGATCAAAGCACTGAGCATGATAATAAAGGTCATGTTTTGGTTTTGTTTTCCCAGCGGTTTTCAAAGATAAGCTCATCCAGGGGCTGACGTTGTCGCCAGTTTTCCTGCTCCAGCATGGGCTGTTGGTAAAAATCATCAACATGACCCAGACACAGAATCGCCACCGGGCAGGCACCATCAGGAATCGCCAGTAAATCGGCTAATTGTTTGGGATCAAATAATGAGACCCAGCCCATTCCCAATCCTTCTGCCCGTGCTGCCAGCCACATATTCTGAATGGCACACGATACCGAGGCCAGATCCATTTCCGGCAGGGTGCGGCGACCAAAAATATGCGACTCACGTTTATCCATCAACGAAACAACCAACACTTCAGCGCAATCCTTAATGCCTTCGACTTTCAGCTGTAGAAATTCCATTTCACGCTCCCCCAAGGCTTCAGCAGTCAGAACTCTTTCGTTTTCAACGATTTGATGAATAGCGTTGCGGATGCCGGTATCGGTAATGCGAATTATCCGCCAAGGCTGCATCAGCCCTACGCTGGGAGCCTGCCAGGCTGCTTGAAATAATCGCTGCAGAATATCCTGATCGATGGGATCAGCAATAAAATGGCGCATATCCCGACGTTCACCAATAGCGCGATAAACCGCTTCACGATCCTGCTCATTAAAACGGTATTTATCCTGACTCATGGTGTAAGCCAGCGAGCAATAAGTCCGGGGGAAGACTGGAAATAAAAGTGGATATAGCTGGCGGTCAGCCGTTGTTGCTGAAACACGGCTTCACAGACGTTATTGCCGTTTGGGCATTCAGCATAGACGATAGCGTCGGGTTGATTTTCCAACAATGAATGGTGGTAGGTGTGACCACGTAAAGTGTGGTTATCAATAGTGACTTGTTGCAGAGCCAAGGCTGTCAGTCTGGCTTGTAGCTTGGCATCAGCGGCAAGCACGCCACACATTTCAGCTTGTTGGCCATGCTTATCGGTTAATGTACGGCATAAATACAGCATGCCACCACATTCAGCCACAACCGGTTTATTGGCATTAATGTGTTCACATATCGCCTGACGCATCGACATATTTTGGCTGAGTGTTTCCAGATGCAGTTCAGGGTATCCACCGGGCAGATAAAGACTATCCACTTCAGGAAGTTTTGAGTCAGTTAATGGCGAGAAAAATACCAGCTCAGCACCCATAGCGGTTAAGCAATCCAGATTTGCCTGATAAACAAAGGCAAATGCTGCATCCTTAGCCACGCCGATGCGAAGATCTTTTAATAATGGGGGTAAAGCTTCAACAGGTTCGTAGTCTAGTTTGATTTGCGGCAAAACAAATTCGGGATTGAGCTGAATGCTATCTGCCAGTTTGTCCAGACGCTCACTCAAATCAGTGAGTTCATCAGCCTGAACCAAACCCAGATAACGGCTGGGCAAACTCTCAGTTTGGCGAGGCATAGTAGCAAGGCAGGGCAGATCTTCTGGTAAAGCGGATGTCAGCATTTCAGTATGTCTGGCACTGCCCACACGATTGGCCAGAACGCCAGCCAAAGTCACATCCTGACGAAAGTTGGCTAAGCCGAACGCTAAAGCGGCGAATGTTTGTGCCATGGCACTGGCATCTATGACTGCTAAAACCGGGATTCCCAGAATGGCAGCCAGATCAGCTGTAGAAGGCGAACCATCAAACAAACCCATCACGCCTTCAATCAGAATGATATCTGCCTGTTTGGCGGCGTTGGCAATCAATTGTCTGGAGTGAGTTTCACCGACCATCCATAAATCAACTTGATAAACCGGATGGCCGGAGGCAAATGACAAAATCATTGGGTCCAGAAAGTCTGGACCCACTTTGAAAATTCGGATCTGTTTACCCTGACGTCGATAATGCCACGCCAATGTCGCGGTAATAGTTGTTTTACCTTGACCTGAGGCGGGGGCAGCAATAATCAACGCAGCGCAGGTTTGCGGCTGCTTTGACATTAACGTAGCTGATTACTGCGCTGGCTCAAATTCGCAAAACGGAAGCTGATATGAATTACCGCGGCAGCAGCAATGTAAAAGCTTAACTTACTCAGGTTGCCTGGATAGGACTGGACGAACCGGGTCAGATACTCAGCCATGGTTGGGTCCACATAACGACCTGAGAACCAGTAAAAACCACCGCCACTGAACAGGCCGGCAACTGCGGTAACCGTCACCAGCGTCATCGCCAGCGTAAACAGGGCAGTCCAGTTAAATTGGTATTTGGATTGAAACCAGCGACCTGCCAGCCATAAACTGCCATATGCGGGTAACATAAAGCCATAAGCGGGGGAAACACAGAAATTACTGGCACCGCCTATGTAAACCGACATTAAATCCAGCACTACAGCCAGACCTAAAAAAGCTGGAAACCACAATTTTGAGGCCAGATAAAATCCGGCGAGTAGAAATACTGCCCATGAAGCGCTGGGTAAAACGTTGATATCGGCAAAATGATGACCACGAGTCATCACCAGTAATAAGGCAAGGAGCGCAGCCACGATCAGTTGCTGACTTTGAGACAATAACGACATTGAGATTCTCCGATGTGCTCACCCGCACAACTTGGTTAATAGCATTTTCGGTCAACAGACCAGGATATTTCAGGCCGGTCTCCGGACTCATAAGCGGTGCTATCACCAGCTGAACACCTTCCCGTAATTGATACAGTGGCGTAACGTTCAACCTGAACTTATTTACCGTTGCGGGGGCAGTGTCGGGTTTATCCAAAGTTTGGCTGCACCGACTTCCCGTTTCATCACTTTCGCGACACCTGAAACTGCCGACAGAATAAGGATTAGCAAGCTATATTGTCAATTTGGAAATCATTTATTGCCCTTATCAGGTTTGACGATAAGCCATGGGAGATTTAAGATGCGCGCCTCTTCAGGTGCTTTGATACCCATCAGAGTTAAACGGGAAGTTGGTGCAAAACCAACACTGCCCCCGCAACGGTAAACGTTGAAAATGCATCCAATCAGCCACTGCGATTAATCGTGGGAAGGCGGGTGTACTGGCGCAAGCCACAACGTGAGTCCGGAGACCGGCCTGAAGTTCATCACAACCAAATCGTGTTGTGTGACTTTATTAACCTGGATCGCGGGTGAGCGTATCCCTAGGAGACAATATGAAACCTTCAACAAAGGCTATGCCTTTGCGTGTCTGTGCACGTTTGACATTGGCTGCACTGGCAACTTCCACCTTTTCTGTTTCAGCTTTTGCTGAACAGGAATCCCTTGATGCAATAACCATTACCGCAAATCGTATGCCCACGGAAAATGCTTTGGCGCCGAATACCGTTATTACCCGTGCAGATATTGATCGTTTGCAGATTTTGGATTTGCCTACACTTTTATCCAGAACACCCGGTATCGACATGGTCCAAAATGGTGGATTGGGTAAAGGAACCAGCCTATACATGCGCGGTACCGCCAGTGATCATGTTTTGGTTTTAGTTGATGGTGTTAAATGGCAATCTGCTACTTCAGGCGGAACATCACTACAGGATTTCCCTGTTGAACAGATAGAACGAATTGAGATCGTTCGTGGCCCACGGTCGGGAATTTATGGTTCAGAAGCGATCGGCGGTGTTATTCAGATTTTTACTAAGCAAGGCAGATCTGGTGAAACTAAACCATATTTTTCATTAGCTACAGGCAGCAAAAACACTCAAAAAGCCACGGCGGGAGTGAGTGGTGGAAATGAAAAAACTCGTTATAACCTGGGATATAGTTATTTAACAACAAATGGCATTGACGCACAGGACACATTGGATGACCCCGTTAGAACGTATGCGACACCTGATCATGATGGGTATCGAAATAGCAGTTTATCGTTGAAAGTTGATCATAATGTTAGCGATAGCTGGTCTGTTGGGGCAAATATATTGCGGGCAAACAGCTATAACGAATACGACAATGGTTCTTTTGTTCGTAACACCAATATTCTTCAAGACCCTATTCATAGCAAAAACATTCAACAAATTCTTGGCGTAAATAGCTCACTGGTGATTAACGATCTGTGGTCTATGCGTTTTATGTTGGGCGAATCGTGGGATCGTTTTCAAAGCGTCAAAGTGGGTGTAAATGAATCGAAATTCAATACCCGGAATCGTTCTGCAAGTTGGATAAACACTCTGAGTCTTAGTGAAACTCAACAGCTTAATATCGGTTTTGATTATGATCATGACCGGGTCGAAAGCTCTAATGAGTATGCGGAAAAGTCTCGTGATAACAAAGCTGCCTTCGTAAGCTGGCAAGCCAGTGCAGGTCGACACGAGTGGCTCTTGAGTGTGCGCCATGATGATAACGAGGCGTTTGGTCATCGTAATACTGGAACAGCCGATTATGGATATTGGTTAAATGACGAATTACGAATCTCATTAAATGCTGGTACAGGATTTCAAACACCAACGTTTAATGATCTTTATTGGCCAGGTGCAGGCAATCTGGATATTCTTCCGGAAAAATCGAAATCTTATGGGGTTGGTTTGACTGGGAGTCCAGCCTGGGGGAAATGGGCTGTTAACGCTTATCAGAATGAAGTAAGAGATTTAATAGAATGGGCAGCGACTCCTTCAGGATTATTTCAACCTTCTAATGTGTCAGAGGCTAAAATTAAAGGCCTAGAGTTCGAATTGAATACAACAGTAGCAGAATGGCTTTTGTCATTTGATGCATCTTTTGTTAAGCCAGAAGATGAAGAAACTGGAAATGTGTTGCAAAGAAGGGCAAAACGTATTGCCAATTTTCATGCTGATCGCCAATGGAATAAATGGTCTACAGGCGCAAGCTGGAAGTTAAGAGGTGAAAGTTATAGTGATAAAGATAATGACATTAAACTCAGTGGCTTTGGCTTATTAGATCTTCGTATCGCTTACGATATTGATACTGACTGGAAAGTGCGTTTAACAGGACAAAATATGTTGAACAAGGATTATCAAACTATCGATAGATACTATAGCTGGGGCAGAACAGTTATGTTATCTGTTCATTATCAACCTTAATTTTGTTACGAAAAATGCTCAGTCGTTATCGACTGAGCATTCCTTTTGATATTTCTAACTTATACCTATTCAAAAGCCCAAATCCTTTAAGGATAAAGCTGGTCAGCAGTTAGGCTAATCTTTTAGAATGGCAGGATTTTCCAGCTACATTCAGAGTTGTCATGACAGATCTCAAAGACCAGGGTTTTGCCACCCGAGCTATTCGTGCAGGACATGTAAGAACCCCTGAGGGTGAACATTCCGAACCGATTTTCCCTACTTCCAGCTTTGTGTTTGATAGTGCAGAGCAGGCGGCAGCGCGTTTTGGTGGCGATGAACCGGGCAATATTTATTCACGATTTACCAATCCGACCGTACGCACTTTTGAACAACGCCTAGCATCGCTGGAGCAGGGTGAGTCATGCGTGGCAACCGCTTCAGGCATGTCTGCCATTCTGGCTACTTTTATGGGGTTGTGCGCTGCTGGTGATCATATTCTGTCGTCACGCAGTGTGTTTGGCACCACTCGAGTTTTGTTTGATAAATATCTCAGCAAGTTTGGTTTGCAAACAGATTATGTTCCGTTAACCGATTTGGCGGCCTGGGAATCGGCTATCAAGCCTAATACCAAAGCGTTATTTCTGGAAACACCTTCCAATCCATTAAACGAGATTGCCGATTTGGCGGCGTTATCAGCCTTAGCCAAAAAACATGATTGTTTGTTAATCGTTGATAACTGTTTCTGTACACCAGCTTTACAACAGCCTTTATTGCTTGGTGCGGATATCGTCATTCACTCAGCTACCAAATACATTGATGGGCAGGGGCGTTGTGTAGGCGGTGCGGTTGTCGGAGATGCAAAACGAGTCGGTGAAGATGTGTATGGTTTCTTGCGAACTGCGGGTCCAACCATGAGCGCCTTCAATGCCTGGACTTTTCTGAAAGGTCTTGAAACATTAGATTTACGCATGAAAGCGCATTCAGCTAATGCGAATCAACTGGCACACTGGTTACAACAGCAGAAAATGGTTACTCAGGTGTTTTATGCCGGGCTCGAGTCGCATCCAGGACATCAGCTGGCTAAACAGCAACAATCTGACTTTGGGGGCATTATTGCGTTTGAAGTGGAAGGCGGGCAGCAGGCAGCCTGGAAATTAATTAACGCCACACAGTTTATATCGATTACTGCCAATCTGGGTGATACCAAAACAACTATCACCCATCCGGCCACTACGACTCATGGCCGTTTGTCAGTAGAAGCCCGCGCTGAATCGGGTATCAGTGATGGCATGATACGTTTGTCGGTAGGTTTGGAAAATGTTGAAGATATTCAACAAGATATTCAGCGTGGTTTAGATCTGCTTTAAACCTTGCAAGTAAATAGCTGAACTATCGGCATAAAAACTGCATATTTAGACTGAAATAAAACAATTCGCGCCAGAAAACAGACATTGAGGACGTTTTCTGCCGCTTTTCCAGCCAAACAGGTTGTTTTTATGCAGAAAATATTAAGGCTCATACTGGCCCTGCCAATCATCTGGTTTACTCTGCCAGCAGTGGCAAACGCTGAATCCAGCGCGGATGTCCGCATCATTATTGATGTGTCCGGCAGCATGAAATACAACGATCCAGAGAATCTTCGCGCACCGGGACTTCGCTTATTAGGCGGATTGATGCCGGGTGATGCCGAAAGTGGCGTTTGGACCTTTGCCCGTTACGTCAATATGTTGGTGCCTATCCAAAAAGTCGACGATAAATGGCGACAACGAGTTCAACAAAAATCCTCTGAAATTCATTCTCTTGGTTTATTTACTGATATTGAACAGGCGTTGCAAAAGGCGACGGCTAATGTCAACGCCGCTGATTCAACTAAACAACGCAGCATTATCCTGTTGTCAGATGGCCTGGTTGATCTAGACAAGGGTAAAGCTGCCAGCGAGCAATCTCGGCAAAACATCATCAATACACTGCTGCCACAAATAAAACAAAAAGGCTTTCGAATTCATACCATAGCCTTATCCGAGGAAGCCGATCACGAACTGCTTAAACAATTGTCCATGGCGACCGATGGCTGGTATCACAAGGTAGATAACGCTGATGAGCTTGAGCGGGTTTTTCTGCATTTATTCGAGCAAGCCACTCAACGTGATTCCGTTCCTCTGGTGAATAACCGCTTCACTATTGATAACAGCGTCAATGAAATGACGATCTTAGTGTTTCGTGAAACTGAAACCGATATCACCCAACTTGTCCAACCTGATCAAAAACAACAATTGGCCGACACTAATGATCCTGCCATCCGCTGGATGCAGGAAACACATTTTGATTTAATTACGATTGAGAAACCCATGGCGGGTGAATGGTTTATTGACGCCAATATTGATCCGGACAATCGTGTCATGGTGCTGACCGATCTAAAACTGCAAACCATTGATCTGCCAAATAACATTTTGGCAGGTGAGCAATTTGATATTGTCGCCAAATTAACCGACCATGGTAAACAGGTAGAACGAACCGATTTTCTGCAATTGGTAACGGCAGAGTTAAGCACTCAGCCATTGCAGGGGGAGCCCATCAATAACACGATGGCCTTAAATAACCAGACGGCAACGTTTATGGCAAATTTAGGCAAACTGTTTGACAGCGGACAGAATGATATTGTGATCACCGCTAAAAGTGACACTTTTGAGCGTCAGCGTCGGCAATCTGTGAACGTAGTAGCTTTGCCATTTGATGTCACCGTCACCCAATTGGAGGCTGACAGTCGTAGTCATCGACTGTCCATGACAGCCGATGCCAGTATGATTGATCCAGAATCCTTGCAAATCACTGCATTACTCAGCGCTTCCGATGGCAGTGAATTCCCTTACGATGTATTACGTCAATCAGATAATGCCTGGCAGCTGACGCTTGCCGATTTACAACCCGAAACCGCTTATCAATTATCACTGCAGATCCGCGGCAAAACTTTGACAGGACGAAATGTGTTTTTGCAACCAAAGCCCATTCATCTAATGGACGAAGTTGGCGCAACACTAACCATTACCTCAGAAACCCCGATTGGCGCAGAACCAGCCGATAAGCCTTTTGAGCCAGTTATTATTGATCCGGTTGTAGACGAACAAACCTCTGTAGTGGATGCAAGCTCATTTCGACTGTCTGATACCGTGATTTTAGCCATTGGCAATGCGGTTATTGTGCTGTTGTTGCTGATGGGATTCTGGTTTTGGCATCGCAGCCGTCGTCGGCAGCTGTTACCTGGAGACTTACTGTAAATGTCGTTGACTGATCCGGTTTTCCAATGGCTTGCCTATGAGCTGGCCGCTATCTTTGCCGTTCTGTTTATCTGGGTGTTGATTCGCGCACGACGCAAGCACAAACGTACTCAGGCAGCCGCTGCTAAAACGGCGAAATTTATCAAAAACAGTTACGAACAACGGGTTGCTTCATTAAGCGAGCAGCTGAGTAGTCGGTATGGTTTAAGCGGTGCGGCCTTGGATTCGATGGTCGAAGAGTTGATGCTGCGTGAAAAGGAAATCTTTAAATCCATCGTCAATCTGTATTCGGCTCAGGACGAAAAAACGCTGAATAATTTCCCTGAACAAATCACCTCATTAACTGATGCCACGCTGAGCATCATGCAAGCGGACAGTGAGCAAGATGCTGAGGTCACCGACCTACTAGACGTTGTTGATGAAACGTTGCAGGGAGAAGAAGCAGAGCTTGAAATTGAATTAGCTGAACAACCGGCGGAGACTGAAGAAGATCTTCAAGCTGAGTTTGATGGCGTGTTTGATGATGGCAATGCAGACACAGTGGTTGCACAAACGGAAATGCTGGATGACGAAACGGCGGTTATTGAAGAGTTAAATGAGCCAGCCGTGGATTTTGATATTGAGTTGGCGGATGTTGAAACAGATGAAGTCGACGTTGATGACATCTTTAATCAAAACACACCCATAGAAGAACCTGTTCCTAGCGAGCAAGAAGCACTTATTGATGATGCCATTGCGGCAGAACCCGAGTTGGATATAGATCCTGATCTGTTAGCTGACTTTGATGGGCTTGCCTCAGACGAGCCTGTAGCAGAGCCTGAATTAGAACCTGAGCCAGAACCTGAACCTGCAAAAACAGCTATGCGGATGGCGGATTTTCTAAAGAATGACTGGAACCCAACCATTCCGGATGTGTATGGTAAAACGCCATTAGCGGAGACTGAGCCAGCAGCTGAAATCGAAAATGAGTCAGAAAATGCTGATAGCTCTACTAAGCTAAAAAGCATGAAGGCGTATTTAAATACAGCCTGGACCAATCAGGTACCGGATATTTATGGTAAATCTGCCGCAGAGCCAGTAGCAGATCAGATTGATGAAGATTTTGAGGCATTTGAACATCAGGAACTCAAACTGCATGCTTTCGAAACAGACGACACGACGGATCAGGCCTTATCATCACCTGTTCAGCCTGCCGATATCGAATTGGATGTTTTACAACCAAACGACGTGGATTCCGAAGTAGAAGAGATGATTTCTGTAGCAGAAATCGATGATCTTATGCGCGAGGCAGATACACCGCTTGAGGACGAACAGGCTGAAACTGTTAATGAACATGTAGCACTCGAAAATGACTTTGATTTCAATGAAATAAATACCTTAGTTGATGAGGAGACTGCTCCAGAAGAAGATAATCTAGCAGAGTCTGAAATCGAGCCTGTTGAATTAGCTGATACAAATGAAGAGGATAGCTTGCCGCCTGAACTGACTGAGTCCAATCTATCGGATGACACCTCTGAAATAGTAGAGCAGTACCTTGAAGCTGATTTGCCTGAACCGACTCCATCTTATGAGCACTCAATAGAAGAAAAAACAGAAAGTGATAACACGTCATCAACAGCCGAAGCGGATCCCCAGTTAATTGTTGATGAAGAAGCAACTGATTGGCAGACCGATCTGATCGCTGAAGATAATGATTTCGAGATTGCTGAAACTGAGAATGCAGCAATCTTAGATGAACCGGTATCAGCAGCTGAAGAACTGGATTTTGTTGCAACTAATGATGTTGCAGAAGAGCTGGACTTAGCTGAAATAGCAGAACTGGATAAACCAGAAGAACCGGCATTAACATCTGAAGAAATAGTTGAATCAGCAGAGCAGCAACCCTCGCTTGAACAGAATCTGGAAGATGCTTCTGCTGAAGCAATTGATTTTCTCGAAACCGTAGAGATGACAACTCAGGATGTCGTTGAAGAACCTAGCGACAATGTTGAAGATGACGTCTCAGCTATTGATCAGTTGGATGAGATAAATCCGTTAGAAGAAATTATTACCAAGGCTGAAGCATCAACATCCATGGAAGAGGCATTAGCACCTGAAGAGCGGAATTCTTCTTCAATTAATGATATTGCTGATGATCTGGATTTAGCAGAAGAAATAGAACAGGATCAACAACCGGAAGCTGTTTTCGCCTCGGATGAGTTAGATGAATCTGTAGAACAAGAATCAGCGCTTGAACTGAATTTGCAGGATGCTTTAGCTGAAGAAACAGATTTCCTTGAAACCCCACCAATGCTCACTGAGGAAGTGATTGAAGTATTCAATGAGGGCGCTGAGGATGACATCAGCGAACTGGATGAAATAATCTCGCCAGAAAATAATATTGCCGAAGCCGAAGCCGAAGCCGAAGCCGAAGC
>NZ_MCRI01000015.1 GCF_001720165.1 Methylophaga muralis
GTGATTTGACGGATGATGAAGTTGAGCAAACCAAAGGTAATGCTCAGCAACTGGCTGGCTTATTACAAGAGCGTTATGGTCTGGCAAAAGATCAGGCCGAAAAAGAAATTGATGCACTTACCAAATAACAGGTTTTTAAAAGTGCTCAATTAAATTATTAGCGTTTGATAACGCTTATAACGAAACGAAGGCGCCGACGGGCGCCTTTTTTATTGTATTTAAGGATCCTCAAACATGAAATTTTTCCTGAAGACATTTGTAATTTCTACATGATTTATTAGTTCAATATGAGTGGTTTTGTTGTAAGTGTTTGATTAATATTTGTTTATCTGGTTGGCATGGTTATGGCAACAATAACTGTGTGACATCTTAAATTTAGGAGATAAATGATGAATTTTAAAAAGAATGCTTTAGCTGTTTTGACCATAACAACTTTAATGACAGCGCCTGTTATGGCCAATAATTCTTGGCAGGGTGAAGCAAAAGATGCTTGGTTAGATGGCAAGTTGGAGACGGCATTATTACTCAACACCCAGTTAAATAACTTTAATATTGATACTGATATTGATAATGGTGTAGCGGTATTAAGTGGGCAGGTAAAAAAACCAAACCCAAAAAGATTTAGCGGGCGAGATTGCTAAGAATATTGAAGGCATTACAGATGTGAAAAATAATCTCACTGTAGATGCAAACTATCGAAATGACGATTCAGCCGATAGTGATAATAAATCTTTCAGTCGTGCATGGCATGATATGACGGTGACTGCGGGTCTTAAAATGGAGTTTGCAGCGCATGATGAGCTTGAAGCTTCAGAGATCAGTGTTTCCACTGATAATGGTGTTGTCACTTTGAAAGGTAATGTGAAAAACGCTACTGAGAAAGATCTTGCAGTTGAAATGGCCAGAGGCTATGACAAGGTCGTGGACGTGAAAGATCAACTTGTCGTGGCAAACTGATCGTCACATGTTAAATAGCAGAGAACAACAGCTTATTCAGGAGTTGAAAAGTATCTGTGCAGATGGATACAGCTTCTACAATATGACCGCAAGGAAGGCGGTCAGTAGCGAGATAAGAATGTTGTTTCGTGAAATGGCTATGGTACGGGCTGAAATTGTTAATGATATTAACAAACGTTTTTCTGGATTAAAAAACTCAGAGCCTAGTACCACTGAGTTAGCTTTGACCATGCGAGCGATCTATAAGCTCGCATACGGAACATTTAGCGAGCTGATTAATAAAGAGCATCTCGCTGATTTAGAAATGATGGAAAAGCGATCATTAGAAATTTTTAAAATTTATGTAAGAAGAATGAATGATCGTCGAATTTCTTCATATTTAGCTGGTCACTTGGCAAATATTCAATTAAGTCAAGATCGTTTACAACGGTTGAAAAGCGAACAACCTCTGCAACGTCGAGTAAGTTGAAATTATTGGATCTGCTTGTAAAAAGAGGCTGGAAAATTATTTCCAGCCTCTTTTATCTAGGTTAAGAAACCCGCGGATAGCTAATGTTAGACTCAAAATCAATTACTAAATTGATAACGAGTCTTATGCCTAAATTACTACTAATCACGACCGATGATGTCCTGTCAGCGACATTGAGTCATCTACTTTCAGCATGCGACTTTAGTCTAATTCAGGTAGCCGATCTTAGCGATCATAGTTATCAAGCAGACTTGGTAATCTATGCGCCTCAACAAGCCACTGAAGCTGACTGTAAGTTATTCTCAACACATCCATTACAAAACACGGCAGATTGGATTTTATTAAGTGATGGCCTGCCGAATAAATGCTTGGACATGATGATGACTCAGGGAGTGGCTTATCATTTTCGACAGATGAAAGACTTTACACCCCTCGTCGAAATTGTCAGAGAGTTTGCTGAAGAATTTAAACATCTTAAAAAACAACGTAAAACTGCCACATTTACATCTACCCTTGACCAATATGGCTCGCTTTTAGGTTCTTCTGCGGTTATGCATAAGCTATATCGATTAATACGTCGTGTCAGCCAGACAGATGCGAATGTGTTTTTGATTGGTGAGAGTGGCTGTGGGAAAGAAGTTGCAGCCAGAACAATTCATGAACAAAGTGAGCGGGCCAGTGAACCCATGGTTTCTGTGAATTGCGCTGCGTTGGCTGCAGATTTGGTTGAAAGCGAATTGTTTGGCCATGAAAAAGGTGCTTTTACAGGTGCCGTTAATCAACATATCGGTTTCTTTGAACAAGGCGGAAAGGGGACCTTGTTATTAGATGAAATTACCGAGATGCCTTTGGCATTGCAAAGTAAATTACTTCGCGTTTTGGAAAGCGGTGAATTCAGACGCGTGGGTAGTGACGTCGTACGTCAGTCTCAAGTAAGGGTTATTGCAGCAACCAATCGAGAACCCGAAGAAGCCATTGAATCTGGTTTCCTTCGTGAAGATCTATATTTTCGTCTGGCACATTTCCCCATCAAAATTCCGCCATTACGCCATCGTGATAATGATGCTATCGAGTTGGCAAGACATTTCCTTGCATATCGTAATAAAGCAACAAATACCGGAAAAGTTTTTGCAGACGAAGTGCTGGATGTTTTTGCACAATACAGTTGGCCGGGCAATGTCAGGGAGCTTAAACATTGTGTAGAGCGAGCGCATATTCTGGCGGAAGATATGATTACAGTGGCCGAACTACCTGATTTTTCCAATATTCAGGTTACAAGTGAAAGCAGTGTTGGACCAGGCACATCTATCAAAGAAGCCGAAAAGAGCTTGATTATCTCAACCTTGAATGCATGCCAGCAAAATAAAACCCAAGCAGCAAAACAGCTTGGTATAACGGTTAAAACACTTTATAACAAACTTGAACTGTATGGGCAGGTTGAACCACCGCTTCAAACAAGATCAGAATCAAGTTAAGTCATAACCAAAGCGGAAGTTCAGCTTCGCGAAAATTTCATCGAAGTGACTATGTGAATTACAACCAACCTTGAGGGTTGGTTCATAGGTATAGGTATGGTGGAATTTTTAAACACTGAAAATGGTGCGCCTGACAGGAATTGAACCTGTGACCCTCGGTTTCGGAAACCGATACTCTATCCAACTGAGCTACAGGCGCATTGTGTTTGTGCTGACAGCGCGAATTATACGGACTTTACCAGTCTGAAACCACCGTAAAAAACACCCCGGTCTATAACGTCATTTCGTTTATAGGCCGGGGGATTAGTATATCTGCGATTAACTATCTGGGTGTGGTGCTATTTTTTCAAGTTTCCAGATATCCTGGTTGTATTCATCCATGGTACGGTCAGTTGAAAACTTACCGCTTTGTGCCGCATTAATAATGCTCATTGAAGTCCAGCGTTCTTTATCTAAATAAGCCTGTCCCGCAAGATGTTGTGCATCAATATAGCTGCGGAAATCAGCAACTGTCATCCAAGGATCATGTGGGCTGGTGAAGGCATGAATAATATTGTCAAAACAACCTGGCTCGAACTGATTGAAATGGCCACCTTTCAATAGATCCACCACCCGTTTCAAATCAGCATCATTTTCTATGATAGCTTGAGGGTTATAGCTTCCACGTTTTTCGGCAACTTCTTCTTCTGATAAACCAAACAGGAAGAAGTTGTCATCGCCCACTTCTTCACGGATCTCGATGTTAGCTCCATCCAGGGTACCAATGGTAATGGCACCGTTCATCATAAATTTCATATTGCCGGTACCAGATGCCTCTTTACCTGCTGTGGAAATTTGTTCGGATAAATCTGCTGCAGGACAGATAACTTCCATGACCGAGACTTGATAGTTAGGGAAAAAGACGACCTTAAGCCAATCGTTCGCATCGGGATCGTTATTCACAACTTCGGCTACATTATTAATGAGCTTGATAATTTGTTTTGCCATCAAGTAACCCGGAGCCGCCTTACCACCAAATAAGACACAGCGTTTAGGTAATCCTTCGGTATGACCACGTTTGATTTGATCATAGAGATGAATAACATGTAAAACATTTAGTAGCTGGCGTTTGTATTCATGAATCCGTTTTACTTGAATATCAAACATAGCTTCAGGATTGAAAGTTACTCCACAATCTTTTTCCACCAATGCTGCCAGACGTTTTTTATTTTCAAATTTGGCTTCATGCCAGGATTTTTGAAAATCTTTATCGTGAGCCAAAGGCGCTAAATTTTGCAATTCACTGAGGCGAGTGATCCATTTATCGCCGATAGTTTCAGTAATCAATTTGCTAAGCACAGGATTACACCAGGCCATCCAGCGACGTTGTGTAACACCATTAGTTTTGTTATTGAATTTTTCCGGCCACAATTGATAAAAATCTTCAAACAAACCTTTTTTCAGTAATTCTGAATGTAAGGCCGCAACGCCATTAACTGAAAAGCTGCCAACAATAGCCAAATGTGCCATACGAACTTGCTGCTGAGCACCTTCTTCAATAATCGACATACGTGCCAGACGCTCTTTATCGCCAGGCCAGTGATTGGCAACTTCTCGCAAGAAACGGGCGTTTATCTCGTAGATGATTTCCAATATACGCGGTAATAAACGACCAAACAGATTTGCCGGCCAACGTTCCAGTGCTTCAGGCAATAAAGTATGGTTGGTATAGGCCATAGTCGTAGAAGTAATTTTCCAAGCCTTGTCCCAACCCAATTGATGCTCATCCATCAGCAGACGCATTAATTCAGCAACAGCAACGGTCGGATGTGTGTCGTTTAGTTGAAATACATTCTTATCAGCAAAGTTTTCAAAATCTTCACCATGGGTGTTAACCCAGTAATCCAGAATATCCTGCAAGCTGGCTGACGCAAGAAAGTACTGTTGACGCAAACGTAATTCTTTGCCATTTTCACTGGCATCGTTTGGATAGAGCACCATACTGATATTTTCTGCTTCATTTTTAGCAGCTACGGCTTCGGTATAAGAGCCAGCATTAAAATCTTCCAGATTAAATTCATCGGTCGCAGCGGCTTTCCATAAACGCAAGCGATTCACGGTTCCGTTCTGATAACCGGGAATTGGTAAGTCGTATGGCACTGCCAGAACATCATTGGTATCAACCCACTGGATTTCCATTTGTCCGCTGGTGTTGCGACGTAATTCGGTATGTCCGCCAAATTTGACTCGCTGAGTGAACTCAGGACGTTCAAGCTCCCAAGGATTACCATCACGTAACCAGTGATCGGGCATTTCCTGTTGGCGACCATTTTCTATTTTTTGCTGAAACATGCCATATTCATAACGCAGTCCATAACCAGTAACCGGTAGTTGTAAGGTGGCACAACTATCAATAAAGCATGCGGCCAGCCTGCCTAGACCGCCGTTACCTAAACCTGCATCATGTTCAAACTCTGCAAGTTCTTCATATTCAAGCCCAAGATTGACCAAGGCTTTTTTCAATGGCTCTTCAATACCCAAATTTAATGCGGCATTGCCAGTGGCACGACCCATTAAAAATTCCATTGAGAGATAGTAGGCTTGTTTGCATTTTGATTCTGCATAGGTATGTTTGGTGTTTTTCATTCTTTCAAACAATCTATCCCGCAGTGTGTGCGCCATAGCTGAGTACAAGTAATGACCTGAAGCACAGCCCTTGTCCTGTCCCAGATAAATTCCAAAATAGCGTTTAAAATCTTCTGTTAAAGCGAGCGTGTTCATACCCAGTTTTGACGTCTGATAAAGTTCAGGCAAAGGGGTAGTAATCGCAGTATATCTTGGCGTCATAGCGGCAATCCTTGAATGGGCATCGTTATGGAAAAAAACAGGTTTAGGTGAGGGGCTTTGGCTGCGTTGCCATGAAACGGCTTTCAGCATAGAACTGAAGATGGTTTGGTAAGACCTCACCCATTGCAGTTAACGGTAGCAGAGAGTGGCGACATCTGCCATCACCTGAAGCATAAATTTTGTAATTTAATGGTGTTAGCAGATATTTCTATTGTTGTTCTGGCGTTGAAAGTTCAAACCATTCATCCAGAACCTGTATAGCTTCATCACGACCTTGATGATTTAAAGACGAAAATAATTGAACCGAAGCCACTAAACCTGCCTCTGATAATTCTTTGCGAACTTGTTGTAATGTATTGCCACCTGCTCCACGGCCCAGTTTATCTGATTTGGTCAGCAGAATATGGATCGGTAGTTCAGCTTGTTTTGCCCAGCCTAGCATTTGCAGGTCAAAGTTTTTTAACGGATGACGAATATCCATCATCAACATTAATCCGCGTAAAGATTGGCGCGTTTCCAGATATTTGCTTAAGGTTGCCTGCCATTTCAGCTTCATTTTTTCCGGGACTTTGGCATAACCGTAACCGGGAAGATCGACTAGCGCGCGCTCTTCATCCAGATGAAAAAAATTGATCATTTGTGTTCTTCCGGGTGTCTTACTAATGCGCGCTAAGGCTTTGATACCGGTGATAGTGTTGATAGCACTGGATTTCCCGGCATTAGACCTGCCCGCAAAAGCGACTTCGTATCCGGCGTCGGAGGGCAATTGAGACAATTGTGTCGCGCTGACAGTATAATGCGCGCTACGGTATAACTCTGACATGTCAGTCTTTCCAGGTGCAAAAAAGTGCCAATAAGAGTAGCATACCGGAAGTTTTGTATCCGAAAGTTAGTGTCTAGGAATTACAATGAAAAAAATTATTTCAGCGGTGGTGCTGGGTTTGGGAGTAACGAGTTCGCCACTTGGTTTAGCGGCAGGTGATGTCTCAGCCGGGAAGGCAAAATCAGCCGTATGTGCTGCCTGCCATGGCGCTGATGGTAACAGCCCATCAGATATGTATCCTAAACTGGCTGGACAACATGCCAGTTATCTCTACAAACAACTGGTCGAATTCAAAAGCGGTAAACGTGAAAATGCCATCATGGCGCCAATGGTTGCCGGTTTGTCTGAAGAAGATATGGCTGATTTAGCGGCATTTTATGCCAGCAAAGAAGCCACCCCAGGCGCGGTAAGTGAGGATTTGTTAGAACTTGGCAAACAGATTTATCGCGGTGGAAACAGTGAGTCTGGTGTACCAGCCTGCATGGCATGTCATGGACCAAACGGAAGCGGCATGCCTTCGGCGAAATGGCCGAAACTATCTGCTCAATATCGTGCCTATACAGAAGCGCAATTACATGCTTTTGCTAATGGGGAACGTCATAACGATCCTAACGGTATGATGCGTGATATTGCTTCTAAAATGACAGAGGAAGAGATCAAAGCGGTTGCCGCTTATGTATCCGGTCTGCATTAATTGCTGATGTTGCTCCGGTGCAATTATCTAAAATTGCACCGGAGTTAAAAATCAGCCCATTTTTGAGCAATTTCATGTCTGACGCCACAAAAAAAGGTCCATCCAGCCTGAGTTTTACTCGCCGTTTATTATTATTTATCGGCTCAATGGAATTGGCTATTACGCTCTTGCTGACATTGGCCATCGCCTCTGTTATCGGTACCGTTCTGCAGCAAAATCAACCTTATGCTGATTATGTCATCAAATTTGGACCTTACTGGTTTGATGTCTTCGATAAGCTCGGGCTCTATGATGTTTATAGTGCTTTGTGGTTTGTCGCCATCCTGGCGTTATTGGTTATTTCAACATCTGTCTGTGTTATCCGTCATTTTCCCGCTATGACCAAAGAGATGTGGCAACTGCGCACTAATGTGCAGAAAAAATCACTAAAAGCCATGCATCACAATGCTCAATGGCAATCAAATAATACCCTGCAAACCGTTGCCAATAATCTGCAACAGGAATTCAAAAATCTCGGCTTTCGCAGTCGGCAAACTGTCAAACAAGAAGATGCGATCCTAATTTCCGCCATGCGTGGCGGGATGAATCGTCTCGGCTACTTATTCACCCACATTGCGATTGTAGTCATATGTGTCGGTGGTTTATTTGACAGCAATATGCCGCTTAAGCTTGCAGAATGGCGCGGCGATATCAAAATTGAAACCCGCGATCTATCTATTCGTGAGATTCCGGCTGAGAGTCGGCTGGGAGAGGGCAATCAGGGATTTAGAGGTTCAGTTAGTATTCCGGAAGGTAAGGCGTCAGAAGTAGTTTTTTTACCAGTGCGTGACGGTTATTTGTTACAAGCTTTGCCGTTTCGTATTGAAGTTAAAGATTTCCGAATTGAACATTATCCAAACGGTCAACCGAAATCATTTGAGTCTGATTTAGTGATTCACGATGATGAGTTGGATGCGCCTATGGAAGCAACTATCGCAGTAAATCATCCTTTGATTTATCGTGGCCATGCTATTTATCAAGCCAGTTTCAGTGATGGCGGTTCAATATTAAGTCTTGATGCCTGGCCATTAGATAGTCGAGCTGGTACCGAGCCCGTGTCTATCCAGACCAAAGTATTTGAAAATCGGCAAATGCTGTGGGGTGAGGAAAGCATGCAGCTGGAAATGATTGATTTCCGCCCATTCAATATCAACCCGGATCCCACTGAAGACGATTCGCGAAATGTTCGTGACTTTGGCCCGAACTTTACGTTCAAGTTGCGTACTCAGACAGGCGAAGCCAGGGAATATGAAAACTATATGTTTCCTGTAGAACGTGATGGTCGCGAGTACTTTTTAAGTGGTGTGCGGAATACTCCGTCCGAGTCTTTTGCTTATCTCTATTTACCTGTTGATGAAGATGGCAGCCTGAATCGTTTCCTGCAATATTCAGCTCTGCTTCGAGATCAGCAATTAGTATCGAGTATTGCTAATTCGATGATGATTGAGGCGCTGGCTATGTTGCCGGAGCGAGACGAATCGCTGGAAGAGAGTTTGCAACAAACTCTGGAAACCCTTATTAAAATGTTTGTGCGTGGTGGTTTTGATGAGGTCAGGGACTTTATTGACAACAATCTTCCGGATGCAGAACGTGACAATTTGGCGCCTGCTTATCTAGGAATGTTACGAGAAATGCTGGCGCGGATTTATTTCAGCATGGATGGAATTGATGCTGAAACAGTCAGCAATGAACAATTACTGTTTTTACAGGATACGGTCGATAGCATTGGTACCTTGTCGCGTTATGGCTCGCCGGTATTTTTACATTTGACCGATTTTGAACATATCCAATCAACAGGCCTGCAAATTGCTAAAGCGCCTGGCAAAAATGTGGTGTATTTCGGCTGCGCCTTGTTAGTAATTGGTATTTTTCTCTTGTTCTACCTTCCTCAAAGACGATTTTGGGCATGGCTTGAACAGGAGAACGGTCAAACCAACATTATTCTGGCGGGTTCAACCAATCGAAACGCACGAGAATTTGATACATTTTTCAACGAGCAAAGAACACAGCTGGCGGCTAAAACGGGGAACTCCAACCTTTAGCCAGGTTCATAAATGAAAGCGCGATAAAGAGTATGAGAAACCTATGACAACAAATACTGAAATAATGACAAAACCTGCTGCCCATACTTGGTGGTGGTACGGCCTTTTATTACTGGCAACCATAGGTATTTTGACGGTTTACCAAGAAGTGCTGGATGTTTATGAAGTTTCCATTCTAATTTTTACCGCTATCAGTATGGCAATGGTGGGTAATAAATGGCCCGGTTTTAGAGGACACTCAATTGCTGTTGCGATATTAAGTTTAATTGCTTTGCAACTGTATGGAAGCGATCTGGGTGCCGCTGAAACCAATGGCGTTCTCAAATACATGCTGGCCAGTCAATCTGCAATCATGTGGATGAGTGTGTTTTTCATTGCCGCAACCTTCACTTATTTTGGCGGATTGATTTTCCGTTCCAGTTATACCGAAAAAGTTGGTAGTGCCTTTACCTGGATAGCAACTACATTTGGTATGACCGGTCTGATGGTACGTTGGCGTGAGACCCATATGATGGGGGCTGATATTGGTTATATTCCGGTCAGCAACCTGTATGAAGTCTTTATCCTGTTTGCCGTTGTAACTGCACTGATTTATTTATTTTACGAACGTCGCTATCAAGTCCGTAGTTTGGGTGGTTTTGTTTTATTGGTCATTTCCGCTGCCGTTATTTTCCAACTCTGGTATGCGTTTGAACGCAATGCGCATGAAATTCAGCCATTGGTTCCTGCACTGCAGAGTTATTGGATGAAAATTCATGTACCGGCAAATTTCATCGGTTACGGTGCATTTGCTATGGCTGCCATGATCGGAATCGCTTATTTGCTGGTCAGTTGGCGAGCTAACAAGAATCCTGACAGTGGCTTGGTTAAAGCTATGCCACCACTGACCATGATGGATGACTTAATGTATAAAAGCATTGCCTTGGGCTTTGCCTTTTTTACCGTGGCAACCATACTTGGCGCCTTGTGGGCAGCAGAAGCTTGGGGTGGCTACTGGTCATGGGATCCAAAAGAAACCTGGGCGTTGATTGTCTGGTTAAACTACGCTGCCTGGTTACATATGCGTATGACAAAAGGCTGGAATGGTGTACCGATGGCCTGGTGGGCAATTGTCGGGTTGTTTGTGACCTTATTTGCCTTTTTAGGTGTCAATATGTTTCTGTCCGGTCTTCATTCTTACGGCAGTTTGTAATTTTAAAATTTAAGGATATTTAAATGACAAGATCATTCCGCGCTCTGTTACTGACCACAGCAGCTTTGCTGGTGCCATTTTCTGTGTCAGCAGACTCAGCAAAATACAAAGAAGGTGAGCATTATGAGCCTACCTCTCAGCGTATGGCAAAAAACACTTCCGGTGAACAGATTGAAGTCATGGAATTATTTTCTTATTCCTGTCCGCATTGCTTTACCTTAGATTCACAAATTATGCAGTGGAAAGAAACCTTGCCTGAGAATGTTAAATTTACTCAGGTACCGGCTATTTTTCGTGATAGCTGGTTGCAACTGGCAAGAGTTTTTTATGCGTCACAAGTGACAGGGGATTTTGAGAAACTGCATAAAGCCTTATTTAATGCCATTCATATTGATAAACGTCGTTTGGATACAGAAGAGCGTTTATTGGATTTTGTTGCTGAGCAAGGTATTGATCGTGACAAATTCCTGGAAACTATGAATTCATTTACCGTTAAAACCAATGTGAAAAAAGCTCTGGTGATCAGCCAAACGGCAGGTGTAAGCGGCGTACCTTCAATCATCGTTGATGGGCGATATCATACCGATGCTCCTAAAGCCGGCAGCATGACTGAAATGTTAAATGTCGTTGAGCATTTGATTGAAAAAATTGAAGCAGAAAAATAAAGCGCTTTAGAATTAAAAAAGCCGGTTAGTTAATTAACCGGCTTTTTTTTGCCTTTTATAAGGCTGCTGGCAGTGTCTGATTGGGTTCTGCCGGCGGTGTGGTCGAGTTTCGGTTGACCTCATCATGGTGCAGCATGATATCGTAGTAACGCCTGATATTACCGACAAAACGTACAGGTTCTCCACCACGGGCATAACCATAACGAGTCTGACTAAACCACTGTTGTTTTGCCAGTAACGGCAAATTTTCACGAACATCGGCCCAGCGATCTGGATTACCGCCATTTTTTTCGGTAAGGATCCTAGCATCTTCCAGATGACCCAGACCAATATTATAGGCTGCCAAAGCCAGCCAGGTTCGATCCGGTTCGGCAATACGCTCAGGCAAACGGTTCTTTATAATGGTCAAATAGGCCGTACCAGCAAAGATACTTTGCTCAGGATCTTCCCGATCAGTAACCCCCATTTCATTGGCGGTGGCCTGAGTGAGCATCATTAAGCCCCGAACACCGGTACTGGAAACAGCTTCCGGATTCCAGTGTGATTCTTGATAGGCCATAGCCGCCAGTAATCGCCAATCATAACCATAGGCTAATGCGGCCGCTTTAAACATCGATTCGTATTGAGGCAGGTGCGTTTGGATTCGGCGATGAATGGCGCGGGAATCGACATAGTCAAAACGACGGATATGACCGAAATAGGTTTCAATCAATTGATCCAGATAGCCTGTGTTTTCAATTTCTTCAAAAAAAGCTGTTACCGCGAGTTGTAAACTCATATCCTCACTGCGGCGCATTCCCCAGGCAAGAGGTTGAGGATCCGAAACATCAAAAGCGACACGTAATTCGGGATATAGACCATGACTGGCCGACATCTCATTAGAATCAACAATGGTGTAATCAATTAATTCAAGTTGAACCAGCTGTAATAGGCCACTTGAATCGATAGATTGATTTTCTGTCCATGAGAGTAGTGGAATTTCTTGTTGCAATAAGGCGAGCTGTTCAGCATGGCTGCTATTGGCAAGAATCTCTAACTGACCGCTGCTGATTTCAGTAATATCACGGGGTTTAGGGCTGCCGTGACGATAAATTAATTGTTGAGTCACTTCATGATAAATCGGCCCAAAACGTAACCGGTTTTGCCTTGCTCGGGTAATGGTTAATCCAGCCGCAGCGATATCTGCCTGACCATTCTCAATCATATCCAAAGTTTTACTGAGTGTATTGGGAACCGTTACTTTGAGTTCAACCCCCAGATAATCTGCAAAAGCTTGTGCCAGATCGAACTCAAATCCTGCAAGCTGACCAGAGTTAGTGTAATAACTGGTTAAACCATAACGGCTGACGACTCGCAGTTCGCCGCGTTCCAGAATCTGTTCAAGTTGATTACTGGAAGTGCTGCAAGCGTTTAATATGCAGAGCATGAGAATGAGAAAAAATAGCTTTTTCAAAACATCACTACTGTCAGTAGGGCACAAAATTATGCTACATAAGTATTGGTTTGCACACCTTAATTTCCCCAAATTCGGCGGTAAACATTAGTAAATGTGATGTTTATCGCTTAGATCGGAAAAAAGTTTTAAGTATTGCACTACTTTCGTCAGCTAACAGTCCGCCCTCACATTTAACGCGGTGATTCAGTT
Source organism: Methylophaga muralis (assembly GCF_001720165.1). Taxonomy (GTDB): domain Bacteria; phylum Pseudomonadota; class Gammaproteobacteria; order Nitrosococcales; family Methylophagaceae; genus Methylophaga; species Methylophaga muralis. Next base: position 12,828 of record NZ_MCRI01000015.1, read on the forward strand.
GTGGAGTATTGAAAACATTAAAACAACTACCGGCAGCGCCGGTTTTAGGCTCAGCTGCAGCAAATACCACTCGCTCAATTCGCGCATGCACAATGGCTCCAGCACACATGATGCAGGGTTCTAATGTGATATACATTGTGGCGTTAGGTAGTCGATAGTTCTGTTGCTGCAAACAGGCTGCACGCAAAGCAATAATTTCGGCATGTGCTGTCGGATCATGTTGGCTGATGGGTTGATTCCATCCAGAGCCGATAATCTGATCGTCTAATACAATGATTGCGCCAACGGGTACTTCTCCCAGTTGCTCAGCTTGCTGCGCCAGCAACAAAGCCTGACGCATCCAGTCTTCATCGCTTAGCATGACTGATATAAATATCAATAAGGTTAAGCAGGCGCTGACTTGCCCCCTTACTTTGTTCAATTAATTGCCGACCTGCATCACCCATTTCGGCTCGACGTTGCGGCGCTGTTAATAAATCAATCACAGTATCGGCTAATTGCTCAGCATTTTTTACTTCAATAGCGGCATGATGCTCCACAAACTGTTTGGTGACTTCAAGAAAGTTAAAATAATGCGGCCCGATAATGACGGGTCTGGAAAGCGCTGCCGGTTCTAATAGGTTATGACCACCATGAGCAACCAAGCTGCCCCCGACAAAGGCTACATCAGCGGTTCCATAAAAGGTGGACAGCTCACCCATGGAATCGACAACTAAGGCCTGAACTTGGCTGTTACAAGGCTTACCTTCACTTCTACGCAGTGTGTTTAATCCTGAGCGTCGACATAAAGCTGCAACTCGGTCAAAACGTTCAGGATGGCGGGGTACGATAATCAATAATAAATCACGAAACTGCCCGCGAATTTTGCGAGCCGCATCTATAATCTGTTCTTCTTCACCTTCATGGGTGCTGGCAGCAATAAATACCGGCCGATTACCCCATAAAGCACGAATAGCTTCGGCTCGTTCAATAGCACTGGCGGGTAGGGTGATTTCATACTTCAGATTGCCAACAACATGTACTTTTTCTTTCGCGGCACCCAATTGTATAAATCGTTCACGATCGCTATGAGTTTGCGTAGCAATCAATGGCAAGCTTTGTAGCATTTGTCCTGCCAGCTTGCTTACTTTCTGATAACCACGTGCACTGCGTGCAGATAATCGTGCATTTGCGATGACCAAAGGTATGGACTGTTTTGCACATTCCATGATCAAGTTTGGCCAAAGCTCTGTTTCCATAATGACGCCAAATTGAGGGCGCATTGCTTTCAAGAATCGTTTCACAGCAAAAGGGAGGTCATATGGCAGGTAGACATGCATTACCTTATCAGCAAACAGCATTTTCACCCGTGCACTTCCGGTCGGTGTCATGGTGGTGATAAGAATTTTGTGTGCAGGATAACGTTGTTGTAAACCTTGAATCAAAGGTCTGCAGGCTTCAGCTTCGCCTACCGATACGGCGTGAACCCAGATGAGTTTTTGTGTAGATGTACGCGATTTAATAAATCCGAAACGCTCATTCCAGCGTTTAAAGTAATCCGGTGCTTTAAATCCTCGCCAGATTAATCGCATTAGAATAAGTGGCGTAGCAAGATAGAATAAAATTGAGTAAAAAACTTTCAAATTGGTCTCACTGCAGGGAGTTTTTTAAGCTTAAATTGAGTTGGGATGATAGCATAGACGCTGTTTTGTATTGTTAATGCCGCGATGAAAATTCTCAGTAAAAAATTCCTTCACCCTCGATTCTGGCCTAATTGGCTTGGCTTGCTGCTTATGCGACTTTCGATTTATTTGCCAAAATCATGGCAACTTTTTGCTGGTCGCAACTTAGGGCGCTTGATGCGATTATTTATGAAAGATCGCGAGCGAGTCGCCAAACGGAATCTTGAATTATGTTTTCCTGATATGCCATCAAGCGAACGCGAAAGTTTACTTAGAGAAAATATGTTGACGATGGGCATGATGCCGATTGAAACCGCTGTGAGTTGGTGGGCCAGTGATAAAAGTCTGCAAAAACGCGTTGAATACCATGGTCTTGAACATATTCAAAATGCATTGGCAAAGGGCAAGGGTGTGCTGTTATTAACAGGACACTTTACCAGTATGGAGTTAGGTGGACGGCTGATCATGTTGAAGCAGCCGTGCTATGTCATGTTTCGAGAACTGAAAAGTCCGCTCTTCAATGCGGTAATGCTAGTTCAACGCGAACGCCATAGTGAAGGCACAGTGTTACAGGCGGATATGCGAGGCATGTTACGAGCTTTAAAGAAAAATAAGGTTGTATGGTATGCCCCGGATCAAGATTTTGGCCGTAGAACCAGTGTGTTTGCGAAATTTTTTGGTATTAATGCGGCGACTATCCCGGCGACGGCACGACTTGCCAAAATGAGTGGGGCAGCCATTGTGCCTTATGTGCCGAGGCGCTTGGCTAATGGCAACTATTCAATTGATATCGGGCCTGCATGGGAGAATTACCCAATTGGCGATGACTTGGCAGATGCGCAGAGAGTCAATGATTGGGTCGAAGCGGAAATAAAAAAATCGCCGGCGCAATACTTGTGGATGCATCGGCGATTTAAAACGCAGCCTGAGGGCAAAGGTTTATTTTATAAAAAACTCAGCGATTAAACGGTGAAAAAGTGTAGCTCAGGATCAATGATTCTGAACCAGGATTGTTTTTGGCGAGATTGGCATTAGACATATGATAGAGCGTTAATGCCAGACGGGAACCTGGAGCTACCCGGTAACCAAGCTCAATGCCTGAACGAAATAAAAAGCCGCTACCCAGATCCTGACCATCTCCATCCTCATAACCCACTACGGCGAGCTGAGGAGTTAAAATCCATCTCTCACCGAGATTGATATCGTATCGGCCGCCAGCATGAGCCCAATAGCCACCATCGGTATTCGCGCTGACACCTACAGCAGGAATGATGTTGAAAAAGGATTCTTGTGATGCAAAACGATATTCAATGCCCAACTCTAGTGAGCTGTCTTCAAAAACTTCAAAACTACCTGCTGAGATAGCGATTTCTGGGGATTGCGCTTGAACGCTGAAGCAGGTCAGTAATCCAATCAGTCCAATAATGCCCTGTATTCTCATCTCTCTTATCCTTTTTATAGTCTAACAAAATCAGTCTATTAGATAACATGATTCAAGCTGTTTGTGAAGTTTTAAACAAAAAAAACCACCCGAAGGTGGTTTTTTTGTTCTGAAAACGTCGTATTAACGTTTTGAGAATTGTGGTTTCTTACGTGCTTTATGCAGACCGATTTTCTTACGTTCAACGGCACGAGCATCACGAGTAATGAACCCTGCGCTACGTAAGTCAGTTTTCAGTTCGCTGTTGTATTCAACTAATGCGCGGCTGATACCATGACGAATCGCACCAGCTTGACCGTTATTACCACCACCACGAACGGTGATTTTCAGGTCGACTTTATCTAGCATTTCAACTAGTTCAAGTGGCTGACGAACAACCATGCGAGATGTTTCACGACCGAAGTAATCTTCAAGGCTGCGAGTGTTGATGGTAATGTTGCCGCTGCCTGGCTTCATGAATACACGAGCGGTTGAGCTTTTGCGGCGGCCTGTAGCGTAGTAAGAATCTGCCATGACGTTATCCGATTAAATTTCGAGCATTTTAGGTTGTTGAGCTGCGTGTGGATGTTCAGTACCAGCATAAACTTTCAGTTTGCTGAACATAGCACGGCCCAAAGGATTTTTAGGCAACATGCCTTTCACTGCTGTCTGGATAACACGCTCAGGCGCTTTGTCCAGTTGTTTTTCCAGCGAGATAGATTTGATACCACCGATGTGACCAGTGTGGTGATAGTAAATTTTATCTTTCATTTTGTTGCCAGATACACGCAGTTTTTCAGCGTTCACAACAACAATGTAATCGCCAGTATCAACGTGAGGTGTATAGATAGCTTTGTGTTTGCCGCGCAGACGGCGAGCGATTTCTGTTGCCATACGGCCCAGAGTTTTGCCATCGGCATCAATTACGAACCAGTCGCGACGAACTTCTGCTGGTTTTGCACTTAAGGTTTTCATTCCGCGGGGTGCTCCTGAAAATATACGCATGCGGTCAAATAAAGAGGGAGAATGTTACGGATTCGAGCAAAGTATGTCAACTGCAATTAACTAAATATAAACAGCAGGATGCCACCAAGTGCTAAGCGGTAAATGACAAAAGGCCACATACCTATCCGTTCAAGTAATTTCAGAAACAAAAAGATACAAAGATATGCACTAATCGCAGAAAAAATAGCACCTGCAGTTAAAGCAAACCAATCCGTAGCTTGATCCGCTTCAATTAGTTTGATTGTTTCCAAACTACCGGCAAGAAAAATTACTGGTATTGATAATAAAAAGGAGAATCTGGCAGCGGCTTCCCGTGTCAAACCCAACATCAACGCTGCGGTCATAGTAACACCTGAGCGTGAAGTACCGGGAATTAATGCTAATGCCTGAACTACACCGATAATGAGAATATCTTTCCAGCTCATTTGTTGTTCAGTGCGATCTCGTTTGCCTTGCCAGTCTGCAAAGCCTAATAACAGGCCGAATATAATAGTAGTGGCGGCTATGACCAGCGGACTGCGTAGGAATAATTCTATGAAGTCGCCTAAAAACAATCCGGCAAGGCCAACCGGAATGGTGCCAAGAATTACTGCCCAGGCTAATTTACTTTCACCTACGGTTTGTCTTTGTTGCAGTGAGCGAAACCAGTCTGCGATAAGTTGTCTGATAGTGGCGCGAAAATAAAAAATGACCGCAGCCAATGTACCAACATGCACAGCAACGTCAAAAGCCAGTCCCTGATCTTCCCAACCGGCAATAATCGGTAGCAGTATTAAATGAGCGGAGCTTGAAATGGGCAGGAATTCAGTCAGGCCCTGTAACAGGGCAAGTGCAACAATTTGTATAATTTCCATATTTTTCTCGTTAACTGCCACTTCCGGCAAAAGGCTCACTATAAATGGGTCTTATAATAGCGGGCTTCGTGTTAAAATCTGCGATTAAATTCACTTCTCAATCAGGATTAGCTGACCCATTATGTCAACTCGTATAAGAGAAATCCCCTACAACTATACTTCTTTCTCAGATCGCGAAATCGTTATTCGATATCTGGGAGAACCGATGTGGGAAATTCTGCAACAGTTACGTGAACAACGCAAAACAGGCCGCAGTGCAAAGATGCTGTTTGAAGTGCTGGGCGATATGTGGGTTATCACCCGTAATCCGTATATTCAGGATGATTTGATTGAAAACAGCAAGCGCTGGGATTCATTGCGCCATGCTTTGCATCACCGTTTGGATCAGATCCGTCAGCGTGCGACAGAAAACGATAATCAACTGGCATTACAGCTGGAACAAGCAGCCCGTAAGGCAGTAGAAAAATTTGAGCGTGAATTGCTGGCAACTGCCGATCGCCGCAAAGTGGTGATGCGCCGTCTTAGCCGTGTCACCAAAAAACACAATATCTGTTTTGATGGTTTGTCCCGAGTCTCACACGTAACGGATGCCACAGACTGGCGTGTAGAGTATCCACTTGCAGTTATTAAACCGGATACTGAAGCAGAAATGGCTGCCATTATCGCCGCCAGTATCGAGTTGGGATTAACGGTTATTCCACGCGGTGGTGGTACTGGATATACCGGTGGTGCGATTCCTTTGACCGCTGACAGCGTGGTGATCAATACCGAAAAGCTGGAAGGCTTGGGATCGGTTGTCTATCGCAAACTTCATGGACGTGATGATGAAGTAGCCACCGTCAGGGCTGAAGCAGGGGTGGTTACCCGACGTTTATCTGATCTTGCTGGCAAGCATGGTCTGGTATTTGCGGTTGATCCTACCTCTCAGGATGCGTCCACTATCGGTGGTAATGTGGCGATGAATGCCGGCGGTAAAAAAGCCGTTATGTGGGGAACTGCGCTGGACAATCTGGTCTCCTGGAGAATGGTGACCCCCGATGCTACCTGGATGGAAGTGGAGCGGCTTAATCACAACATGGGCAAAATCCATGATATTGAGATGGCGACTTTCCGTATCAGCCGTTTTCAGGCTGATGGCAAAACTTTATTGGAAGAGCCGGAAGACATTGCTATTCCCGCTCAACAATTACGTAAGCTCGGCTTGGGTAAAGACGTTACCAATAAATTTTTGGGCGGTTTGCCCGGCATCCAGAAAGAAGGCTGTGATGGCCTGATTACTTCTGCAGTATTTGTATTGCATCGTATGCCGCAATTTATTCGCACCGTGTGCCTGGAATTCTTTGGTAACGATCTGAGTAAAGCCGTGCCGGCAATTGTGGAAACCAAAGATTTCCTTGATAACAACAAAAAAGTGTTGTTGGCGGGTATGGAACATCTGGACGAACGTTATGTAAAAGCCGTGGATTACAGCACTAAAGCGCCACGTTCAGAATTACCCAAAATGGTACTACTGATCGATATCGTCGGTGATGATGAAGACGCGGTGGCTGAAGCGAGTTCTGAGGTAGTACGTTTATCAAATGCCCGTGAAGGTGAAGGGTTTGTTGCTGTTAGCCCTGAAGCTCGAGCCCGATTCTGGGCTGACCGTGCGCGTACGGCGGCCATTGCCAAACATACCAACGCCTTCAAAATTAACGAAGATGTGGTTATTCCATTGGAACGCCTGTCAGAATATAACGACGGCATCGAACGCATCAATATCATTCACTCGACCCAGAATAAATTACGCATGGTGGATGCGGTGCTGCAGTTTTTAAGCAGTCAGCCGAAAGAGTTAAAACAAACGGTCAAAAAACTCGATGACAGTGCGGAAAATGACGCCATTCTGCAATCCAAAATTGATGCAGCATGTAGCCATTTACGTGTGGTTCAGACTCGCTGGAAAGAGGTTTTAGATAATCTGGATTCAGTGGCTTTGAATCATCGCGAACTGTTAGCCGATGGCGTGATTAATCTGCTGGCGGAAAGTGATACCTTATTTAATGTGTTGCAGCGCCGTGATCTTCGCGTTTCCTATCGTAAAGAAGTTGAAAAGCCGCTTAAAGAAATGTTCCAGGGGCAATCGCTGGAAGCATTGCGCAATAAGCTGGATGAGATTCATAAAGAGCTGCGTTCAAGCCGTCTGTTTGTGGCCACGCATATGCATGCGGGCGATGGTAACGTGCACACCAATATTCCGGTGAACTCCAACGACTATCAAATGATGCATGAAGCAGAATTGATCGTTGATGATGTTATGAAACTGGCAGGTGATTTGGGCGGTGTTATCTCCGGTGAGCATGGTATTGGTCTTACCAAGATGCAATATCTGGACAAAGCTACAATTGATGCCTTTGCCGGTTATAAACAAAAAGTCGATCCGTTTGGTCGTTTCAACGCCGGTAAATTGCTGGCAGGCTCCGGATTAGAAAATGCCTACACGCCATCATTGAGATTATTGCAGCAGGAAGCATTGATTCTTGAAGCCAGTGACTTGGGTGAGATCAACAACGATATCAAGGACTGCCTGCGTTGCGGTAAATGTAAACCAGAATGTACTACCCACGTGCCGCGTGCCAATTTGTATTACTCGCCGCGCGACAAGATCCTGGGTACCGGTTTGATTATGGAAGCGTTTCTTTATGAGGAACAAACCCGCCGCGGCATATCAGTACGTCATTTTGAAGAAATGAATGATGTAGCTGATCATTGCACAGTTTGTCATCGCTGCCTGAACCCATGCCCGGTGAATATCGATTTTGGTGATGTGTCGATGAAGTTGCGTGCCGTGCTGAAAAAGCAGGGCAAACGGCATATGAATCTGGGCACCTGGTCTTCGATGGCGTATCTGAATGCAACAGATCCGTTAACCGTTAAAATCATGCATAAAACCATGATTCAAATGGGCTTCAAAGCTCAGCGACTGGCACATGCGGCAGCAAAATATTTAGGGATATTAGCGAATCGCAAGAAAAAACGGCCGTTGCCTACTACGGGTAAAACACCGATCCGGGAACAGGTTGTACATTTTGTCAAAAAACCGATGCCAGGCAATTTGCCAACGCGTACCACGCGAGGCATGTTGGGGCTGGAAGATGACAAAATGGTGCCGATCCTGCGTGATCCCACCAAAGTCACAGAAGATTCGGATGCGGTGTTCTATTTCCCGGGATGTGGTTCCGAAAGACTATTCAGTCAGGTAGGTTTGGCGACCTTGGCGATGTTGTATGAGGTGGGTACGGAAACCGTATTGCCGCCGGGTTATTTATGCTGTGGTTATCCGCAGGCTTCTATCGGTGATGATGAAAAGTCGACGGCGATCTCCACCAGCAACCGGGTATTATTCCATCGGGTTGCCAATACATTGAACTATATGGATATCAAGACCGTTATCGTGTCTTGCGGTACCTGTATGGATCAGCTGCTCAAATATGAATTTGAAAAGATTTTCCCTGGCTGCCGGTTATTGGATATTCACGAATATCTGATGGAAAAAGGCGTCAAGATGGAAGGTGTGGATGGCGTGCAATATTTGTATCACGAGCCTTGTCACACACCGATGAAAACCTACAAATCCACCAATGTGGCGGCTTCCTTACTGGGCCAGCAGGTGACATTGAATGATCGCTGCTGTGGTGAGGCTGGTTCATTTGCTGTGTCGCGTCCGGATATTGCCACACAGGTTCGATTCCGCAAGGAAGAAGAAATCACCAAAGGCATTAAAGAGCTGACCGGACAAGACAAAGCAGTAAAAGGCAATGTGAAAATGTTGACCTCTTGCCCGGCTTGTCAGCAAGGTCTTTCACGTTACAGCGAAGATACTGGCATTGAAACTGATTACATTGTGGTCGAAGTGGCCAAACATGTTTTAGGTGACAAATGGCATACACAGTTTATTGATAATGTGAAAGCTGGTGGTATTGAGCGGGTATTGCTCTAAGCAAACCAATTTAAACCCCGAATGCAAAACTCTGCGTTCGGGGTTTTTATTTGTCAGTCTTAATGATTGGGGGTAAGAGCTTCACCATTAAAACTCACACGATCCCAGCCAAACTTTAGAAAGTTACGAATATTCTGGTGATCTTCACCTTTTGGGTTGAGCAGGACATCGCTTCGGTAATACCGACCGAAGCAGGCCAAAGTCTGTGATTCACCTAATTCGTGCAAAATGCCAAAAAACAGAATTTTGCACGAGCCATTATTTTCTCCAGCCTCATTATGCAACTCACCGTTATGAAATGCGGTGGGCGTGAATTGATAATTCGCATCAATCACCGCAATGGTATCTTCGAAATCCAGCGCCGAAGGATTATCATTTAAGGTGCTTAGAAATGTCGTTAAATCCATATAAAAACTCCAAAATCAGGTAAAAAAGCGGGTAAATGCGGCGACCGGTTCACGTGCTGTGCGGTATTGATTAACCGCAGCATCAACATCTTCATAACCCAAAGCCATACCACAGACCAAAATAGTGTCAGCAGGATAATGCAAAATGCTTTTAATTTGTTCGGCATATTCGGCCAATGCCGCTTGTGGACAGCTGGCAAGACCTTTGTTTTGAGCCGCTAACATCAAATTTTGCAGAAACATACCTAAATCGAGAAACGAGCCGGTCTGCATCTCTGCATCCATAAAAAACAGCAACATCACCGGCGCATCAAACGCCCGATAATTAGCTTCCCATTGTTGCTGTTGAGCCAGCTTATCTTTTCGATCAATCTGTAAACTTTGATAAAGCTGCAAACCACAGGCACGGCGGCGTTCGATATAAGTTGAGCGCCAGGTTTCGGGATAATAAGGGTAGTCAGGTTTTGGCTTAACACCACTTTGAAAAGCCTCAACCAAACACTCACTGATTTGCTGTTTGGTCTTACCAGTCACTACGGCAACTTGCCAGGGCTGAGTATTGGCGCCAGAAGGTGCAAATCGGGCGGTGTCGAGTATGTCATGGATAAGCTTTTCGTCTACCGCTTTGTCGATAAAGGCTCGGGTGCTGTGACGTTGTTTGATAAGCTCATCAATCTTCATATTTCGGCTCAGCTTCTTTTAATCTCAGCACAAAGCCTATCATTATTACTGCCAAACCCAGCACCATCAGTTGCATGCCGGTACGACCCCATAACATCGTAATGGAAAAGCTAAAAGCAATTACCAGCATGATAACCGCCTGGATTTTAGTACGTCGCCGAACGGTCTTGGTTTGATCCCACTGTTTTAATGGTGCGCCAATCCAGCGGTTATTCAGCAACATATTATGAAAACGTGGAGATGTCTCGGCAAAACATGCCAGAGCGAGCACCATAAATGGTGTGGTCGGAACAACAGGCAGCAGGGCACCAATAATGCCTAAAACGACACATAACCAGCCGCAACTGAACAGTAAATAATGTTTGATTCTTTTTTGCATAATGAAAAGCAGTGCTGTCCAAGCCTTGGACTTATTTGTAATAAAGGGTTGTCTTTCCAGACAGCTAAAATGTTTAATGTCATTATCAAGCAATGATTATACGTGCTGGCAAATTCGCTTAGGTTTGCATATTCAGCTTAATTTGCAAAATCTGAACGTGTTCTTAGTAAGTAACTAAAACTATGTGACAAGCTTCAGCGGTCGATTATCTGTTTGACTAAGTTTTTTCGCCAAAGAGGGCTGGGATGGAACAGCGAAACAAAAAATTTCAATTATCAATCCGCACTGCTGTTATGGCTGGTTTCATGTTTTCCAGTTTATTGGTGGCGGTGGTCGCCATCACAACACAATATTACGTTAATAAAAATTTAGCCGAGAGCACGCTTAATACACGTTATCAACAAACATTAGCCAATATCCGCGATTATCTTGAGTCGATAGATACACGCGCTTTTCACGAAATTAATGAATTAAAACAACTACCCAGACTAATCGATAACCCACAAATTAGTGATGAAACCCGCCAGCTACTGGTTGCGGTGATGCAACGTAATCCGTTATTTCAGTCTGTCTATCTTGGGCATCAAAATGGTGAGGTTGAACAACTGATAAATTTACAGGCTTCTCCCACATTACGTCAGCAGTTAAGGGCAGAAGAGGCGGATCGTTGGTTATTGATCAAGGTGATTAACCAGGGCGAACAGCAGCAGCGACGATTGGAATATTATGATCGCAACTTTACGCTACGACACGTCTGGCAGCATCAAAGCAATATCGATATAAGTCAGCAATCATGGTTTTCTGCAGCTAATACCGATGAGGCTGTCAAAACCCAATCCTATTTGCTGGCCGAAGCTTCGACACCAGCCCAGAGTTATTCCATAAAATTACCAGAAAGCGAGACAGTTCTTGCCATCTCGACAGAACTATCATCATTATCCACTATGCTGAAAAATCGTGATGCCGGTAGTGCTACTGAAATCTATTTTTATCCGCAAACAGGTAGCGTGATTGCCTCAAACCAAGCAGAAGAGGCACTGACATCATTGCCTGCCGCACCCAGACTTGAGTTAAGCAATGAGCAGTTATCACTAATTCGGGACAATCCTGTATTACGAGTCACCAGCGAAACTGACTGGCCACCATTAAATTTTTCCAATAACGGCGTTCCCAGTGGTTATGCCGTGGATATGTTGAATTACATTTCACGGATGACCGGTCTGGAAATGCACTTTGTCACGGGAGCAAGCTGGCAAGAATTGGCAACAAAGTTTGTCGATGGTGAACTGGAGATCATGCAGCCGGTTTTTTACAGTGAATTTCGCAATTTTATGGGTGAAGTGACCATTCCTTTTGTCGATGTTCCTTACGGTGTGATTACTACTTCAGATTTACCCGTTAACCATATTTCAGAGTTAAACGGTAAAACGATTGCTATTCCTCAAGGGTGGTCTTTAACAGAGAGGCTGCAAGCTGAATTTCCGGATATAAACATTATTGAAGTTGAAACAGTTCGTGAAGTATTTTCAGCGGTTATTTCCGGGCAGGTTGACGCAGGTATGGATACGGCGATCACTTTGCAGTATATCGCCGCACAACAACATGCTGATGAGATAACAGTGCATCAAGGGGTTGATTTTGCTCCGGCACAATTACCCACGGGCTTACATTTTATGGTTAACCGACAACGAGCTGGGCTGGCTGATATCCTCAATCGTTCACTGGAAAATTTGTCGGATAACCATCACCAGGCCTTAGTCGATAAATGGTTTAACTCGATTGATAAAAATCGCAACCTGCAAGCATTACATATTGAACGTTTCCAGAATAATGCCTTGCCGGTATCTGATGACGTGCAGTCACTCCCCCTCAATAATCAGTCCTATTTTGTCTATCATCAAGCCGTTGCGATTAATGATGCCGAAAACCATTATTTGACTATCATTTCACCACAAAAGACGGTGATGGACGCGGTGTGGAGTAAGACTAAAAATGCCATGCTAGTCGCTGGTTTGATGTTGCTGCTGCTATTGCCTGTCAGCTGGTGGTTTGTTTCGGTGATTTTAGATGCGCTGAAAAAAACTCAGCACAATATCGATCATCTTCAACAACGTCGTTTTACGGCTGTCGAAACTCAAGCAAGTCACTTGCTGGAGTTTAATGACTTAAGTCGCAAGCTGAATGATTTGGCGATTGCTACACAGTTGTATCAACAATCACATCACTATTGGACGGATAGTCTGGTGAAATCAGTAGCGCGGGCGATTGATGCTAAATCAGCTTATCCGACCCGCCACTGCGCATTAGTGCCTGAACTGACAATGCTGCTGGCAGATAAAGCGGCGGAGTCTACTGATCCAGCCTTTACAGATTTTCAACTTGCTAATGAAATCCAGCGTCGCGAATTGAGTTTAGCTGCCTGGTTGCACAGTTTCGGCAAGATCACGACACCGGAATATCTGGTCGATAAACGTACCAAACTGGAAATGCTTTATAACCGGATTCACGAAATCCGCATGCGTTTCGAGGTGTTGTGGCGCGATGCAGAAATCGACTTCTTGCAGCAATCCATGCAGCAGCCTGAAAACAGAGAGATGTATGAAGAGGCTTTAAAGGTTAAACAACTGCAGCTTGAAGATGATTTTGCCTTTGTGGCGCAGTGCAATATTGGCACAGAGTTTATGGACCAAAATGCCAATGAACGGCTGAAAAGATTGGCAAAGAAAACCTGGGAACGACATTTCGATGATCAGCTTGGTTTATCTCCTGTGGAACTCGATCAGCAGCGCGCATCGACACACAGTCTACCGGCGACAGAGCAATTACTTGCTGATAAGGCTGAGCATATTATTCCGCGTAATGCGAAAGCCACTGCAGATGCCATCGCTGGTAAAAACAACCTTAATCAGCCGGAACACGGCTTTAACCATGGTGAACTGTATAACCTCACCATTGAGTCAGGTACGCTGACTATGGAAGAACGTTTCAGAATTAACGAGCATATTCTGACGACTATCAAGATGCTTGAATCGCTACCTTATGTCGATGAGCTTTCCAATATTCCACGTTACGCCACCACCCATCTGGAAACCATTAATGGTAGCGGTTATCCTCGCGGTTTAACCGCGGCAGAGTTATCCGTGCCGGAACGTATCATCATGCTGGCCAACGTGTTTGAAGCTTTAACCGCTGCTGACAGACCATATAAGAAAGGCAAAACCTTAAGTGTGGCTATCTTTATTTTGCATCAACTGGTCGAACAGGAATTAATGGATCGCGATGTCTTCGAGTTGTTTCTGACTAGTGGTGTTTATAAACAGTATGCTGAACGTTTTATGGCCAGCGAACAAATTGACGAAGTGGATATCAGCAAGTACCTGCGCGAAGAGGACCGTTATATTTAACGCTTAAGCGTTATAATGGCTAAACCAATTCTGGTGTTTTTAGTGAGTTCTTGATGGCAATTCAGTGGTTCCCAGGGCATATGCATAAAGCCGGACTGGAGATGAAAAAAATCCTGCCACAGATGGATCTGATCATCGAAGTGTTGGATGCCCGACTTCCTTACAGCAGCTCCAACCCGATGTTGGCTACCCTGAGAGGGGATAAACCTTGTATCAAAATATTGAACAAGGCTGATCTGGCCGATCCTGAACTGACTGTGATTTGGCAGCAGCATCTTGAACAGGAGCAGGGAATCAAAACGCTGGTGTTATCGGCAAATGAAACTTCTCGGGGTAAAGAACTCATTGCTCTATGCCAAAAGCTGATCCCCAATAAAGCCAATAGCGTCAAAAAAATTCAGGCGTTGATTATGGGGATCCCCAATGTCGGTAAATCGACATTGATTAATGCCCTGGCAGGAAGACTGATTGCCAAAACCGGCAATGAACCAGCTGTAACCAAGGTACAGCAACGTATTATTGTTGATGATGTAGTGGTGTTACATGACACGCCGGGTGTGTTATGGCCAAATTTGGAAAATCATGACAGCGGGTATCGTTTGGCGATTACCCATGCGATAAAAGAAACCGCTTTTGAAAACCCCGATATCGCTTTATACGCCGTCAAATATCTTATGCAGTTTTATCCTGAAGCGTTAAAAAGCCGTTTTAATATCGATGGCATTGCTGACAATGAACAAGTGATGCTGGAAAACCTGGCGCGTAAACGGGGTTGCATAAAAGCGGGTGGCGTGGCGGATATTGAACGGATCAGTAAAATTTTGCTGACGGAATTACGTAGTGGTCAATTGGGCAGACTGACTCTGGAAACACCTGAAATGACCGAACGTGAATGGTTATTAGTGTTAAGAAGACGCGAAGAAAAAGCGGCCAAGAAAGCGGCACGTAAAACTAAAACTAAGCGTTAATTGCTGTGGATAGATCTGGAAAGAAAGCAGGTCAATTTAAAAACTGTTATTGGAGCATGGATTTATGCGTATTTTAACTTTGTTCGTGATCCTGGTATTAACCGCTTGTGGCCCGACCAAGCCTTCTATCCATGCAAAATCAAACAACGATATTAGCTATGAGCAGGTCATACAAAACGTAGACCTTTACCAAGGTCAATTGGTGCGGTGGGGCGGTATGATTGGCCAGGTAGCTAATTATGAAAATTTCTCTGAATTAACCATCGTACAATTTCCTTTAACTCGTCATGGGGTGCCGATTTCAACGGAACCAAGTGCTGGCCGTTTTATTGTACGTAGTGAGCATTTTTTGGACCCGCTAATTTATTCACCGGATAAATTGGTCACCATTATCGGTACCGTAGAGACATTACAGCTGCAAAAAGTGGATCAGAAAATGTTGAGTTTACCGCTGATTACGACTGAGCAAAGCCATGTCTGGCCACAAAATAATCCATCCGCATCACGTACCTATAATCCTAAGCATGACGCTCCATTTCTGGGGTACGGATATTATGGAACGGGTACTTACGCCCCATAAAAGCAAAGCACAAGTCATCTTTATTAAATCTAAATAATAATTATTTGCATTTAGATTAATCCATCTTTATACTGCATCTAACCTTATCAATCTTGCTGAGGTATCAAAAGATGCAGACTTCAAAAACGTATTTTCCTAAACAAAATGCCATACATGTGGCGTTTAGCCCTGATCGACTGGAAGCTTTAATCAGTCAGGGAAAACTACACGCTGCCGACTTTAACTGTCTGGACAAAAAGTCCAAACGCACTGTGTGGAGCATGCTGCTCGCCGCCGCAGCTCACCGATTGAGTTAATCATGAATGCAAACAGAGCTGAACGAGCAGAAACCTGGTGTGAAGCGGTTATTTTGGCCGCCAATGAACAGTTGGAATCAATGTATCGCCAACATGCCTCAGCATGTCTGGCGCTACAAATTTCTAGAAATTATCGATTATTACTTACTCACAACGAACATCCCTTAAAGAAACAGCACTGGCGGGCCTTATCTCAACGCTGGTTACTGAGTTATCAACTTCATCGAGGTCAACAACGGGGATTACCCGATATGTTGGAAAGCCTCTGAATCTTCATATTTAAAAAAGGATCTTCCTGATGGCTTCAAATTCCTGCCAACCTGAACATGTATTTTCTTCCAGTACCTGCGATATTCAATTCTGTCCTGATTGCCAGATGGTGCACCTCAACATGGGGGCCATCACCATTCGCATGACCGAACAACATTTTGCAGCTTATGCGATTGATATCAGCAAAGCCTTATTTCATATGCGACAACGTGAAATTCATCAGGCCGATATGCGGGTAATGATGTAACTAATATAAGTCCTAATAGCTAACTTCACCTGAAGTAAGCAAACCATGCCTCATATTTTGCGAGCTAATAAAAGCTAATTTAATATCCTGCAGCACTTTTCAGCTATGCTTATAGGCTAGTGATAAAGATCTGTTGAGGAATGCGCGGAATGGTGAAAGGGATTAAAGTCGCAATTCAGCTGTTGATTTTGCTACTGATTCTGATTTGGCTGGTCTGCGGATTGCTGCTGAATCACGCCAGAGATCTAAAGTTGGAACAACACACGCTCGCGCATCCCTGGTTACTTGAGCATTACAAAGTAACCGATGTCCCGGTGGAGCATGGATGGTTATTGGCCGATCAGCTGTTTATTGAAATTGACTCAGAACTCTATGTGAATGCTGAACGTAAACTGCGTTTGAATCGTCCATTATTAGGTGGGATTTTACTGGACGATATTATCGTTTTGGCGACCGATGATAATCTGATCCTGTTTGATAGCACTGGTCAGTACATTAGCGTGTTGGGTGCTGCAGAGCTTATTCCTGCTGAAATTCAAAATATCGGCTTACATCATGGCCTTCCGGTGTTGCAAACACGAACGGGCATGTGGCAAGGTAATTCGATATTGGATGATTGGCAATTGATCTCACTAGACGGCGTATCATGGAGTGAATCGGTACCTGTTCCAGAATCAACGATGAATCAGCTCAGGCAGCAGTTTGAAACCTATGGTGTCAAATTAACAGCCTTATTATCCGATCTGCATAACGGCAGGTTTTTTGGTGAACAAGGACGCTGGTTGATTGATGCATTATTGTTGTTGATACTGGTACTTGCATTGCGAGGCATGTTTGGAATGTTAGACAAGCCATAATCGGACAGCTATGCGATTATAACGATTCATTATTCGGAGGTAAGTTTTTGAGACTGCCAGAGTTTCCATTTCTGCCCAAAGACTTCATTGAAACTGAAGAGGGATTGATCTTTGCCGTAGTCAGTTACCATCCGCATGAACACAAAGTAGGCTGCTTTTTACGTTACGTAAATGATCAAAACGGCTGGCATAAAGTGGATACCGAACAGGCCAATCGTTTACTTGAACGGCATCATCCAGATTATCTTTATTATTCAAATCAGTTTGATGCGACGTTTCATGCGGTGCCGGTAGACAGAATAATATGCCACCATCGCCCTGAAGAACGACTGCAAATTTTAATGCACCAACCGGCAGAAGATCCTCTGCAACAAAAACTTCATAAATTGATAACGATTTTGCAACGCTATCAGGTAGATATTGATGCAATGGGGCTGACAGGCTCGATGTTGATCAATCAGCAGAAATCTACATCAGATATCGATTTGGTTATCTATGGGCGTGACGCATTCCATCAATGCAGACAGGCTATCCAAACTGCAATTGCTGATAATCAGTTGCAGAAGCTGGATAAAACTCAAATGCAGGAGAACTATCAAAGACGTGCGAGTGAGCTGGATTACGCTAGTTTCAGCTGGCATGAATACCGAAAATACAATAAAGCGATGATCGATGGCAGTAAATTTGATATTGGCATGGTCTGTCTAATAGATGAATTAGATATCGAACATCGGCATTTTCTTAAGCAAGGCATTAAAACCATTCAATGCCGGGTGACTGATGACAGTCGTGCATTTGATTTTCCGGCACGATACCAAGTTGACAACGCCGTTACTCCCGAATTGATTTCCTTTACTCACACCTATGTTGGACAGGTGGTCAAAGGTGAATTTATCGAGGTATGTGGTGCGTTGGAATGTGATGCTTCTGGAACCTGCCGTATTGTTGTGGGTTCCTCCCGTGAAGCTCGAGGCGAATATATAAAGGTGGTAGATCAAAAATGAGTACTATGGTGCAAAATGAGAAAGCAAAAGCAGATATCGGAGTAGTAGGGCTGGCCGTTATGGGACAGAACCTGGTGCTGAATATGAATGATAAAGGCTTTAAGGTGGCGGTTTATAACCGCACAACTTCTAAAGTTGATGAATTTCTCGAAGGTCCGGCCAAAGATACCAATATTATCGGCTGCCACGATTTGAAAAAATTTGTTGAAAGCCTGCAAATCCCACGACGCGTGATGTTGATGGTCAAAGCCGGTCCAGTAGTGGATGCCTTTATTGAACAATTGGTACCGTATCTGGACAAAGGTGACATCATTATCGATGGTGGAAATTCCTTGTTTAATGACAGTGACAGACGTACTCATGAATTGCATAAAAAAGGCATTCTGTTTGTCGGCAGTGGCGTCTCTGGCGGAGAAGAGGGAGCGCGTTTCGGACCTTCATTAATGCCGGGAGGCAATCATGCAGCATGGTCAGCGATTAAACCTATTTTCCAATCCATAGCAGCTCAGGTTGATGGTGAAGCCTGTTGTGATTGGGTTGGCAATGACGGAGCAGGCCATTATGTAAAGATGGTGCATAACGGCATTGAATACGGTGATATGCAACTAATTTGCGAAGCCTATCAAATGATGCGTGAAGGGCTAGGCATGTCGGGAGATGAAATTCAGCAGGTGTTTGCTGAATGGAATGAAGGTGTGTTGGATTCGTATCTGATAGAAATTACTCGCGATATTTTAACTGTTAAAGAACCTGATGGCAGCCTGTTGATCGATCATATTTTAGATACAGCCGGACAGAAGGGGACTGGCAAGTGGACTGGCATGAATGCATTAGAATTAGGTATTCCTTTGACGTTGATCGGTGAAGCCGTTTTCGCTCGTTGTTTATCGGCACTCAAGGATGAACGGGTAACAGCTTCTAATGTTCTACCGGCATTTGCTGGAGAGTTTTCAGGTGACAAAGCTGAGATGGTAAATGCCATTCGTGACGCTCTATATGCCTCGAAAATTATCTCTTATGCTCAAGGCTATATGTTGATGCGGGAAGCTGCCAAAACCTATGGCTGGGAACTTAATTATGGTGGTATTGCATTGATGTGGCGTGGTGGCTGTATTATTCGCAGCCGCTTCCTCGGCAATATTCGTGATGCTTTTGAACGTAATCCACAATTAGAAAACATGTTATTGGATTCATTTTTTATTGATGCCATCACCGAAGCCTTACCCGGCTGGCGTAAAGCGGTGGTGTGTGCCATCAATCTGGGCGTGCCGACGCCAACATTCAGCAGTGCTTTAGCGTTTTATGATGGTTATCGAAGTGAACGACTGCCTGCCAATTTGTTGCAAGCGCAACGGGATTATTTTGGCGCGCATACCTATGAGCGCTTGGATAAACCACGCGGAGAGTATTTCCATACTAATTGGACGGGTCGTGGTGGTAATGTCTCAGCGTCCACTTATGATGCCTGAGAAATAACTCAATAAAAGTAACTATAGAAAGGGCGATTATTCGCCCTTTTTTGTATTTGAAAATTGGTATCTGCTGCAAGACTAGTTATCATTTGTGACATGAAAAAAATAACGAGTTGGCGCTTACTGCCCGAATTCCCACATCTGCAGACAGAGTTTGCTGATTTGAATCAAATCTTTAACTTGCAGGGCGAAACGATTACCAGTGAACGGCTATCTGATTTAATACGAATCAAAATTGCCGATGATTTTTATTACGTTAAACGTTATCGAGTTGCGGGCAAAGGTTTACGCCGCTTTCTGGGCAAATCAAGAATTCGCAGTGAATGGGAAAATCTGTTGTGGTTTGCCGAGCAAGACATTAGTACCGCGCCGGTGATTGCTTATGGTTTGGAAACCCGCTGGGGTTTGTTTCATCGCGGGGCGATGGTGA
Organism: Methylophaga muralis; assembly: GCF_001720165.1. Lineage (GTDB taxonomy): Bacteria > Pseudomonadota > Gammaproteobacteria > Nitrosococcales > Methylophagaceae > Methylophaga > Methylophaga muralis. Next base: position 32,742 of record NZ_MCRI01000015.1, read on the forward strand.
CCAAAGGAATTCCCAACAGTGAAGATTTAGCCAGTTTGGCAAGAGCCAATGACCCTCGGTTAAATGATGCAGTTTGGGTAAAAAATATCAGTTTACAAGCCGCGCAAATGCTCCAGAAAATGCATCAAAAGGGCTTTGTTCATAATGATTTTAAATGGCGCAATTTGTTAGTCGATGATCAGGATAGGCTATATGTTATTGATTGCCCTCTAGGGGCCTTTTGGCGCGGAGCTTTGTTGCGTTATCGCTGTATTAAAGATCTGGTCATGCTGGATCGTGTTGCCAAATATAAACTCACACGTAGTCAACGAATGCGGTTTTATCTGCAATATCGAGGGCATCAGCGTTTAACTGGTGAAGACAAACGTCAACTACAACAATTGTTGTCGAGAAAAGAACGAAGAGCATGTAGTTTTGCTCCTAAATTAGCTGTTTAGAGGCGTTTTACGCGTTAAAATCAACAATTGATTAGGTTCGCCGACGACATAGATATTGCCGTCACTATCAGCAGTGACACCTTCCGGCTGTCGCATTAACGGCCATAGATTAAATGGGCCGCGGCCCAGTCTGACACGTGAACGCTCCTGCCCTAATAAATCAATTACGTGCAGGCTATATGATTCATCGCTGAGTACCAGTAATTTCTGCTCTGAGCCCTCATTTAGCAGGGTTAATCCCGAAAAATCACCCACATCCAGTCGTAGGTTTCTCATGGCATCGAATTGGCTTTCATCCTTATCATTCGACAGCGAGAAATGTAGGATCCGCGATGGTTTTTCTCGCACCATAAACAAGCCGTGCTGTTGTGATATGGCGATACCTTCTAAGCCTTTGTTTTCTTTTTCTGGGGAGGAAACCGCAATAGTTTTAACATCTTGATAATGGATCTGTGTCGTTAGGTCATCAATTGTAATAAAGCTGATGGTTTGCAATCGTTCTTCACCGACAATAAAAATATTGTCTTTAACATAATCGATACTCTCGGTATCCGAGAAGCCAATCAAATCGATGGTTCGTAACAATTCGCCTGTTTTACTGATAACAACAATCTGTTCAGGATTATTAAGAACGCCATATAAATTTCCGGATTGCGGATGATAAGTCAGTCCGGATAAATTATCCTCAATTCCATCTATCGTGAGAACGTTACCGAATTGATAATCTTGTTGTAGATTCCACTGGCTATCTTGAACTGTTTTAGCAGAACTTACCGTACTGAACCATAGACATCCACTTAACGCCGTCGTGATCACCAGAGCGGTAATCCACAGTCTCGATTTGGTTTTGTTCGAGAAAAATGACATGCGTTAATCCTTCAGCTTAAATAGTTTTCAATATGACGTATTGATATGATTTAAGTGGAAAGATAACGTGCGAGACTTAATTCAAGCTGAAATTAAGCGGTGGATAAATCTACTTTAAATTACGTTGTGAAAATTTTTGATTATTGGAATAACATTATTCATCCACATCGTCGACATCAGCTTGTCCAGACAGGCGTCGGCGAATATGTGACCACGACATGCCCACGGCTAACACGGCAGCGACCAGGAATAAGGCTATATAGGTAAATGCGGCGTGATGACGCAGTTCCAGAATACCTAAATCAAACAGCCACCAGACAATAATGGCAAAAAAGGCAAAGGCGAGAATCAGGCCAAAGCCACCCAACGAACGAAACGTGGCGCGTAAATATACCGTCCAACCAATCAAGATAACTACGGTAGCCATGGCAAAGGGCGGGGTAATGTTGGTGCCATTACCAAAAATCGCATCATTGGCCCAATGGAAATAACTATAGCCACTCGGGTTATAGCTGATATAGACCAACAAAACAGCAAATAACAAACGTAATAAAAAGCCTTTGCTATTAAAACGTTGTGCCATGGTGATTCCCTTTATTGCTAATTTGACTTAGTGGATTTCAAACGTTTCAAACTCGCCAGTAACGGGTTGTTCGTTTATTTGGATATCGAGCACTTCTGCAAAACGAGGGCCTTGCCAGGCCCAATCGACAAACTGCTGGAGTTGAATAAGATCACCTTCGGCGACAATCTCAACCTGCCCATCACTTAAATTACGCACCCAGCCCGTTAAACCTATTTTCTTTGCCGCAATTTGTGTCGACATACGATAGCCAACACCTTGCACTCGGCCTTTAATCAATAAATGATAACGCTTTATTCCCATTCAATCGTAGCGGGTGGTTTACCAGAGATATCGTAGACGACTCGTGAGATGCCGCTGACTTCATTAATGATGCGTCGCGATACCAGATCCAGAAACTCATACGGAAGATGCGCCCAGCGAGCGGTCATAAAGTCGATGGTTTCAACAGCACGCAGAGCAACTACATAGTCATAACGACGGCCATCGCCCATTACGCCAACTGATTTGACCGGCAAAAACACCGCAAACGCCTGACTGGTTTTATCATACAAATCATGGGCACGTAATTCTTCGATAAAAATGTTATCGGCTTTACGCAATAAATCGGCATATTCTTTTTTGACTTCACCCAGGATCCGCACACCGAGGCCTGGGCCTGGGAAGGGATGACGATAGACCATGTCACTTGGCAATCCGAGTTCTACGCCAAGTTTGCGTACTTCATCTTTAAACAGTTCACGTAAAGGCTCAATTAACTTGAGCTTCATGTGCTCTGGTAAGCCACCGACATTGTGATGAGTTTTAATCACATGGCTTTGCCGGTTTTGGAAGCAGCAGATTCAATTACATCAGGATAAATGGTTCCTTGAGCCAGCCACTGTACATTAGTCAGCTTGGAAGCTTCTTCGTCAAAGACTTCAACAAATTCACGACCAATGATTTTACGTTTGGTCTCTGGATCATTCTCACCCGCCAATGCTGACAGAAAACGATCTTCAGCATCAACGCGAATCACACGAATGCCCATATGTTTGGCAAACATCGCCATCACTTGATCGCCTTCGTTTTCACGGAGTAGACCGTTGTTCACGAATACACAAATTAACTGATCGCCAATTGCGCGGTGCAGCAAAGCCGCTACCACAGAGGAATCAACACCACCAGACAAGCCCAGCAATACTTCATCAGTGCCGACTTGCTGGCGGATCGTTTCGATGCTGTCTTCGATGATATTGGCAGAGGTCCATAATGTTTCACAGCCACAGATTTCGGTGATAAAGCGCGAAATCATTCGTTGGCCCTGAGTGGTATGGGTCACTTCAGGGTGGAATTGCACGCCGTAAAACTGGCGCTCTTCATCAGCCATACCGGCGATCGGTGCACTGTCGGTACTGGCAATAACTTTAAATCCATGAGGCAATTGACTAACCCGATCACCGTGACTCATCCACACATCCAGCATGCCGAAGCCTTCTGGGGTGGTGTGATCTTCAATATCTTTCAAAAAGGCAGAGTGACCACGAGCGCGGATTTTTGCATACCCAAATTCACGGTGTGTTGATGATTCGACCTGACCACCTAATTGAGTCGCCATGGTTTGCATGCCATAGCAGATGCCCAGCACCGGTACATTCATTTCAAACACACAATGTGGTGCGGCAGGTGCGGCTTCACCTATGGTCGAGTCAGGACCACCAGAAAGAATGATGCCTTTTGGGGCAAATTCACGAATTTCGGCTTCACTCATATCCGGGTTACGTAATTCACAATAAACTCCGGCTTCGCGCACACGACGGGCAATCAACTGGGTGTATTGTGAACCGAAATCAAGGATTAAAATGCGATGGTCGTGAATATGGCTGCTCATGAATCTCTCTTACAGTCAGATAAAAATACCGGCTTTAATAAACAAAGCCGGTATTTAAAAAGTTAATTAACGCGGTAATTCGGTGCTTCTTTGGTGATAGTCACGTCGTGCACATGGCTTTCATTCATGCCGGCAGAAGTTACCCGAACAAATTCAGGTTTGGTACGCATTTCTTCGATAGTACGGCTTCCGGTATAGCCCATGGAAGCACGAACGCCGCCCATCAGCTGATGAATAACCGGGCTCAGGCTGCCTTTAAATGGCACACGACCTTCAATACCTTCCGGTACCAGTTTGTCGGCTTCGCTGGATTCTTGGAAGTAACGGTCACTGGAACCTTGTTTTTGCTGCATCGCACCCATAGAGCCCATGCCACGATAGGATTTGTAGGCACGACCTTGGAATAATTCGACTTCACCTGGCGCTTCTTCGGTACCAGCAAACATGCCGCCAATCATGATGGTATGAGCACCGGCTACAATTGCTTTAGCGATATCACCCGAGTAACGCACACCACCATCAGCAATCAGTGGAACACCGGTTCCAGCAAGTGCTGCTGCAACATTACTGATGGCGCTGATTTGTGGAACACCGACACCAGCAACAATACGTGTAGTACAAATTGAACCGGGACCGATACCGACTTTAACCGCATCAGCACCTGCCTCAACCAAAGCTTTGGCTGCAGCTGCAGTAGCGATATTGCCGCCAATCACTTGAACTTGAGGATAGTGTTGTTTAACCCAGCGAACCTGATCCAATACACCTTGTGAGTGACCATGAGCAGTATCGACAACAATGACATCCACTCCGGCTGCGACTAATGCATCAACACGCGCTTCACTCTCCGCGCCAATGCCAACTGCCGCGCCGACACGTAAACGTTCCTGCGCATCTTTGGAGGCCAAAGGATTATCAGTTTGTTTTTGAATATCTTTAACGGTAATCATGCCCTGCAGATGAAATTGGTCATCGACTACCAGTACTTTTTCAATGCGATTGCTATGCAGCAAGTGCAAAACTTCTTCACGGCTGGCATCTTCACCAACGGTGACCAGTTTATCTTTGCCGGTCATGATTGAAGAGACAGGGTTATCAAAATGTTTTTCGAAACGTAAATCGCGACTGGTCACAATGCCGACAAGATCATCACCATCAACCACCGGTACGCCAGAGATATTGTGAGCTCGGGTCAAAGCAACGACATCGCCGATAGTAGTATTCGGGCCAACTGTAATTGGGTCACGAACCACACCACTTTCAAATTTTTTCACTTTACGGACTTCGTCAGCTTGCTGCTCGATAGTCATATTTTTATGCAGAATACCCAGACCGCCTTCCTGTGCCATAGCAATTGCCAGACGACTTTCAGTGACGGTATCCATAGCGGCGGATAACAACGGAATGTTGATGGTGATGTCACGTGTCAGTTGTGTTGACAGACTGACATCGCGCGGCAGAACATTTGAATAGGCGGGGACTAATAAAACGTCATCAAATGTCAGGGCTTCTTGCGCAATTCTCATGAGGCGGGTTCCCGAATTTACTGTAATATGATCGACAAATTATATCAGGAACTTAGTGGTTTATGGCATCACTTATGACATCGGATTCGCAAGGTAAACTCGCTACCCGTGCTGTCAAGGATGTATATCCGGTTTCGCGATTGGTCAGAGAAGTCCGGCTGATGCTGGATGGTTCGTTTCCACTTTTGTGGGTGGAAGGCGAGATCTCCAATTTAGCGATGCCGGCTTCTGGGCATATTTACTTCACACTTAAAGACTCAGCTGCGCAAGTGCGCTGTGCGATGTTTCGTGGACGCAATCAACAATTACGCTTTACGCCGGAAAACGGCATGCAGGTATTATTGCGTGTCAAAGTCACGCTTTATGAAGGTCGCGGCGAATTTCAGCTAGTTGTTGAGCACATGGAAGAGGCAGGCAGCGGTGCCTTGCAGCGTGCTTATGAAGCATTAAAAGCCAGACTGGGCCAAGAAGGTCTTTTCGATACCGCCCATAAAAAACCGTTACCATTTTTGCCGCAAACCATTGGCATTGTGTCCTCACCAGATGGCGCGGCGGTTCACGATATTTTGCATGTTTTGAAACGTCGTTTCCCGGCAATCAAAGTGATTCTGTATCCCGTTGCGGTACAAGGTGAAACGGCACCACGGCAAATTGCAGCTGCTATTCAAACTGCCGATCAGCGACAGGAATGTGACTTGCTGATAGTGGGACGAGGCGGTGGCTCGCTGGAGGATCTGTGGAGTTTTAATGACGAACTGGTCGCCAGAGCTTTATTTGCCTGTCAGATTCCAACTATCAGTGCGGTAGGTCATGAAATTGATTTTACCATTGCTGATTTTGTGGCTGATGTTAGAGCGCCGACACCTTCGGCAGCAGCAGAATTGGCGGTACCCGAAGCGCGTCAATTAGCGTTAAATTTACGCAATTTGTTGCAAAATCTAAGTAGTCGAGTCCAACAGAAACTGTTTAATGAACAACGACATATACGTTATTTAACCCAGCGGTTACCACGCCCGCAACAGCAACTGAAACTTCAGCAGCAACAATTAAAACGCCTGCAGTCCCAATTGGATTACAGCTTTCAGCGGCGCATACAAAGCAAGCAACAGCAGTTGGATTATTTGTCTGCAAGATTACCGCATCCCCAACTGCGGATCAGCTGGCGGCAAACCCGTTTGCAGGATTTATCACAGCGATTCGAAAAAGCATTTGCTATACAACAACAGCATTTCAGACAACAAAGCCAAAATCTTACTGATCGGTTAAAGCGATTAGTGCCGGTCTCCCGATTGAAACAACAACAGCAGCTTGTAGAAGCGCTTTCTGCACAATTAAACCGGCTGACTCGACAGCAGATTACCGATCACAAAAAACAGTTGATGCAATTGATGCGAACACTTTCAGTTGTCAGTCCTTTAAATACGCTGGAGCGGGGTTACAGCATCACTAGTGATGAGCAAAGCGGTAATGTTATTTACCGCGCGGATGAAGTGGCTATTGGTCAGAAACTGCAAATCCGTTTATTTGAAGGTCAATTGAACTGTGAAGTGCGTGAGAAAAAATGAAATTAAATTTTATCTGTTTGCCCATTCTGTTATTGCTGTGTTCGTCTGTTTGGGCATTACCACAACAATTTCCGGTACCTGGTGGCGTCATCATTTTGCCGTTGGAAATTGATGGAAATATAGCTCCTAAAGTCACCTACGAAAAACAACAGGTGCTGGTGGTAAAAGAGGATTCCCAATGGCAGGCCGTAGTGGGCATTCCTTTAGCAGCCAAACCTGGCAATCATAAAGTGCTGGTGGATGACCAAGGCGCATTAAGCAGCATTCTGTTTGAGGTCAAACACAAATCTTATCCTACCCAGCATGTGAACGTGCCCGATGATCGTAAGGTAAATCCTTATGCTGAAGATATGGTTCGCATCGAAGCAGAGACCGCTAAGATCAATACAGCCCTACGTAACTGGCGGGTGAGTGACGACGTACCTTTCAATTTTGTGTGGCCGATTGAAGGTCGTGTCAGCGGCCTGTTTGGTCGGCGCAGAGTATTCAATGGCGAAGAACGTAATCCTCATAGTGGAATTGATATTGCAGCGCCCACCGGCACCAGTATTATGGCGCCTGCCGATGGTATTGTAACGGATACTGGTGACTACTTTTTCAATGGTAATACCGTAATGATTGATCACGGTCAGGGCCTCGTCACCATGTTTTGTCATCTGGATAAGATTGATGTCAAAGTTGGTCAACTGGTTAAACAAAGAGACATCATTGGTACGGTTGGAGCAACGGGGAGAGTCACTGGCCCACATTTGCATCTTGGAGTCAGTTTGAACGATGCCCGGGTAGAACCATTATTGTTCTTCCCTAAGCGACAGGGTTACCCATCTTTGGACTGAGCTGCTGGTCCAGCAAACTGATTTAATAATTCTTTTAGCAGGCTGAAGTTAACGGGTTTGGTGAGATAGGCGGTAAACAAACCTTCTGCTTGTTGTAAATCATAAGGCATGGCGGCAGCAGTGACAGCTATCACTGGGATATGGCGAAACTTTGGATTAGCGTTAATCTGCTCGGTAGCCTGTAAGCCACTTATTCCGGGGAGATTAATATCCATCAGGATAACTTTTGGCATATTGTTTTCCAGCCATTCCAATCCGGCTTCAGCCGTTTTGCAAACATATAATTCATATTGTGGCAGGCGATCAAAAAAGGCTTCCATCAGTTTGATATTGGCCGGATTGTCTTCGATATGCAAAATGACTGTGCCGGAAGCAGATTTAACCGAAGGTTCCGAGAGCAGTGAAGAGGTTTGCTGACTCAGACTGCCATTGTGAAGTGTCTGGTTGGTTATCGGTAATTCCACCCAGAATCGACTGCCTACGTTTTCTTTACTTTCAAATCCAATGTGACCATCCATGGCTTTTATAAGTCGTTGCGTGACAATAAGTCCAACGCCAGTGCCCTCAATTCCTGAGTTCTCTTGCCCTAATCGATCAAACGCCGTAAACAGATAATTTTGTTTATCCTGCGGAATTCCAATGCCTGTATCTTGGACAGTAATTCGCAAGCGATTAAGACCATGGATGATCTCCCCACTAATAAAGACCTCACCATCTGGTCGGTTATATTTGATAGCGTTACTCACCAGATTAATCAAAATTTGCTTGAGTTTGGTTAAATCAGCGAGCACCAGGTGATCGGGTATTTCGCCGGTTAGAATGTTGACCTTATACCGTGAGGCCAGGTTTTGCAGCATTGGCAAACAATGTTTAATGGCGACACTGACATCTACTGGCTCAATGGATACTTCCACTGTACCCGTTTCGATTTTTGCCAGCTCCAGAACATCATTAATAAGCTTGAGCAAATGCTCACCACTTTGAATGATTAGCTTCAGACTATCCTGCTGAGTATCGTTAAGGGGAGCCATTTGATCGCTCTGTAATAGATGAGCGAAACCTAAAACGGCATTCAATGGTGTGCGTAATTCATGGCTCATTGCAGAGAGGAATTCGGATTTGGCCTGGTTAGCTTTTTCGGCTTCTTCTTTGGCGGCAATCAATGCCAGATGCTCCGCTTTTTGCAAAGAAATATCACGTGCTATACCGGTAAAGAAATAATGGCCTTCCCATTTAAAGGCGCTTAAAGTCAATTCAATAGGAATCATTTGCCCACTTTTATGTAAGGCTTCCAGCTCAATCGGTTGGCCGATTATTTTGGATTGCTCCGTGCTGAGAAAACGTGACATGCCAGCTTCATGATGGTGTCGATGTTGAGCTGGCATCAGCAGGGTAATATTCTGGCCAATAATTTCTTCTGGTTGATAGCCGAATAAACGAACTGAGGCGACATTAAAGTTTTGAATAATGCCAGTTTCATCAATAGTGATAACACCTTCCATTGTATGATTCAGCAGAGTTTGTAAACGTTCACTTTCACGTTTAGCCTTCTCTTCCAATTGTTTGCCTTTTTCCAGCTCAGCTTCCAATGTGGCAGTTTGTATGGCAATTTGTTGACTTAATACTTTGGCATGCTGACGTTTGATGAAATAACCCATCGCCATTAATGCTGCGATCAAAAATAACGAAAAAACCAGCCATTTCAGCCATACCGACAAGCTGGGCGTAGGGTCATAAATAAAACCTTCCAGCCGATGATCATCATTAATTAAACCTAATTGCTGATAATGTTCAGCAATTTTTTGCCAGCGCTCGATAGTCATATGACCTATTGAGACGGTGGGATATAAGCTGAGCTCACTGAGTTTTTCCGCTTCAAATTCCAGATGTGCCCGTGATTTATTTTGGCTGTTATAGTCCTTTTCAATCACATCAATCATTTCATGAGGGTGTTCCAAGGCGTATTGCCAGCCACGTATAGTGGCATCTCGAAATGCATCAACGATTTGAGGCTGACGTTTCAAATACTGTTCGGAAGTGAAAATAATATCGCTGTAGAAATTGATATTGAATTCATGCGGTGACAGGGTACGGTAATTGACGCCTTGTTCTCTCATCCAGAAGGGTTCATTGGATATATAAGCAGTAAGTGCATCCACTTTGCCAGCGATTAGATTGTCAATGTCATCTGTGGTCGGATCCACAATATTCAGTTGATGAGGATGAATATTAAATCTCAGCAACATAGCCGATAAATCATCGGCATAAGATTGCCGAGTCACGGTTTTGCCGATGAAATCGTTAGGATGGTTTATATCTGAGTCCGCTCGAACCAACCAGGTATAGGGGCTACTTTGAAAGATTGCCGCGAGCGCAACAAACGGGCGGCCTTTCAATCTTTCGACAACCAGACCGGCTCCAGAAATACCGAATTCAACATCACCATTTTCAATTTCATTGAAAGGCGCTTTCTGTCCATTGAGGAGGGTGACATCCAGCCCGGCTTCTTGATAAAAGCCTTTTTCTACGGCGGAGTAAATACCAGCAAATTGAAATTGATGTTGCCAGTGAAGTTTGACTGATACGGAAGTTAGATTCTGATTTGTTTCATCTGCCAGTGCTAAGTTGGCAAATAACAATAAGACAAGCCCGATCAGTCGATACATAAAAAGTACTCAAACAGAGTTCAATTCATATTACTCTACTGCTCTGGGGAATGACCAGAAACTTATTGTGGAAATTGCCTGCTAATTTACAGGCGGAAGTCCCGTCCCAGATAAACGCTAAGTACACGCTTATCTTGCAGTATTTCATCGGGGGTGCCTTTGGAAATAACTTCACCTTCATTAAAGATGTAGGCCCTTTCGCAAACGCTCAGTGTTTCACGGACATTATGATCGGTAATTAAAATGCCAATACCCCGAGCAGCAAGCGCTTTGATAATGCCTTGAATATCCAGAACAGAAATCGGATCAACACCGGCAAATGGCTCATCCAGCAAAATGAATTGTGGATCCATGGCCAAGGCGCGGGCAATCTCAACCCGACGCCTTTCGCCACCGGATAACGCCATGCCTAGTGATTTGCGAATGTGACTGATGTGAAATTCTTCCAGTAATCTTTCGAGTAACTGTTGTTTGGCATCAAGACTGAGATCTTTTCGGGTTTCGATAATCGCGTAGAGGTTATCTTCAACCGACAGTTTCCGAAACACCGACGCTTCCTGGGGCAGATAGCCAATGCCAAGTTGGGCGCGTTTGTGTATAGGTTCGTGGGTTAGTTCTCTTTGATCGAGAAAGATACTGCCATGATCAACCGGAATTAAGCCCACAATCATGTAAAAGCTGGTGGTTTTACCGGCCCCATTTGGGCCAAGTAAGCCAACAATTTCACCACTATTTACTTCTAAAGAAATATTTTTAACAACCAGCCTATCGCCATATTGCTTGGCGAGTGACCTTGCAGAAAGCTGACTCATTTAAATTCCGTGATTTATTCAGGATTCATTTGCAGGTATCGCGCACTCACCCAACCGATAATAGCGTTATCGCCACTCATGCCACGCACTTGTATCCACTCTGGCTGACGCGTTAAAACGATTACCTCAGTGTTTTCAACGAAGGCCCCGATACGTTCATATTGGGTTCCGGGACCGGTTCTGACGTTTAACGTGGTTTGAGTGACAGCGGTTGGATAACTCATTTCGGATTGCTGTTCTGGAGCCTCGGTTAACGGTTCAGGAGTTTGAACGGCTGGTCTGGCTGGTTTAGTGTTATTTTTTTCGCGTTGGCCAGGCGGCTGAATGGTAATGTGAACTCGGCCACTGGATTGTTGTTGGCCATCCACGGTAACGGGTCTGGAGTTGGCAATAACAATATTTTTATCAATATCGTATTCGATATGATTACCGCGGAATTCATCACCGGATTGCCAGACATAACCCTGTCCGACCAGGTAAATACGTTGATTTCGGGCGTGATATTCCATCTGTAAGGCTTTGGCCTTGACCGGTTTGTCACCTTCTTTATGCACCTGTTCATAGGTGGCCAGATTGCCTTCTGCAATCGCTTTTTCCAGTTCACGATTTTCGTCATAAAAGAAGGTAATAACATCACCTTCAATGCGTAAAGTGCCCTGCGTTAATATGGCCTTACCTTTGTATTGGGTGACACCAGTCTGATCATCAAGCTGCGCATGATCTGCTTCGATATTGATGGGTTGTTCACGATCGCTGGGTAGGGCGAGGGCAATCGATGGGATTGCTGTCAGAACCCAAAGCAGATTAATTAACAGGTGGCGCATTGTATTGTCCTCTCACCCTAGAGTGCAGATTAATAGTTTCTTCTTGTAAAGCCGCATGAAACCCGACTGAATGGGTATTACCATGCGGCGATTTCATGGTCACCGGCTGATCGGTATACGCCGTATTATGAACGGTATCCAGATTCAAAACTTCAGTTAATAACTGTATTTCCGGTTGATCTTTGTTGGTAATAATAACATTGCCAGTGAGAAGAATGTTTTCGCCTTCACCCTGTGTTTCTGCGTGGTCCGACTCAATGATCCAATCGTTGTTTTGCTGCACGATAAATAAGGTATTCGGATTGAAAATTTCGGTCCGATCATTTTCCGGATAGTGATAGAGCGTATCCCCTGTGATAACGCGAGATGGCTTACCGTTAATGTCCATCACAGTGAGTTTGAAGTCAGTCATGCCAAAATCAATGCTGTATTGCACGGATGCCTCAGGTTTAGGCGGTTCTGGACGGGTAAACAGCATCCACAGACTGATTACTGCCAATAGCAGTAAGCCAATTTTGAGATAGTTGGGTATATTAAAAATGGCGTTCAATTTGGTCCTGCAGGGTTCCCTGTCCTTCCATAATTAATTCACAAACATCACGTGCTGCACCTTTTCCACCTTTTGAAGGGGTGATCCAGTGAGCGTGTTTTTTCACCACGGCATCAGCATCTTGCACAGCAATCGCTAAACCTACCCGGCTCATGATGGATAAATCTACCCAGTCATCGCCTACATAGGCACATTGTTCCGGTTTTAACTTGAGGGTTTTCAGCAGCTCTTCAAACGCCGGTAATTTTACTTTCTGTCCTTGATAGACAAGATTGATTCCCAGGCTTTGCATACGATGTTCAACCACTCTGGATGTGCGGCCGGTAATGATAGCAATATCGACACCGGTATATTGCAGCAGTTTCATGCCATGACCATCCCGCGAGTGAAAGGCTTTATATTCTTCGCCATCATCGCCAATGATAATACTGCCATCAGTCAGTACCCCATCGACATCAAAAATCACCAGCTTAATTTGTTTGGCACGAGCCGCTATATCTTGCATCATTTTTTTCCTGAAAATCAGACCACACCAGCACGTAATAAGTCGTGCATATTCAGTGCGCCAGTTAAGTTATGGTTTTTATCGGTAATCAACAGACCGTTGATTTTGTATTGCTGCATCATCTGCAATGCTTCGGCTGCCAGCATCTCTGCCTGACCGGTTTTGCAATGACGTGTCATATGATCTTTTAATGGGGCTGTCAGAATGTCTACTTCCTGTGCCAACACACGACGCAAATCACCATCAGTAAAGATCCCGACTAATTTGCCTTCATTATCCACCACTGCCGTCATGCCCAGACTTTTTTTGGACATTTCAATCAGTGCTTCACGCAATAATGCCTGTTGATTGACTTGAGGTATAGCGGTTCCGCTATGCATGATATCGCTGACCCGTAGCAATAAACGTCGACCAAGATTACCGCCCGGGTGGGAAAGTGCAAAATCCTCGGCGGTAAAGCCGCGAGTCTCCAATAAAGCAATCGCTAATGCATCGCCCATTACCAACGCAACCGTCGTGCTGGATGTCGGTGCTAAGCCAAGTGGACAAGCTTCTTTAAACACACTGACATTAATCACCGCATCAGCACATGACGAAAGTGTGGAGTCCATCCGGCCGCTCATAGTAATTAACGGCACACCGAGACGTTTAATCAGAGGCAAAATGGTTAGGATCTCAGCGGTTTCGCCGGAGTTTGACAAGGCAAGTACCACGTCTTTATCAGTAATCATGCCCAAATCACCATGACTGGCTTCGCCGGGATGAACAAAAAAAGCAGGGCTACCGGTACTGGCTAATGTGGCGGCAATTTTGCTGCCGATATGGCCGGATTTGCCCATTCCAATTACCACGATTCGTCCCTGACATTGCAGCAGGTATTCACAGGCACGGACAAAATCATCATCGATCCGATCCCGCAACAACATCACTGACTCCAGTTCAGTATCAATGACCGCTAGTGCCAGTTTTTTTAATTTTTCCGCATCAATCTTCATATACCGTTATGCATACCTTGATAGGCCAGCAAACTTATATAGCCTGCATAAACCATGAGCAGTAATAAACCAACCGGGCGTCCAAGTTGGCCTTTCAAACAAAAACGTGCAAACAAATAAAGCACAATTGTCAGCGCAATCATAAAGCTAAAATCGCGTGTTAGCAGCAATGTATCCACTTTGGATGGTTGAATCAGCCCCGGCATCGCCAATACTGCCAGCAGGTTAAAGATATTCGAGCCCAGGATATTGCCCACAGCAATATCGTGCTCATTTTTTAATGCAGAAGATATACAGGCAGCTAATTCGGGCAGACTGGTGCCAATGGCGACCACAGTTAAACCAATCACCAGATCACTTATACCTAATAACTGCGCAACTTCTGTGGCTCCCCAAACTAATAGTTTGGAACCCGCTAACAGAGCAATGAGACCTATAAAAAAAACGATGATGGCTTTTTTTAGCGGTAATTTAGGTTGTGCATATTCCTGGGTGAATTCAATTTTGAGCGGATCGTCTTGTGCACTTTTAACTGCTAACCATGCCATGCCGCACAAGGTCAGAATAAACCCGGAAAACAGAATAATGCCATCAATACGATTCAGCTCCATATCCCACAGTAATAACAGCAGGGCAAGGAACATGATGAATACTAAAACCGGGAATTCACGTCTTAACGTAACTGAATGAACTGCCAAAGGGGCGATAACAATTGTGATCCCCAAAACCAGCCCGATATTGGTGATATTCGAACCAATCGCATTACCTATGCCTAGTGCAGGGGCGCCGTCAAAAGCGGCAAGGGCTGATACCATCATTTCCGGAGCGGAGGTGCCAAAACCAACAATGGTTAATCCGACAATCAGCGGGGCAACACCCAAGTTTGACGCAATGCCCGCCGCGCCATCAATGAATTTATCTGCCCCCCAAATCAGCAAGACAAAACCACTGATAATCGCCAAGGTAAATAAGAGTGAAGTCATTTAACTACCGATGGTGGATCCTTGAAATAAAAAGAGCCGGAATAAATCCGGCTCTTTTTATTATAACGATTGGTGTGACGGATTACTCGTCATCAAATAAATCATAATCATCATCATTTGGTGGATTACCATCGTAAACCAGATATTGACGACGTTGCAGATAAGCGTTGCGCACGTATGCATATTCATCGTCTGTCGCTTCGCTCAATACACGTTGCGTTTTAAGCAGATTGGCGCGGGTATCAACCAGACGGGTTCCAGCTAAAGCATTTCGTGCTCCCGGACCTTCAACATACATGACTGGATCAGTAAACATGTCTCCGACTAAACCAAACGAATCACGCACGGTACGCGGGCCAAAGAATGGTAATACGATATAGGCACCAGGTTCTGCTCCCCAAACCCCCAACGTCTGACCGAAATCTTCATTACGTTTTTTGTTACCAGCATGACCAGCGACATCAAAAATACCAGCAACACCCACCGTACTGTTTAACAGAAAACGTCCAGTATCATCAGCTGCCTGGCTGAATTTACCTTGCAGCAAGCTATTGATCGCGACAGTAATATCATTCAGGTTGCTGAAAAAGTTACTGACACCCCAGCTGATTGCATCGGGAACCACGGCATCATAACCTTTTGCTACCGGTTTCAAGACAGCGCGGTCAACGGTATCGTTAAATTTGTACATGGCGCGGTTGTAACTTTCGAACGGATCACGTTCATCCGGATTTTGTTGTGTTGTCGCACATCCTGTAAACAGAACAACCATGCTGATCAGGCTGATTCTGAAAAAACCTTTTGCTTTGAACATTTGCGGTATTCCTTATACGAATATACGAGGAATAATCTCACGGCAGTTCTAGGCTAATCAAGTAGTCTGTTGTACGAATACCTAGAAAGTATGACGCTGTTGTCACTTTGCAACACGCTATTGATAACTATTCAGCTTTTGGACTGAGCTTTTGCGCCGTTTTGATTGGGGTGGGAGCCCCATTGTTGTACATATAGCTGGCGAAAACTTCGCTGCATTTCTGCCAGCTATTTTCACGAGCAAAAACAATACAATCATTTTTTTGCAGATTCAGCGCATTCAATGCCGCTTGTTGCAGGTCCCAATCGAGCTCTCCGGTTTGGCCCTTAATGACAATATCTTTTGGGCCGGTCACTGGAAAAGCTGCTACCGGAAGCCCACAGGCCATCGCTTCCAAAATTACCAATCCAAAGGTATCTGTCTTACTGGGAAACACAAATACATCACCCCCAGATAAATAAGCTGCAAGCTCCTCGGCATATTTGGCCCCAGTAAACAATACTTTGGGATAACGTTTTTGCAGCGTTTCCAAATCGGGACCATCACCAATCACCACTTTGCTGCCCGGCAACTGCAGATCCAGAAATGCTTCAATGTTTTTTTCAACGGCCACTCGGCCCATGTTAATAAAAATCGGGCGAGGCAAATCATATTCGATGGCAATATCCGCTTTAAATATTTGGGTATCTACACCGCGTCCCCACACGTAAACATCCCGAAACCCATAGTGCTGCAGACGTTGCTGTTGTGAAATGGTCGGTACTAAGGTTCGTGCAGCTGGCCGATGAAAGCGTCGTAACCACGCGTAACTCCAACTCAGTGGTATCGGTAAACGTAGTCGTAAATATTCAGGAAATTGGGTATGAAATGAAGTGGTGAAACGAATTTCATTGCGTAAACACCAACGTCTTGCGGCCATTCCCAACGGGCCTTCAGTCGCGATGTGCACTGCATCAGCCCGCAAATTTTCCAACATATTGGCAAGTTTTCGATAAGGCAGTAAAGCTAAACGAATAGACGGATATGTAGGGCAGGGAATGGTTTTAAAATTCAGTGGGGTGATCATGATCACCTCATAGCCCATCTCTAAAAGATGATCACGTGTTTTGCCCAAGGTGCGCACAACACCATTGACCTGAGGCTCCCAGGCATCAGTCACAATCACTAATTTCATTAAGCGGCTTTTGCTATCAAAACTTGCTCATTAAACAGTTCTGCCCAGGGAATAATTTCCATCTGGCCATTCGAGTGTTCAACTAAAGCTGTACAACTTTCTACCCAGTCACCGCAGTTGTAATAATCGATGTTCTGAATACGGGTAATTTCGGCTCGGTGAATATGGCCGCAGACTACGCCATCAACACCTTGTTTAGCCGCTTCATGCGCCACAGCTTCTTCAAAATTACTGATGTATTGCACCGCATTTTTTACTTTGTGTTTCAAAAATGCCGCCAGTGACCAGTAAGTAAACCCCATCTTACGACGGAAATAATTTACCCAGCGGTTGGCTCTAAGTAAAAACTCATACAGCCGGCTGCCAATTTTGGCCAGCATCGGCGATATTTTCACCACGCTATCAAATTGATCACCGTGAATAATCAGCAATTTTCGTTTGTCAGCGGTGGTGTGAATGATTTCATTGTGAATTTGAACGTTACCGAACACAGCACCATCATAATCCCGCAGAATCTCATCATGGTTGCCGGGGACGAAGATGACCTTGGTATTGTGTTTGGCTTTACCCAGCAACGTACGAACGACGTTATTATGTTCCTGAGGCCAGTACATGCGCTTTTTCATTTCCCAGACGTCGATAATATCGCCGACCAGATAAAGATATTCGCATTCCACATTATGTAAAAAGTTAAGGAGGAGTTCTGCACTGCATCCTCGGAAGCCAAGATGAATATCCGATATGAACACGGTGCGAACTTTCAGCTTTTGCTTGTGACTTAGTTGTGTTTGCATAAGGCACTCATTCACTTAAAATTCTGAGCGAACCTTATCTATATGATATTGCAGTGTGATGACTGTTTTGTTGCGTTACCATGACAGTAACTTCAAACGCCATACTGCGGGCGATACCGAACTTAATCAGGACATAATTATGAGCAACCCATTATTGGAAAATCACCGTTTACCGCCATTTTCCGCAATTAAAGCCGAGCATGTTGAGCCCGCAATTGATCATGCGTTGAGCACCGCTCGCAATAAAATCGACACTATTTTAAGTACGCTGTCAGAGCCAACATGGGAAACATTAGTGCATCCGATGGAAGAAATGGACGCACTGATCGACAGTGTCTGGTCGCCAGTCAGCCATATGAATTCAGTCGTGAATTCCGAAGAGTTGCGTCAGGCATACAATGCCTGCCTGCCAAAGCTCAGCGAATTTTCCACTGAACTGGGTCAGAATGAAACGCTGTATCAAGCCTATAAAGCCATTGCCGAAGGCACTGAGTATCAGAAATTGGATACGGCACAGAAAAAAGTCATTGATAACGCCGTTCGTGATTTTCGTTTATCCGGTGTTGAATTAGATCAGGCCAAGCGTGATGAATTTAAAAAGTTGTCGCAGCAGATGACCGAACGCACCGCCAAGTTTGAAGAAAACCTGCTGGATGCCACCCACGCATGGCGCAAGCTGATCACTGACGAATCTTTATTATCCGGTTTGCCACCATCCACTATTGAAATGGCTGAGCAAATGGCTAAACGTGAAGGTGAAGAAGGCTGGTTGTTTACCCTGGATTTCCCATCCTACATGCCAGTCATGTCTTACGCCGATAATCGTGAGTTGCGTGAGGAAATGTATACCGCGTTTGCCACCAAGGCTTCTGATCAAGGTCCGCATGCAGGTAAATGGGATAACACCCAGGTGATGCTGGATATCCTGAATCTGCGTCATCAACTGGCGAATCTGCTGGGGTTTGCCAACCATGCAGAGCGTTCATTGGCGACCAAAATGGCCCAGTCACCGCAGCAGGTTTTAGACTTTTTGCAAGATTTGGCAAAGCGGTCTAAACCGATTGCCGAAAATGAATATGCCGAATTACGTGCCTTTGCCAAAGTCACCGCTGATCAAGGTCAGCTGGAAGCCTGGGATGTGACCTATTTTGCTGAGAAATTGCGTCAGCAGCGATATTCGATTTCACAGGAAGAATTAAAACCGTATTTCCCGGAAGACAAAGTGGTCAGTGGGCTGTTTGCGTGGTGAATCGTTTATACGGTCTGGATATTCGGGAACGTCATGATGTGGATGTCTGGCATAAAGATGTACGTTTTTTTGAGATTGTCGCCGAGGATGGCAGCGTTCGTGCTCAGTTCTATCTTGATTTATATGCCCGTCAGCATAAACGTGGCGGTGCGTGGATGGATGAATGTAAAGCACGCCGTCGTACCGCCGACGGTATTGAAATTCCAGTGGCGTTTTTGACCTGTAACTTCTCTGAGCCCGTCGGTGATAAACCGGCTTTGTTCACTCATGATGAAGTGACCACGTTATTCCATGAATTCGGACATGGTCTACATCATATGCTCACCAAAATTGAATATGCCGGAGTATCGGGTATTAATGGTGTGGCGTGGGATGCGGTCGAATTACCAAGTCAGTTTATGGAAAACTGGTGCTGGGAACGTGAGGCACTGGATTTGATTTCCGGGCATTACCAAACCGGTGAAAAACTGCCTGATGAACTGTTCGATAAAATGATTGCAGCGCGTAACTTCCAGTCGGCGATGATGATGTTACGTCAGCTGGAATTCTCGTTATTCGATTTCCGTCTGCATCTGGAATTTAATCCAAATGAGCCGAATCAGGTCGAGAAAATTCTTGAACAGGTTCGTGATGAAGTTACTGTGGTCAAACCGCCCAAATTCAATCGCTTTGCGCACAGTTTTGCCCATATCTTTGCTGGCGGTTATGCCGCAGGCTATTACAGCTATAAATGGGCCGAAGTGTTGTCTGCTGATGCGTTTTCTAAATTTGAAGAGAAAGGCATTTTTGATCGGCAAACTGGTCTGGAATTCCTTGAGGCTATTCTGGAGCAAGGCGGTAGCCGCGAACCGATGGAACTGTTTATCGAATTCCGTGGCCGTGAGCCGCAGATTGATGCGCTGTTAAGACATACTGGCATTGCTGCATAAACAAAAAAAGGGCCGAAAGGCCCTTTTTTATAAAACACAGTTGTCTTAATTTTATGAGTTCATACACATTTGCACAGATTCCTGAGCATTGGTAATCATCATCGTTGCTCTATCTTTAGACAGCTTGCCTGTTTCAATATCTTGCAGCAGCTCTTGATTTAACGCATATGTCGTCTCAGCGATATCAGCGCCTTCGGCTACCGGCATAATCGCTTTATCACGATAGTTTTCTGGGAACTGGCTTAATGCCACGAACTGACATTCTGCCATTTTAGCGACATAAGCAGTTGCTTCAGCATCAACGGCGCCAGCAGTCATTTCTGGTCTGTCAGCACTTAACTGTTGTACAACCAGTGGTTTTAATTGTGTGGTGTAATTGTTTTTATAATTTTCTTTATCCTGATCATCAATTGCCACAGCCAGCTGCGCTGCGAAAATGAAAGGCAACGCGAGTAATAATTTCTTCATTTTATATCTCTCTAAAAGTGAGCCAGATAAAGCATCAGACTTTCAATCTCAGACTTTAAACTGGCCTATATCAATTTCTTGTGAACTGCGGAGGATTCAGAAAACTGGTTCCCGAGCACAACCCCGTTACAGCTTTACACAGTAATGGGATTAAAAGCAAAAGAGCACTGAAGTGCTCTTTTATTTATATTCATAATGAAAGACTAGCGCAGCTGACTATCTTTACTGCCACGTCGATTAAACAGATTGAACGCTTTGTTTTCTTTGTCGACAATTTCCTGACAAGTCACACACAGGCGAACACCTGGAACCGCCTCACGCCTTGCCTGGGGGATTTCTTTTTCGCACTCTTCACAATGCGTCAGACTTTCGCCTTTTGGCAAACGAGAACGAGCCTGTTGAATACCATCTTCAACACTGGCATCTATCTGATCCTGAACTGCGCCATCTCGAGACCAACCTCCAGCCATAGCAACCTCCAACCTGCTGTTTTCACAGTTTTATTTAACAATTGTAAAACTAATATTGGGCTGATTAGATTAAAAAGCAAGCTAATAAATTGTTGTATGAAAATTAAACTTAATAGGTATTGTGCCTTTTAGCTGAAAATGTCACTGTTAGCGCCAAGTGATATAAGCAAATCACTCAAAAAGTTTCGGGTCAGCCATAGATGACTTCAGCTTAGCAACGGGGCGAAAACTGTAAGGATGCAGGCTGCGTAGTGTCGTTCGGATGGATATGCAGACGAAATGGACAATAAAGATATTTCAACGTTACACGCCTCATGTATTCGCTTTATGCCGTTAGTAACGCAATACAATCACACGTTTCTTTCACTTGGAGAATGGTGGCAGAAGGTCACGCTCATCGGCAAAATCAATAGTCATTCTGTGACGCCAACGTTGATTGACGATATGGAGGTAACACGGCGACACTTCAAAGAGTTGCAAGCCAATCTTATCAATAATCTGGTGAAGGAGAATATCCGTAAACTGGAGTTAGAATGCAGTGCGCGGGCCCAGGTCGCCATTGATATCCTGATCCGCAATTTGTTTGAACGTACTGCAGACGTGGGTTTCCTTGCCACCGACGATGATATTCGTACCTTTCTGCGTGAATCCACCCCGACTGAGCAGCAACATCAGGCCATTGTTGATCGCCTTCATGAATACACCACCAAATACAGTGTCTATGACGAGATTTTGATTCTCGATACAAAAGGGCGTGTCCGAGTAAATCTTGATGAGACTAACCAAGTTGTAAGCAGTAACGATCCGTTGATTCGAGAAACTCTGGAAACCACTCAGCCTTATATTGAAACATTTCGCCGTTCCAATCTTCAATCCGGGCGTCGGGCTGCACATATTTTCTCGGCACCTATTCGAGATGATGAACGGCATGGTGGCAATTTGTTGGGTGTGCTCTGCCTGTGTTTTAGATTTGAAGATGAAGTAAACGGCATTTTCGCAAATCTGGTCGGCGAGGATGAAATAATCGCCATCCTCGATCAAAACAATCGGGTGATAAGTAGCAGTAACGAACAGATTCTGCCATTTGGTTACCGGGTCAGTGGCTCAGGTCAAAGCGGAATCAATTTCATTGAACTGGAAGAGCAGAATTTCCTGTCTCATCAAAACAAAACCAAAGGTTACCAAGGCTATAACGGACTCAATTGGCTTGGGCTTATCTTACGGCCAGTGCAAAAAGCGTTTGCAGAAAAAAGCGCTGCTACTAAAAGTGATGCCGTTCAATTACAGCGCTCAAGCATCTTTTCCAAGACCCTGCAAAATATTGCCTACCGTGCCGAACGGGTGGTGGATGATTTAAGTCTGGTAGTTCTCAATGGGCAGATTGTTTCTGCCAAGCGCAATGCTATTGAATTCATGCCAGTGCTGGAAGAAATCCGCACTATCGGTTATCGCACCAAAGGCGTGTTTGATGAATCGATAGACGATCTTTGCAACACCGTCGTCAGTTCTTTACTCAGTGACGTGCAGTTTCAGGCATTTCTCGCAGTCGACATTATGGATCGCAATCTTTATGAACGCGCCAATGATGTTCGTTGGTGGGCACTTACATCTTGTTTTCGTGAAATTTTGGCTCAACCGTTACGCAGTCATCAGGATGATGCAACCCTGGCGAGCGTACTTGAGTACATCAATGGTCTTTATACGGTTTACACCAACCTGATGTTATTCGATAGCAACGGCACAATCGTCGCGGTTTCCAATATCGATGAAAACCATTTAATCGGCCAAACCATGCCCGATCAGGCGGTGATTAAAAAAACTCTCGCTGTCTCAGATTCCAAGCACTATACCGTTTCACCATTTGCCGCTACGCCTCTGTATAACGGCCAACACACATATCTTTATCTGACCTCCATACGAGCGCCTCATAACAATAAAACTGTTGGCGGAATCTGCGTGGTCTTCGATGGCAAACCCGAATTTCTAGCGATGTTACAAGACTCATTACCGCGAGATAATAATCATCAGATCCTCAGCGGAGCCTTTGGTCTGTTCACCGATCGGCACGGTTTAATTATTGCCAGCACCAAACCCGATTTATTACCTGGACAAACATTGCAGCTCGAAAGCCACTTTTTTCAACTGGAAAATGGTCAGCGTGATTCGGTAATTTTGCAATATAACGGCGATCAATATGCTGTAGGTGCTGCTATGTCAAAAGGCTATCGTGAGTATAAAACGACCGGGGATTATCAGAATGATGTGTTGGCGTTGATTTTTGTACCAGTGTGAGTGGGGTTTTGGTTTCGATGGTAGGTTGGGTTGAATGCAATGAAACCCAACAATCAGAGTTAAATTTTGATTTGGAACGCTGCCGCGGGGCGTTCATTTCTTTTGTTCGCTCACAAATTTGTCTGGAACAAATTTGGACGCCGGAAGCGCCCGAAGGGTGAGAGGCATGGATGCCTCGAATCAAAAAAACGAACCCTCATTAGATTTTGTTTCGACTTAAAGTCGAGTCAGGGGAATGCGTGCCCATTCCCCTAACAACCCCAGGGCACCCCATGTGTTGGCCTGCGGCTCCCCGATAAAAATGGTTATCTCAGGGAAATCGAAAAAACTCGCTGCGCTCAGACATTCCGATTTCTAATCCTGAAATAACCATTTTTATCGGCAACACAAAAGGGGAATCCACGAGCACCACGCTTGAGTCAATCTCCTCGATGCCCTTATACGAAGCCGAGCATCGCAGAGCTGGTCGGATCAGCATGACGGCTGTTTGAGCGAAGCGAGTTTCCGTCATGCCCGATCAGATCGAGAAGCGCAGGGAACCCGCAGGGCGAGTATGGGCTGGCCTTTTTTGGTTCGTTTTTTGGCCACGCAAAAAATGAACAGTGGGCTTCAGTCCGCAAATAAAACCAGGTTTGCTGCACTATGATTTGTTTCCATTTAATAATGATACCGACAGGAAATAATCGTAATCGCTGAATCCTCGACGGCATAAACCAAGCGATGGGTGTCATCAATCCGTCGTGACCAGAAACCGGAGAGGTTTTCTTTTAAGGCTTCCGGTTTGCCGATCCCTTCAAATGGACTTCGCATTACATCGGTGATCAATTTGTTGATTCGGCGTAGTGTTTTTTTATCCTGACCTTGCCAGTAGAGATAATCTTTCCAAGCCTCGTCAGTCCATGACAATAAGCGTTTAGTCATCCATCAGCTCTCGTGGTTTGGTTTTGCCAGCTTTGAATTGTTCAATTGATTTATTCAGGTGTTTAACGTTCTCGGGCGAACGCAGTAAATGCACGGTTTCCATCAGGCCGTTGAAGTAGTCCAACGACATCACCACCGCATCTTCAGCATCACGGCGGGTAATGATGGTGGTATCGGCGTCGTTCACCACACCATCGAGAATGGTTTTTAAGCTATTTCTGGCTTCAGAAAATGAGACGATTTTCATATCGGCACCTTTGTACAATGAGTTGTACAAGTATAGGTGGATGGGGTTACTTGTACAATAAGTTGTTCAAGTTGTTTGCGTCAAAAAATTCATTTTGGTAGGTTGTGGTTGATCCTGCGAAACCCAACAATTGGGCTTTGGAATCTCAACAATTTATTAACTTTATGATTTGGAATGCTGCCGCGGGGCGTTCATTTCTTTTGTTTGCCCAAAAGAAACGAACCAAAGAAAAGGGCACCCCATGTGTTGGCCTGCGGCTCCACTGCGTTGCGTTTTTTGTCAGGGAGACTCACCAAACTCGCTGCGCTCAAACAGGTAAGTCTCTAATCCTGACAAAAAGCCGCTACTCGTCAACACAAAAGGGGGG
>NZ_MCRI01000016.1 GCF_001720165.1 Methylophaga muralis
CTTACAAAGCACTGTCTAGCTGGACTAACCTGGGTGGTATTCTGAGCGTATTTAGCCTGTAAGACTGCTAGAAAGTCTATAGTTAATAAATAGACAAGTAAGTTAAATTAAGAACCCGGCATCATTGATGTCGGGTTTTTTTTTGCTGAAATTTAAACAAGTTCGTAGTAAAAATTTCAGGCTATTTTTCCTGATACCCATTCAGGAAAATCCTGAACTTCAAGAGGACAATTGCTGACGCTACTTATCCCACATCACCGTAATATGCTTGTACCGCGTGAATCGTTCAGGCGGCGTTAAATACAACTATTAGAGAGGAATTTATTATGTGGACTAAACCAGAATATTCAGACATGCGTTTCGGTTTTGAAGTAACCATGTATATCTGCAATCGTTAAGATTTAACGAGCAAATATGTGTCCGGGGTGAATGCCCCGGACATCTTCAACCGACCAGCAAATCAGACCGCTTTACGTTACGATGACGATCCATAATAAATCAGTGTGATTTGCTGAATAGTCGACAGGAAAGAGAAATATGCACATACATGTCATGGGGTCAGGCGCCGGCGGAGGTTTTCCACAATGGAATTGCAACTGCAACAACTGCAAAGGTGTGCGTGAAGGAACAGTAAAAGCGAGCCCTCGGACACAATCGTCAATTGCCATCAGCTCTGATGGTGTGGATTGGATTTTGTTTAACGCTTCACCTGATATCAAAAAACAAATGGATGATTTTCCGGCATTACAACCCGCCAGAGAAGTTCGTGATACCGCCATCAAAGCAATTCTGATTACTGATGCACAAATTGATCATGTGACAGGTCTGCTGACACTGCGTGAACATAACAAGCCTTGGGATATCTACTGTACTGAAGCGGTACATGGTGATCTGACCACTGGCTTTCCGGTATTTAATATTCTTGGTCATTTTCGTGGTATCAACTGGCACGAAATCAAAACCGATTTGAAGTCATTTACTATCCCGGCAGCACCAGGCTGATATTTACCGCCGTGCCACTAAAGAGTGAAGCGCCACCCTATTCACCTCATCGTCACAATACCGTGCCGGGCGACAACGTCGGCATTCGTGTTGAAGATACCCGCACTGGTAAAAATGTGTTTTATGCGCCGGGTCTTGGAGTAGTTGAAGATCACGTACTTGAATTTATGCGTAATGCTGATGTGGTTTTAGTAGATGGCACGGTTTGGACTGATGATGAGATGTCAAAAGAAGGCATTAGTGATAAACGTGCCCAGGAAATGGGCCATATCAACCAGTCAGAAGAGGGCGGTACGATCAGTTTCTTAAATTCGATGGAACGTCCACGCAAGATTTTGATTCATATTAATAATACCAATCCGATCCTCAATGAAGAATCGGCAGAACGTCAGGTGCTGAACAACGCAGGAATTGAGTTGGCATATGACGGCATGGATATTGAGCTATAACAATCGGGAAAGGGCAAACGATGGCTGACAACACACCATGGTCAAGAGAAGAATTTGAACAGAAGCTGCGTGATAAAGAGCAGTTCTATCACATCAATCATCCGTTTCATAAACTGATGCATACGGGCAAGCTGAACCAGAAACAGGTTCAGGGCTGGGTAGCAAATCGCTTTTATTATCAAACCGCGATTCCTATTAAAGATGCGGCAATTATGGCCAACTGTGAAGATGCCGAAGTACGTAAACATTGGGTACAACGCATTTTGGACCACGATGGTTTTGAAGGTCAGGAAGGTGGGATTGAAGCCTGGTTACAACTAGGTGAAGCGGTGGGTTTACCCCGCCAAGAACTGACTTCTTATGAACATGTTTTACCAGGTGTACGTTTTGCAATTGATGCGTATGTTAATTTTGCCCGCCGTGCGCCATGGCAGGAAGCGGCCGGTTCCTCTTTGACTGAGCTGTTTGCTCCGAAGATTCATCAGGCACGTCTGGATAACTGGCCTGAACTGTATCCATGGATTGATGAAAGTGGCTATCGTTATTTCCGTAAACGCCTAAGCGAAGCCCGCCGGGATGTGGAGCACGGACTACAAATAACGCTGGATTATTGTGATACGCGTGAGAAGCAGCAGCGAGCATTGGATTTGCTGCAATTCAAGCTGGATATCTTATGGACCATGTTGGATGCAATGTGGATGGCGTATATTGAAGATCGCCCACCTTATTGTATGGATGTTGAAAAATGACCAAGCGGGTATTTAACGCAGATAGTGTGCCGGTTTTGGCATTAGGTTACCGCTTTCAATGGGAGCCAATGCAGGATTGTTACGTATTGCTCTATCCCGAAGGCATGGTCAAATTAAACCCGGCCGCCGGTGAAATATTGAAGCGTATCAGCGAGAAAAAACAGACCGTCAGCGAGTTAATTGCTGAACTTAAAGTCGCCTTTGATGGCGCAGATTTAGACGATGACGTCTATCAGTTTTTGGAGGAAGCACATGGCAACGACTGGATCAGAGCAGAATAAAGCACCCGGCAGCACCGGTGGTGCTCTGGGGATGAATGTACGTGATGCTATCCGACAGCCATTATGGCTCTTGGCTGAGCTGACTTATGCTTGTCCGTTACAATGTCCATATTGTTCAAACCCGATGGATTTCGCCAAAATCAAAAGCGAATTGACCACCGAGGAATGGATTGATGTATTCAAACAAGCCCGGGCAATGGGAGCGACACAACTTGGTTTATCGGGCGGTGAGCCTCTAGCCCGCCCGGATATAATTGAATTAATTCGTGCTGCACGTGATTTGGGCTTTTATACCAATTTGATTACTTCTGGTATTGGTTTGGATTCAAGTAAAGCTATCGCATTTAAAGAAGCCGGACTGGATCATATCCAGGTTAGTTTCCAGGCAAGTTCAGAGGATTTGAATAATCTGATTGCCGGTACCGATGCATTTCAACATAAAATTGAAATGGCCAAAGCGGTTAAAGCTGCGGGTTATCCGATGGTATTGTGTTTTGTTACCCATCGGCAGAACATCGATAAAATCGACGAAATCCTGGATCTGGCAATCAATTTGGATGCGGATTATGTCGAGCTGGCGACCACTCAATATTACGGCTGGGCTATGCACAACCGTGATCAATTATTGCCTTTGAAAGAACAGCTGGTTCGTGCTGAGCGCATCGCGCATGAATATCAGGAACAGCAAAAAGGCAATATGAAGATCTATTACGTTGTGCCTGATTATTATGAAGATCGTCCTAAAGCGTGTATGAATGGCTGGGGCAATGTGTTCCTGACAGTCACTCCGGATGGCACGGCTTTACCATGCCATGCTGCACGTGAGTTACCTGGCATGACCTTGCCGAATGTCCGTGATACCAGCGTGAAAGAAATCTGGGAAGATTCCAACGACTTTAATCGTTTCCGTGGTTTTGATTGGATGAAAGAGCCATGCCGCAGCTGTGATGAAAAAGTAAAAGACTTTGGTGGCTGTCGTTGTCAGGCTTATATGTTGACTGGCGACCCAGCAGCAGCTGATCCGGTTTGTAGTAAATCTCCTAATCGACATGTTGTTGACGAAGCAATTGAACGTGGGCGTCGGGAGTCTGAAAAACCAATCGAAGTCGCCAAGCCATTGGTATTCCGTAACCCGAAAAACTCGAAACAAATCAGTGGATTCTGAGTGAGGGTCTGTTGATCTTTCATAGCCACCACTGCTGGAGGCACATTTTGTCCAACAAGGCGGTAATGATGCGGTGTAGTCGTTCTACATAAATCATTTCCAACGCAGTGGAGCGGAATGTGCCCCCAGCCCTCCGGGTTGTGATTGAAAAAACACCACACGGTGTTGCTCGTCATTCATTTAGAATAACTACAAAAACGTCTGGAACGTTTTTGAGCGTAAGCCCTAAAGGGTGAGATACATGGATGTATCTCACAAACTACATTCCTCGCGCCTTGTGTGGCGTTTTTTCAATTCACAACAGAGGCCGCTATGAAAGATCAACAGACCCTAACAATTAAGACCAGCGGCCTGACCAAACAATATGGTCAGGCGTTGTCGTTAATGGGCTGGATCTTCAGGTCAAAGCGGGTCAATGTTATGGACTGTTAGGTCCTAATGGTGCTGGTAAAAGCACTACTATTCATATGCTCACCACCATGACTTCGCCTTCAGCAGGTGAAGCCTGGATTGCTAACCGATCCATATCGGCTGATCCGGTGGCGATTCGACGTTCGGTTGGCTTGGTGTTTCAGGATTCAGCTTTAGATCGCACTATGACGGTGGATGAAAATCTGCAGTTTGCCGCCGCGCTGTATGGCATGTCTAAAAAACAGGCTAATGAGCGTATTGAAGAGTTATTAGCCGTATTTAATCTCGGTGCTCGACGTGATGCCAAATTGCTGGCGCTTTCTGGTGGTCAGCGTCGTGCTGTGGATATTGCCCGTGGTGTATTACATCAGCCGCAAGTGTTATTTCTCGATGAGCCTACAATTGGGTTGGATTTACCAAACCGGCGATCTATCTGGCGTTTTGTCGAACAGTTGCGTCGTGAGCATGGCATGACAGTATTTTTAACCACCCATTATCTTGAAGAGGCAGTCGCTTGTGACCATGTTGATTTCATTCAGCGTGGTGTGTTGCAAAAAGGTGGAAAGCCCACTGACTTGATGCGACAACTTGCTGCCTATGTATTGGAAATTGAATGTGTGGATGTTGAACACGTGGTTTCGCGTCTAACCCCGCAGTTTGGTCAACCGATTATCGAAGATGAACAATTAAGCTTTTTGATTAAAAATGCCGAAACCGATCTGCATTCTCTGCAACAAGCGTTGGGCAATAGCATTAATGCTATGCGCTGGCGCAAACCGAATCTTAATGATGTGTATCTATGGAAAGTCTGTCCACCAGATCAGGAGCAGGCAGCATGAGCTGGTTACCGGTTAAAGCGGTTGTAGGGCGTGAGCTGACAAAATTATTCCGTCAAAAGGCCCGTTTATTCAGTTCAATGGTAAGACCCATGATTTGGTTATTAGTCATTGGATCGGGTGTCGGTAGTATGCTTAGTGGAGAACAGCAGGAAGGTTATCTGCAATTTTTGGTGCCCGGTGTGTTGGCAATGACTTTGTTATTTGCTGCGTTGTTATCGGCTTTAACACTAGTCTACGACAAAGAATTCGGTGTTATGCGAATGATGATGATCGCACCAGTGGCGCATTACTGGATTGTTTTATCCAAGCTGATTGCCGCCACAATTACCGCTATGGTGCAGGCATTATTGCTATTGGTGATATTACTGTTGATTGGTTTGATTGATATCAAGATAGCATTGTTGTTGATACCACCCGCGTTATTAACAGCGGTGGCATGCGCGTCGATGGGTGGTTTGATTGCAGTATTTTCCAAAACATTGGATAACTTTGCAGTAATCATGAATTTCTTTATTTTTCCGGTGTTTTTCCTTAGTGGTGCGTTATATCCGGTGAGCCAATTACCGGATATTTTGCGGTATGTAGTGCTGATTAATCCATTCAGTTATGGTGTGGATCTTCTGAAACATGCCGTTCCTGCTGCTCAGTCGGATTTTTCTATTTGGACAGATATTGCGGTGCTTATAATCTTTTCTGCAGTCGCAATTGGGATCGCCTGCTGGCGTTTTTCTCGAGAATCGGTTCATGAGCCGTTGTTTCATCGTGCGACTAAGCGTGGTTAAGTAAAACAAATTTGGTGTTTGACTGCTAGAAAATCCACGCTCAGTCTCAACAGATCACTCACTAGTAATTTACTCTGCAACCAATCAAAGTCGCTCAGCTATTTCTACTTGAATTAGCAATACAGCTGCGGTTGCGCAGCCCATGGAAAGGCCCTATCCTAGCCAATTTAAAGCAGCAAGTAACGCTCAGGAATTACCAATGACATCCACCATGAATCCAGCTCATGCGAATATGGTCTGGCAGCAGGTACGGCCCAATGAAGTTTCCAATCCACAAGTTCTGGAGGCTTTACAACAGATTGATCGTGCACAGTTTGTCTCGGATGACTACAAAGAACTGGCTTATTCAGATACTCGATTGCCGATAGGCTGTGGGCAGTTTATGTGGACACCACTGGAAGAAGGGCGGATTTTGCAGTTCCTGCAATTGAAACCCACTGACTCGGTCCTGGAGATTGGCACGGGCAGTGGTTTTTTCACCGCATTGATCGCACAACTGTCTTCAAACGTCATTAGTATTGAGTATTTTGATGAACTGTCTAAATTAGCCAGCTCAAGACTGGAATCGGCTGGTATAAATAATGTGACTTTACATTGTGGCGATGCCAGTCATCGCTGGAATCTGGCCGATCGAATTGATGTCATTGTAGTGACGGCGAGCTGTCAGCAGGTGCCGGAAGATTATCTTCATGCACTCAAAGTTGATGGTCATTTAGTTGCAATCACTGGGCAGCCACCGGCGATGCAAGTGCAGCGCATAACCCGTTCCGGCGAATGGCAATGGCAAACCGAAAATTTATTTGAAACTGTCGTTGCACCCCTGGTGCACGCTGAAACAAAAACTGAATTCACTTTTTAACGTAGAGAACGTGTTATGAAACAAATGTCAGCAACTCAATTAGATGAATTTTTGCAGGACCACGGGCAGGAAGCCATTTTGATAGATGTGCGTGAAGCACACGAGCTTGCTAACGGCATGCTGGAAAATGCACAACATATCCCGATGAATAGTATTCCGGCCCATGTGGATGAACTTGAAACGGTGAAAGACAGTCCGATAGTGTTGATTTGCCGTTCTGGTCAACGCAGCGCTCAAGTCGGCCAATATCTTGAACAATTAGGTTTTTCTGACGTAATTAATCTTGAAGGTGGTATGAACGCCTGGGCAGCGCAAATCGATACCAGCATGAACGTATATTAAGGATTGAGCATGAAGTCGCTGTTTATCGTTAGTTTTTTTGCAGCTGTATTTTGTCGACCGGCATTGGCGGTTCAAGATCTGGTAGATATTTATTATCTATCTGTCCAAAGTGATCCGATCCTCATGGCGCAAGGCGCAGCACAACGAGCAACCGGCGAACTAGCTGATCAGGCCGATGCAGCATTTTTACCGCAGATTGATATTGTTGCTAACAATAGTCGGGTATGGAGTGACAGCTCATCTCAACGTTTTGGGGGCACCAGTGAATACAATGACCACGGTTACACTTTAAGTCTGGTACAACCGATTTACCGGCGTAATAATTTTGTGCAATCCCGTCAGGCAGATATTGCCATTGAAGGTGCGGCTGCCAATTATCAATTTGCCGAACAGGAACTGATTGTTCGTGTTGCTGAACGGTATTTTGCGGTATTGGGTGCAGAAGATGATCTGAGTTTTGCCCTGGCAGAGCTTGAAGCGATTGAAAAACAACTTGAACAGGCCGATCAACGATTTGAGGTTGGCTTGGCAACAATTACCGATGTCAGCGAAGCTCGTGCTGCTTATGATCTCGCCAACGCCGCCGTTATTGAAGCTGAAAATTTGGTGGCAAATAGCCGTGAAGCTTTGCGTGAAACGGCCGGTGTCTATCCTGGTAATCTGGCTGAACTCAGAGATGAAACACCGCTGGTTAAACCAGAACCTGAAAGTATTGATGAGTGGAGCGAGCAGGCCATCGTGATGAATCCGGTTTTGCTTGCTGCTGGCAGCAATGTCGGCCTTGCCAGAGAAAATATCGAGTTTGAACGTAGCGGGCATTATCCGACATTGGATTTAGTCGCCCAGAAAGGTTACACCTCGCAAAGTGACAGCAACTTAAGCGGTAGCAATAAAACCCATCAGAAGATATTAGGTTTGCAGGTCAATATCCCGATTTATGCCGGTGGTGTGGTCAGCTCCAGAACCCGTGAAGCCAGTTTCCGGCTGGATGAAGCGATGCAAAATGAAGAAGAACAACGGCGAGCTATTTTACGGCAGACGCGTGCAGCTTATAACAGTGTGATGTCGGGTATCAGCAGGGTGAATGCGTTAAAACAAGCGGTATATTCCAACCAAAAAGCATTGGAATCCACCGAAGCAGGTTTTGAAGTTGGTACTCGCACGACAGTGGATGTGTTGAATGCGCGCCGTGAATTATTCAGTGCATTACGTGATTATTCGCGTTCTCGTTATGATTATGTAGTGAATACATTAAGGTTGAAACAGGCGGCCGGTATTGTTAGTACCAATGATATTGAACAAATCAATCAGTGGTTGGAACCTAGGGCTTAAGGAGTCTTATTGCATGATGGCAAATTCCCAAGACAGCGTTTTAGTCGTAATCGATGTGCAACAGAAACTGGCTCAAGCCATGCCTGAAGGTGTGCATGAGCGCCTGACGAATCAGATTAAAATTCTGCTTACCGCCGCCAAGGTACTCAATGTTCCGGTTATTGTCACTGAGCAGTACCCCAAAGGGCTTGGACCCACGGAATCAGTGATTCAGAGCAACTTACCTATTGGTACAAAAACCATTGAGAAAACCTGTTTTTCCTGTATGCGCTCAGAGGATTTTCGCTATCAACTTGCTGCGACCAGACGCAAACAAGTCATTCTGGTGGGAATGGAAACCCATATCTGTGTATTGCAAACTGCATTGGCTCTAAAAGCTGAGAATTACAGTGTTCATGTGGCCGAAGACGGTGTTTGTTCGCGCGCAAAATGTAACCAGTACAATGCTTTGCAACGTATGCGTCATGCTGGCGTGGTGATCAGTAATGTGGAATCAGTATTGTTTGAATGGCTCGGCGATGCCAGTCACGCAGAATTTAAAACGCTGGCTAAATTGATTGTTTAACGATTTCGCTGTGTAGCGGATCGTTGCTGCCGTCTGGTTTTACAATTGATTACAGTGGCCTGCTTATCAGCTTCGCTCATTTTTTCCCAACGTAATATCTCATCCATCGTCCGAAAACAGCCCCGGCAGATATCCTGAGCATTAAGCCCACATTTTCCAATGCAGGGGCTGGGAGTGAATGATTTATCTGAGTTCATGATAGTGTCTGATCGTAGTTTGGCGCTGAGTTTGTGAAGCCCAACATTCATTGGCAGGGTAGGTTGGGTTGAGGTACGAAACCCAACAGCTTAAATTGGTTCCCAGCTAAGGCTGATTGTAAAGCTTAAGCATGAAACCGCTGGCGTTTATTTGCCGTGCCGACTTTGGCAGGTTTGTTTAAGGTTGGCAGCGCTTCATAATCCGGCTGACCTTTGAGACCTGCACGAGCATAATCCAGCCGCAGATGATCTTTGACCAGTTCCGCCGGGTGATGCATATCTTCTGTCAGCACAACATAAATCAGTTCAAACAGTCGTTTCAAGGCAATTTTGGCGGTTTGGCCGGTACGCTGATAAATCTGATCTGACAATGTCATAAAATGCCAGAACGGTTGTTCATCCAGCAGCAACGGCAGGGTATTGATGAAGCGTCCGGAGTTGCCGATTAAATCCCAATACCGGGCAAAACGATTGACCCGTTGCATGGTAGAAAAGTCGATTTCACGGCTGCTGAGCAGGTTATAAGGCGGCAGGGGATTGAAGCGTAAATCACTGGGTTCATTATGCCGGTTCAATGGCGCACCACGTAGACGTTTGAGAATGCCGACCTGAATTTCATGAGGGTTCAATGCGATTAATTGATCAAAGCTATCAGCAAAATTTTCCAAGGTATCGCCAGGCAGACCAAAGATCAGATCAGTGTGTAAATGCGCGCCGCTATGTTCACGCAGCCAGAGAATATTGTCTTTGCTTTTATCATTGTTCTGCTTGCGACTGATGCGTTCCTGAATTTCACTGTCAAAGGTCTGAATACCGATTTCAAATTGCAGGCTATTGGGCGGAAATTTCTGTAAAACTGATTTCAATTTGTCTGGCAGATTGTCCGGTACAACTTCAAAATGCAGATACAAATCATCGCTCATTCGTTCCAGGAAAAACTCCAGAATGGCAATGCTTGTGGTGATTTTCAGATTAAAGGTACGGTCGATAAATTTAAAATTTCGCACGCCGCGCTGCCAAAGCTGATCTATTTCAGCGAGAAACGCATCCAGTGGAAATGCCGTCGCGGTTTTATCCAAAGCCGATAAACAGAACTCACACTTGAATGGACAGCCACGGGATGCTTCGACGTAAATTAACCGGTTGCGAATATCTTCATCGTTGTAAAAACGATAGGGCAGAATCAACTGCTCCAGTGGTGTTGCCCGGCCATCAATATATTTAGTTGCAGGATTTTCATTGCGCAGTAATTTTTCACACAGCTCACGAAAATCCTGTTCGCCGGGTCCGGCAATCACGTAGTCGGCCAGCTCACACACTTTCGGTAAATCAGGTGAATGACTGACTTCCGGGCCACCGAGAATAATACGAATTTCAGGCTTAATCGATTTTAACAGCCCAACTACGGCCTCAATTTCACTAACATTCCAGATATACACACTGAACCCGATAACCTCAGGCTGATAGCTAAGCAATTTTTCAGCAATGCTTAGCGGTTGTTCTTGAATAGTAAATTCGATCAGTTCAGCGGCGGATTGCTGCTCACCGAGATTGGCATATAAATAACGCAAACCAAATGCCGAGTGCATATAGCGGGCATTAAGCGTAGTGAGCAGGATTTTGGCAGTAGTCGACATGCGCACATTGTAAATCAAACGTGGCCAATCAATCTGTTCAGTTAATTCCTAATGCGGTTTGTTGCTCGGTGACATAACGTTGTAAGTCGTCCAAAGTTTGCTGTTGGGCTGTGGTGAGGTCTTGCTGCCGACACTCCGCTAATGCGGCGTTAAATTTTTCAAATGTAAGTCCAGGCGACGCAGTTGCGGTTAATTTGTTACGACAGAACTGCTGCCATTGTTCCACCTCACTATCATTAAGCGATTCAGGCCAGTTACGCGCTCGGTAACGGAACAGCATTTCCGGTAATCGCAAATCATTAAAAGGAATTGATAACGTGCCCAATTGATCAGGAGCTGCTTCGCGAATCAGGGTCATTTTGTTTTTATCGCTGTCATCAAAGAATCCACCGCCATATAAGCTGGCATCAACATCGTCTATCTCATCAAATGATTTCTGACTGAACACAGCCTGCAATTTTTGCTGTAATGATTCACCGGCCTCACGTAATAGTTGCAGATGTTTATGACTTAATTCCCGATCAATTTGCAGCCGCTCGGCAGCGGCATCATCCAGCGTAGCTGCAGGCACAATGACCGGACATTTATTGATATGCACAGTTTTTAATGCCGGACGCGAAACACCTTCAGGTAAATCTTTAGTGGGCGTAAATAAACATTGCCGAATGGTATCGGCATCCTGCTCCAGTAACTCAGAGGGATCATGGCGCAGATCATAAACAATCACCCCATTGCTGTTATTGGGTTCTTTGGCAATTGGCACCACCAATGCCGTATTGCAATATTCAGAAGGGTACATGCGTGAGGTATGCAAAACCGGATCAGCCTGATGCAGGTTCAGTAACGGAGCAAGCTGCTGTTTACGGCGTAACTGATAAATATAGTCATACAGTTTTGGCTGACGATCTTTAATCAGTTTTGCCAAGGCGATGGTGGCATACACATCCACTAACGCATCATGTGCCCCCTTATGTTCTATACCGTTTGCTGCAGTTAAGGCTTCCAGACGAAAACTTGGCAGGCCATCTTCACGATTTGGCCATTCGATTCCTTCCGGACGAAGAGCCCGGGTGAGACGCACCATATCAATAATGTCCCAACGCGAATTACCGTTTTGCCATTCACGGGCATAAGCATCGTAAAAATTACGAAACAGGGCGAAGCGGGTAAATTCATCATCAAACCGCAAACTGTTATAGCCCACACCACAAGTGCTGGGCTGTGACAGTTCATTATGAATTTGTTTGATGAATTCGGCCTCAGTCAGACCTTCCTGCCGGGCTTTCTGTGGCGTGATGCCCGTTATTAAACTCGCCATTGGATGCGGTAATACATCGGCTGCCGGTTTGCAGTAAATCATCAACGGTTCACCGATGATATTCAGATCTTCATCGGTGCGAACTCCGGCGAACTGTAATGGCCGATCAAAGCGCGGATCGGTGCCAGTCGTCTCATAATCGTGCCAGTACAGCGTATTCATTTATAAGCTCGCCAATACCAGTTCAGCTGCTGCCAATGTGGCTTCAATTTCATCATCGCCATGTGCAGCAGAGACAAAGCCCGCCTCAAATGCAGAAGGTGCAAGATAGACCCCACGATCCAGCATGCCGTGATAAAACTTTTTAAAACGTTCCTGATCACATTGGGTGACCTGTTCAAAAAACTCAATGTTGTTTTCTTCGGTAAAGAAAAAGCCAAACATGCCACCAACATAATTAACACTCATCGGGATACCGGCCGCATCGGCTTTTTGTTTCAAGCCATTGGCTAATTTAGCTGTCTGTTGACTGAGGCGATCATGAAAACCGGATTGTTGCACCAGTTTCAAAGTCGCCAGGCCTGCTGCCATAGCCACCGGATTGCCGGATAACGTACCTGCCTGATAAACAGGGCCAAGCGGGGCAATCGAATGCATTACATCTTTGCGGCCACCAAAGGCTCCAACCGGTAAACCACCACCAACAACTTTACCCAAGGTAGTGAGATCCGGTTTGATTCCATAATGCTGCTGCGCACCGCCCAAAGCGACCCGGAAGCCGGTCATGACTTCATCAAAAATCAGCAGACTGCCGTATTGATCACAGACTTCGCGCAAGCCTTCGAGAAATCCCGGAATCGGTGGAATGCAGTTCATATTGCCAGCTACCGGTTCAACAATAATACAGGCCACCTGAGCACCAATTTCAGCAAAACACTGTTTGACTGATTCCATATCGTTATAGCGCAAGGTAATGGTGTGCTCGGCAATCGCTTTAGGCACACCAGCTGAAGAGGGTTCACCGAGGGTTAATGCGCCACTGCCAGCTTTGACTAATAACGAGTCTGCATGACCGTGGTAACAGCCTTCAAACTTAACGATTTTGTCACGACCTGTATGGCCGCGGGCAAGGCGGATAGCACTCATGGTCGCTTCAGTACCGGAGCTCACCATACGCACCATTTCCATTGAAGGTACTAATTCACAGAGCAAATCCGCCATTTCAGTTTCAATCGCTGTGGGCGCGCCATACCCCAGTCCATTTGCGCACATTTGCTGAACGGCCTCAATGACTTGCGGATGCGCATGACCGGCAATCATCGGACCCCACGAGCCGATGTAATCAATATATTTTTTGCCTTCCACATCGGTGAGCCAGGCACCTTTTGCGCTACTGAAAAATACCGGATCACCGCCGACACCTTTGAATGCACGTACTGGTGAATTGACGCCACCGGGGATATGTTTTTGAGCTTGAAGGAAAAGTTGTTGATTGCTTTGCGCTTGCATTTACAGAGTCCTGATTTGATGATGTGCGATAATTCTAGCCTATCACAGCGAGATAACTGACCCGACATGAGCCTGAAACTGCGTTTATTGATCATTGTAACCTTGATTCTGGTATTCAACTTTGTCGCCGCTGGCTATTTTATGATCCAGAATGCCCGCCAGGCGGTGGCTGCCGAAATGGCCTCCAGTACCCAGTTGGCGCGTGGATTATTGATCAATGCTTTACCGACATTAAGGTTTTCCAATGATTTGAGTGAACGGGTAACTTTGATCGTCGATAGTGTGCGACATACCCGCCATATCCGTGCCTGGTTTGAAGATATGAATGGCCAACCGTTGATTGGTCATGAAGAAGGAGTGCCATTCACTAATCGACCAGACGCGCCAGACTGGTTTATCCGATTAATGGAACCTGAAGCAGTCGCTTTTCGACGACTTATCACTCGTGGCAGTCAATCTTATGGTTATCTGGTAGTTGAAGCAGATCCCAGTGACGAGGTTACCGAGGTCTGGCGGGATATGGAAACTCTGCTATTTTTAGGTTTGTTTTTCCTGACAGTT
Organism: Methylophaga muralis; assembly: GCF_001720165.1. Lineage (GTDB taxonomy): Bacteria > Pseudomonadota > Gammaproteobacteria > Nitrosococcales > Methylophagaceae > Methylophaga > Methylophaga muralis. The sequence goes on from NZ_MCRI01000016.1 coordinate 13,939, forward strand.
ATTTCCAGTTTGATCTATTTGGCGTTATTACATGGTTTAAGACCATTACAGCAATTAGCGGACGCCTTGGGACATCTGGAAAAAGGCGATTTTCATGCGCGGGTGGATACCGGCGGCGCCAAAGAATTAAAACCGATCCAGATTCGCTTTAATCATATGGCCGATGTCTTGGAAACTACCATGGCTGAAAACCATGCCCTGGCCGGAAACATGCTGACCTTACAGGAATCTGAACGACGAGATCTGGCACGTGAGCTACATGACGAGCTGGCACCGTGTCTGTTTGGTATCCGAGTCGATCTGGCTGAAATCGAACGCATTGCTATTGAAAATAAATTGCCGGATGTCGAAGAAAAAGTCAGCTCGGTTAAATTGATTACCAGCCACATTCAATCACTAGTACGTAAGATGCTGAGTCGTTTGCGGCCGATGACTCTGGATGATTTAGGTCTGGTGGAAGCCTTACGTGATATGTTGCATAACTGGCGTGACCGACAACCGGAAATTGATTGGGAATGGGATTTCGTTGGCGATTTCACCGGTCTTGCAGATACTTTGCAAGTGACGGTGTATCGCGTGGTGCAGGAATGTACAACCAATTGTGTTCGCCATGCAGAAGCCAGTCATGTACGGGTTGAAGTTAAGCGTGAAAAACAATATATAAAGGTTACAGTCACAGATGATGGTAAAGGTCTGGACACTTCTGCCGTGAAAGGCTTTGGTTTGATCGGTATGCGAGAGAGGGTCTCGGCATTAGGTGGTAAGATTGCGTTTGATACTGCCGAAGGTCAAGGTTTGCAGGTTCGGGTAATGATCCCTATGAAGAGTGAAAATAAAAAATGAAACCAAACATCACAATCCTTGTAGTCGACGATCATCCGATTGTCAGAGCGGGCTGTCGGCAGTTAATTCAGCAAATTCCCTCAGCCAAAGTAGTCGAAGCAGAGACTGGCGAAGAAGGTTACCGGATGTTTCAGGAACTGTATCCGGATATGGTGTTATTGGATATCACCCTGCCAGGCGTCGGTGGACTTGAAGTATTACGTCGCATTCGGGCCAATCGCGATACTGCCAAGGTCTTAATGTTCAGCATGCATGAAGATCCGGTATTTGCTTCTCGTGCCATGCAAGCTGGTGCGCGTGGTTATATCACCAAGAACAACGCTGCCGATCACCTGGTTGAAGCGGTGAGTAAAGTACTTGAAGGTAAAATTTACTTGAGTCCTGACATGGCGCAGCAACTGGCGATGTTAAACATTGATGCGGGTACCAGTGCGCTAAGTGATCTATCGCGCCGCGAATTAGAGATTTTACGGTTACTCGGCGAAGGTAAAAGCATGAATGAAATTTCGGACGTTTTAGGCATCAGTTATAAGACGGTCGCTAATAACCTGACACAAATAAAAGGCAAGCTGGACATCAATAAAACTGCTGAGCTGATGCGATTTGCAATCAGTCATGGTTTATCGTCCTAAGCGTCTGTATTACATGTATGTTTTTGAAAAGGAACATATTCCCGTTTTAAAAGGAGAAGTCGCTCATGGCGAATGGGCTTGCATTCAGTAAGCTGTATCACAAGTCCATAGGAATGTTCAGCTTCTATTGTCTTATATTTCTCTCTCCTTCTATGAAGGTTTAGCCAGACCCAATCGGTCTGGCTTTTTTTTGTCTTTTTTTTACACTTTTTTTCTCCATTGCTCGTCTAAATGATAAGAGATCGCATTTAGGCTTCCCTCTATGCGTTTTCTCTTATAAGATGTCGCTTTAATTTCCACCGCCGACATCCGGTAACACAAGGAAAACTTTATGCAATTCAATCTCAGCCGACTATGTTGCTTGCTTGGCATCTGGTTGGTGCCTACTTTCGCCTATTCCGGCGCATTGGACCAAGCCGTGGATCAACAGGTACAAACTGATACCGCGGCTCAACGTACTCAGCAACAAATTGACAGCCTGGATGATGAAACTCGTGAGCTGTTAGCCGAATATCGTAGCGTGCTGAATCAGAAAGAAAGTCTGGCGGCTTATAACAGTCAGCTGGAACAGTTAGTATCCTCGCAACAAGAAGAGCTGGTTTCAGTTGATGCGCAGTTAGCTAATATTGATACCACGCAGCGTGACATCGTTCCCCTGATGATCAAAATGGTCGAAGTGATTGAACAGTTTGTTGAGCTGGATAGTCCATTTCTGCCAGAGGAACGTGCGAGTCGTGTTGAACAATTAAAAACGATGATGCTCGCGCCGATGTGAATCTGGCTGAAAAATTCCGTCGCATTTTTGAGGCATATCAGGTCGAAACTGAATATGGCCGTACCTTGGAAGCTTATCAAGGAGAAATGGAAACTGAAGATCGCAGTCGCACCGTTGATTTTCTGCGGGTAGGGCGAGTAGGTCTTTATTACCTGACATTGGATCAACGTGAAGCGGGTATGTGGGATCAGGATACAAGAAGCTGGCAGCAGCTTCCGCGGGACTCAATTCAGTCTGTTGTACAAGGTCTGAAGGTGGCTCGTAAACAGTTACCACCTGATCTGTTAACCCTGCCGGTCAAAACGCCAGAGGCGATCCAATGAGAAACATTTCTATTTTTATAATTTCTTTACTGTTGTTGCCGCTGGCCGTTGTTGCCGATGATAAACCAGTGAACCTTGATCAGTTATTCGATCAAGTTAAACGTGAGCGGTTGATTGAACAAGAACAAAATCGAATTCGTGAAGCAGAATTTCTTCAGGCCCGCGATCGTCAAGCCCAACTACTGTCGGAGGCCAAAGCCGATTTAGCGGCAGAAGAGCGTCGAACTGAGCAGCTTAATGATGAATTTGAAGAGAATGAATTCAAATTAGCGGAAAAAGAGTCCCAATTACAGGAACGTTCAGGCTCATTGGGGGAACTATTTGGCTCCGTCCGACAAATGGCGAATGACAGCCGTGCCGTTATTGAAACCTCGATGACCACCGTTCAATACCCAGAACGTGTCGCTTTTCTGACAGGTTTAAGTGAACGTAAACAGCAGCCGACTATCGATGAGTTACGCGAGCTCTGGTTAGTGTTGCAACACGAGATGACACATTCCGGCAAAGTTGAGCAATTTAAAGCACAAGTTATCACCGCCAACGGTGAAGTTGCCGAAAGAGATGTAACACGCGTCGGTGTGTTTACCGCATTTAGTGATGGCAAATTCCTGCGTTACATGTCTGAAAACCGCACTCTGGTGGAACTGGCCAGACAACCTGTACAACGTTTACGCGATCAGGTTGAAGCGTTTGAAAACAGTGATGCCGGTGAATTAAAAACCGTGGTGGTTGATCCGACTCGCGGCGCCATCATGGCGTTACTTGTGCAAACACCGGACTTGCGTGAGCGTATCCAACAAGGTGGCTGGATTGGCTACATCATCCTGTTTTTGGGTGCGATTGGTTTATTGATTGCATTGATTCGCTTTGTGACCTTAATACGTCTGGAACGCGGTGTCAGCAAACAGCAAAAAACCAAAGAATTGAATCTGAAAAACCCACTGGGTCGTATTTTGTCTGTTTACAGCGACAAGATTGCCCAAGACGTAGAAACTTTGTCTCTGAAACTGGATGAAGCCATCCTAAGAGAAACTCCAAGTATTGAACGTGGCTTGATAACACTGGCAATTTTGGCGGCCGTTGCCCCAATGTTGGGATTATTAGGTACGGTTTCCGGCATGATTGAAACCTTCCAGGCCATCACTTTATTTGGTACTGGTGATCCAAAACTGATGTCTGGTGGTATCTCACAGGCTTTGGTGACGACGGAGTTAGGATTGGCCGTAGCTATTCCGATTTTGTTAATTCATAGCGCTTTATCAAGTAAGAGTAATCGGTTGATTCAGATCCTTGATGAAGAAAGTGCAGCGATAGTGGCACGTAACGCTGAAGCTCAAACCTTGCACCGTGACGGATAATTTCTTTCAAATACAGCTGCTGATGGAAAGCGGCGGCACAGTGCTCTGGCTGATTTTGCTGGCGTCTACTTTAATGTGGACGCTGATCATCGAACGTTACGTGTTTATTTGGTTTTTACATCCACGTGAAGTTCGCAAGATGATGGATGAATGGCATCAGCGTCAAGATTTAAGCAGTTGGTATGCGCAACAAATCCGTCAGGGCATGATTGCCGAAAGCCGGGTTATGTTGGAGCGGTTTCTGATTTTAATTCGTACGCTGACCGTCGCATTGCCGATGCTGGGTTTATTAGGCACGGTAAATGGCATGATCCAGACATTTGATGTTATGACCGTTTTCGGAACGGGCAACACTCGCGGTATGGCTGGTGGCATTTCAGTGGCATTGATTACAACGATGGGCGGCCTGCTGACCGCTTTATCAGGGCTCTATTTCATTACTCAGCTGGAACAGCGTGTTGCCAGAGAAGTCAATAATGTGGCTGACGCCCTACGCAGAGATTAGGAAAGTTTATGCGAAAACGACATTCCCGCCGTCAAAGTGGCGGTATAGCTGAAATCAACATGACACCATTGATAGATATGGTGTTTATATTGCTGATCTTTTTTATCGTCACCACCTCGTTTGTTAAAGAGACTGGTGTTGATGTAAACCGTCCATCGGCGAAAACAGCAGTAGAGAAAGAGCGGGCCAATATCCTGATCTCGATTCGTGAAAACGATGAAATCTGGATGGATCAACGGCAGATTGATCGGCGTGCGGTGAGAGCTAATGTAGAGCGTATGTATGCGGAAAATCCAGAAGGTTCGGTGATTATTCTGGCCGATGAAAATGCGAAAACCGGCCTGTTGATTGAGGTCATGGACCAGGCACGTTTGGCGGGAGTTGCGAATGTCTCAATTGCTGCTGAACGAGACTAGTCGCGGAGAATCACCGGCTATGCGGATCTTAATTGGACTATTACTGGCAATTGTCGTCAATTATGGTTTGTTTACCTTGATGAAGGAAATGACCAATTCAGATAGCAGCCTGTTTCGTGATGATAATGAAGCATTGGTTTTGGATTTCGTGCGTCTCAAGCCGGAAGAAACACAACCTGAGACAATAAAACGTGAGATCCCGAAAAAACCGCCACCACCGGAAGAACCACCGCCACCAACTCCGACTACGGCACCCAAAATGACGCAGCCTGATGTGCAGCAACCGAAAATGGATATGCCAAGAATTGATGTGCCATTGAATATTGCTGGTCAACCCTATTTGGGGGATTTCAGTGCAGAACCTGCCCCGGCGCCTTCAACAATGCCAGCACAACCAGGCCCGCAAATGGATGATGAGGTCGTGCCATTGGTACGTATTCCACCTAATTATCCTCGTGTTGCTCAGCGACGCGGAATTGAAGGCGTGGTGACAGTGGCGTTTACCATTACCCGTGATGGACAAGTTAAAGATCCCGTAGTGGTTTCTGCCAATCCGGAGAGTGTATTTGATAACGCAGCGATGACGGCGATTCTAAAGTGGAAGTTCAAACCTAAAGTGGTTGATGGCGAACCGGTAGAACGCCGCGCCACCCAGGAAATTGAATTTAAGCTGGCCAGATAATGATGAAGACATTAAATCAAAAAGTCGTTTTACTGACCTTATTAAGTAGTTTGGTCTGGCCGTTTAGTGTGCTGGCAAATGAGTATTTACTCAGTGAAAAAACCTACAACTCACTGAATGCAGCTCAGGAAAAAATGGAGCAACAGCAATACCGTCAGGCTGAAGCAGATTTAAAAAAACTGGTCGGCGAAACAGCAGCCGGCTCATACGAGCGCGCAGTGGTGTTACAAACACTGGGATATTTATATTCTGAAACTGAGCAATACAAACTGGCTGCAGATCAGTTTGAGCAGGCACTGGCACTGAATGCTTTACCGGAAGATGTAACACATAATCTGCGCTACAACCTTGCCCAGTTATTGATTGGTGATGACCGTTATCAGAAAGGTATCGATCTGCTTAATGAATGGTTGAAGAATGAGCCGCAAGCCAACAGTAATGCCTATGTTTTACTGGCAACCGCCTATTACCAAATCAATCAGTTTTCTAGAGCAGTAGAAGCTATCCGAACGGCCATTCAACGCGATAGAGCGCCAAAAGAAAGCTGGTATCGCTTGCAACTGGCGGCGCATATGGAAATGCAGCAATACAATCAATCAATAGATGTTCTGGAAATTCTGATTGAACGCTTTCCAGTGAATAAAACCTATTGGGATCAACTCGCTGCATTATATGCTCAACAGGACAAACGACTCACTTCATTGGCAGTGCAAATGCTGGCTAAACGCCTAAATATGGGTGATAACGATACTGTTATTCGTCTTGCCAATATGTATCGGTTTTTGAATATTCCGTATAAATCTGCTCAGTTATTGCAAAAGTCCATGGACGATGGCGTGATTGAACGTAATTTTAAAAATCTCGAATCATTGGCAGACAGCTGGTTAGCCGCCAGAGAAAATGAAAATGCGACCCAGGTTTTAGCCCGAATGCAATCGATGGATACTTCTGGCGAGACGGATTTGAAACTTGCTCGAGTCTTTATCAGCATGGAAAACTGGCCTGCAGCGGCTGGTCCATTGCAGCAGAGTTTGGAAAAATTACCTGAAGATAAACGCGGCCAAGCGTGGATGCTCTCCGGCATGGTCAATTATCACTTAGGAAATATGGAGCAATCCGAACAGCATTTAAATCGTGCTTTGGCCTTCGCTGAAGTGCGCAATCAGGCTTCACAATGGCTGAGACATTTACAGAATACGCGGTCGGATAAGGAAGATGCCTGAAACCGCACTGGCCGAGCTAAAAGGGCAATTGGTTCAACATTATCGTTGGCTACGCCAGTATGGTTGCAATGATTCGCATAGTGGTAATGCTTCATTGCGTTGGCATGATCAGATATGGGTAACGCCAACTGGCTGTTGTGCTGATACCCTAACCGCTGAAATGCTGGTGTTATGTGGTCTGGATGGACAAATTGGCGAAGGTGCTTCACTCGATGCGCCTCTTCATATAGCGACTTACCAATCTAATCCCACTGCAAAGGCTGTATTTCATAGTCATGGACCGCATGCTATTGCCATGACGATGAGCGGCGAAGATTTTATTCCAGTAGATTTTGAAGGGCAGTATTACTTCCCGATGGTGCCGGTTATTTCAATTGATTATGCGGAATATCTGGAAAAGTCACCTTCAGCCGTTGCACGCGGTCTTGCCAGTCATAAAGTTGTCATTGTTCGCGGGCATGGTGTGTATGCCTGTGCAGAAACCATTAATTTGGCTTATAAGTGGAGTTGTTCGGTTGAGCTCTCTGCAAAAACAGCCTGGCTGACTGCTCAACTATAATCTTTGACTGACGAAACCAATTAGTAAAGATTAAGTCAGATAGACTTCAACAGATATCCGTGAAGGGATTTTTGACACATGACTGCCGGAAAAGCCTTTTCTTTTTCTCTCCCAGAAACAACTAACTTACGCACTCCGCGGCTGGATATAAATGATACAGAAGCAATGCGTGCCGAACTTGCAACCTATTTTAATTCAACGTTTGAACGCTATGAATCTTTGTTCGAAACCTTGAAATCTGAAGAAGGTTTTTACCAGAAAAGCATTCCGTTACGTCATCCATTAATTTTTTACTACGGTCACACAGCGACTTTTTTTGTTAATAAACTGCTGTTAGCTGGTCTGTTAACCCAACGTATCAATCCACTGTTTGAGTCGATGTTTGCCATCGGCGTGGATGAAATGAGTTGGGATGATCTCAATGAAGCTCATTACGATTGGCCAACTGTTGCTGAGGTTAAGGCCTACCGTCAACAAGTTAAAAATTCGGTTAACCATCTGATTCAACAAGCACCACTGACTTTACCGATTAACTGGGAAAACCCCTGGTGGGCCGTGGTGATGTGTATTGAGCATGAAAACATTCATCTTGAAACCTCATCAGTATTAATACGTCAGCAGCAATTACACTGGGTGCAATATCAACCGGAGTGGAAAGCCTGTGATATTTCCGGACCTGCACCGGAAAACAAATTGTTACCAGTAGATGCCGGTAACGTAAAACTGGGGAAAAACTTTGATGATGCCTTTTACGGCTGGGACAACGAATACGGCCAGCATCAGGCTGAAGTGGGCGAATTCCAGGCCGCTAAATATCTGGTCAGTAATCAGGAATTTCTAACGTTTGTTGAAGCTGGTGGCTATCAGCAGCAACAGTATTGGTTGGAAGAAGGGCTGCAGTGGAGGGAATTCACCCAAGCCGAGCATCCGACGTTTTGGATTAAATCCGATCAAGGCTGGCAGTTGCGATTAATGACGGAAATAGTGCCAATGCGTTGGGATTGGCCGGTCGAAGTAAATTATCACGAGGCCAAGGCCTTCTGTCTGTGGAAAGCCGAAATAACTGGTGAAAATGTGCGACTGCCAACTGAAGATGAGTGGTATCGACTGGCACAAACTGCAAATGTTCAAGAGCTAAACCAAGCTCCAGCTCCAGCCAATATTCACTTGGATCATTTTGCTTCGTCTTGCCCTGTCAATCAATTCGCTCAAGGCGATTTTTATGATGTGACAGGAAATGTCTGGCAATGGACTGAAACCCTGATATATCCATTTGATGGTTCTCAAGTACATCGTTTATATGACGATTTCACCACCCCGACTTATGATGGAAAACACAATCTGATTAAAGGCGGTAGCTGGATTTCCTGTGGTAATGAAACTCGTCTATCATCTCGATATGCATTTCGCCGACACTTTTTTCAGCATGCAGGGTTTCGCTATGTCGTATCGGATTCGCCAGTGAAAAATCTGGATTCAAATTATGAAACCGACAAAATGCTGTCGGAATACGCCGAGTTTCACTTTGGTGAAAGCTATTTTGATGTACCGAATTTTCAACAAGCCATCGCTCAGCTTGCCATTGACAAAATGGGTGATAAGCCAGCCAGACGTGCTCTTGATTTGGGTTGTGCCGTGGGGCGAGCCAGTTTTGAATTAGCCCGACATTTTGATCAGGTTACTGGTATCGATTTCTCAGCCCGCTTGATCAATCTCGGTGTACAGCTCAAACGTGATGGGGTGATTCGCTACGCCGTTGCTGATGAAGGTGATTTATTGCTGTATCGTGAACAGCGTCTGGCTAATTTTGGTTTGCAGGATACCGCTCACAAAGTCGATTTTATGCAGGGGGATGCCTGTAATCTTAAAGCGACTTACAGCAATTATGATCTTGTGTTGGCAGCTAACTTACTGGATCGTCTGTATGACCCGATTTTATTCTTAAAACAGATCCACCAACGGATCAATGTCGGTGGACTGTTAGTCCTAACCTCACCGTATACCTGGCAGGAAGAACACACGGATAAAGCCAATTGGCTGGGTGGCTTTAAAAAAGACGGTGAAAGTTTTTCCACACTGGATGGTATTAAAAGCGTGCTGGAAAACCAATTTAAATTGATTGATGGGCCGTTTTCGCAAGCGTTTGTCATTCGTGAAACCCGACGAAAATTCCAGCATACTCTGTCAGAGGTGACTATCTGGGAACGTCTTGATGACGAAAATTGATTTTGACCAGCTGATTGATCGCAGCGGCACCAATAGTCTTAAATATGACGCACGCCAGCGTTTGTTTGGCCGGGATGATGCAATTCCGTTATGGGTGGCGGATATGGATTTTGCTGCTCCCAAGGCCGTTAGCCAAGCATTATCTGCCAGAGCACAACACCCGGTTTATGGTTACAGCGAGTATCCGGACGATTTATACCTTGCTACCCAGCAGTGGTTTTTACGACGACATCATTGGCATATTGAAGCCGAACAAATTCTGATTTGCCCCGGTGTTGTACCTTCATTGCATGCCACTATCATGGCGCTCACCGAGAAAAACGATCAGGTTATCGCTCAACCGCCAGTGTATTTTCCGTTCTTTTCAGCGGTTACAGAAACACAGCGTAAATTGGTATTAAATCCGTTAATTTTGCAGAATGACTTGTATCAGATAAATTTTGAGCAATTAGCTGCTCAAGCTGCTGATGGTGCCAAAATGCTGTTGTTATGTTCACCACATAACCCGGGTGGGCGAGTATGGACTGAGTCTGAGCTGCAAAAACTGCTGGAGATTGCCAGACAATTTCAATTGATTATTGTCAGTGATGAAATTCATGCCGATTTAGTCTTCACCGGACAAAAGCATATTCCGTTGGCATCACTAGCTAACGATGTTCCAATCATCACAGCCGTATCAGCCAGCAAGACCTTTAATATTGCCGGTTTAGGTATGTCGATGCTGATAGTACAGAACTCTCAACACAAAAAAGCGATTGAGGCAGTTTTTAATTCATGGCATGTCAGTGCGGCGAATCCATTCAGCATTGAAGCGACGATAGCGGCATACCAACAAGGCGATGAATGGCTAGATCAATTAATGATCTATCTTCAGCAAACTTATAAATGGGTAGAAAAGTTTTTTGCCGAACATTTACCGAAGATACGCGTATTGCCTTTGCAGTCGACTTATCTAATATGGCTGGATTGCCAGGCTTTGCAACTTGATGACAAACAACTGAGAACTTTTTTTGTGCAAAAGGCTGGTGTGGCGATGAATCCTGGACTAATGTTTGGAGAGGGCGGCAGTGGTTTTATGCGGATGAACATAGCGGCCCCAATGGCGGTTATCCAACAAGCCTGCCAGCAAATTGTTGCTGCATGGGAAAAAGCTGAATTAGCGGATTTTAAAGCGCAAAATTAATTGTATACGGCAGGTTGATAACAACGATTTACTTCAACAATATGAGGTTAGTGATGGAACAAATTATTGGGGATGCAGCAGGGAAAATTTGGAAATATTTACAACTAAACGGAGCGACCAGCACTACAAAACTGGCGACAGCTTGTGAACTTGATATTAAGCTGGTGCAACGGGCACTTGGTTGGTTGGCTAGAGAAGATAAGCTGGTGTCGATTCAAAAAGGTCGTACTGAAATTATCGACTTGAAAGAAAGTTAATCTGCCTTAGTAATTTCTTTCACACTAAACGCACCTCTGACACTGCCGATACTGAAGCCGGTGGCTTCATCGTCCGGGTAAAGTTTGTTTAATTCTGCCTGAATCTGCTCGGGTATTTTTTCACCGTGACAGGTAATGCAAACTAAATCAGTGCCGATGGCTTTCATTACGCGTCGTTGTTTTTGTCCATCAATATCAACTTGCTCGCTGAAACGCAGCTGTTTGATAGTTTCCCCTTTTTCCATACGTGTGTTGAAGTCTCTGAGCACCTTTTTTTCCCAATCATCAGCCCTGTTCTCTGGGTTTCTAACTTTCAATGAAGTACGGCTGACATCAAGATTGTATTTTTCGGAAACTTGCTGTGCCACTTTCGGGGCAATATCTTTACAAACAGCGATTGTTTTAATTGAACCATCAGTTTGCATTGATAGCATCAAAGCTGATTTGAGCGTTTCGGCAAATTCTTTTATTGCTTGATTGGCCTGTTTTTCAAAATACTTTGCATCGTCAGCATGGAGTGGTGCGGAAAATAATAAGATCGTTATAAAAAGAACCCGTCGAATATTCATAACATTACTCCGCGTTGAGTCATTAAAAGGCGTTGCCTTTAGGAATATTGAATTTTTTGAGTAACACCGCCAATGGACACAAACCGGTAAATGCTGCTTGTAACAAATTCAACCCTATAAACCCAGTGAACCACAGCCAGTAAATATGATGCAACTGTGAGAGTAATAAACTTATCAGAATAAAACTTCCTGCAAAAGCAAAAACCATTTTATCTATGTTCATGTTGCTTCCCTATTCAATAGATTAGTGTTTTCTAATATTAGGTAATAATTATATGTGATGCAAGCTTAGTTATTTCATTCCATGAGCTCAGATGCTTGTACATCTGGCTTTTATCCTGCTAACCTTCGGGCAACTTGAATTTTTTGACTAAGAGAAAATGACCAATATCTACGACGCTTCGGCAATTGAGGTTTTAACGGGATTGGATCCGGTCAGAAAACGGCCCGGAATGTACACCGATACCACAAGGCCGAATCATCTGGCTCAGGAAGTCATTGATAATAGCGTCGATGAAGCCATCGCCGGTCATGCGACCAATATTGAAGTCATCCTGCATCCCGACAATTCGCTAGAAGTCATCGATGATGGCCGCGGTATGCCAGTGGATATTCATCCTGAAGAAGGCGTGCCCGGTGTTGAAGTTATCCTGACCCGTTTACATGCTGGTGGTAAGTTTTCCAATAAAAATTACCGGTTTTCCGGTGGTCTGCATGGCGTAGGTGTCTCTGTTGTAAATGCCTTATCCAAACGTCTGGAAGTCAATATCCGCCGTGATGGCGTTAGTTACAGTATTGCCTTTGAAAATGGTTTGTTAGTTGAATCTTTAAAAGAAACCGGAACGGTCGGCAAAAAAAATACCGGCACCAGTGTACGCTTCTGGCCAGATACCAGTTTCTTTGATGCCCCTAGATTTCTGGTTTCCCGACTGCGTCATGTGCTGCGAGCCAAAGCAGTATTGTGTCCCGGTCTGGTTGTTACCTTCGAAGATTTAAGTGGTGCCGAAAAACAAAATGATCGTTGGTGTTATGAAGATGGTTTGAACAGTTATCTAGCTAATGCGATGACTGATGTTCCCTGTGTGCCAGCTAAACCGTTTGTCGGACATTTTGCTGATGAAATTCAAGAAGTTGACTGGGCTTTGATGTGGCAGCTTGAACCGGCTGAAGTCATCGCTGAAAGTTATGTGAATCTAATTCCAACTGCCCAGGGCGGTACTCATGTCAATGGTTTGCGTTCAGGTCTGCTGGACGCCTTACGTGAGTTTTGTGAGTTTCGCAGCCTTTTACCGCGTGGGGTAAAACTTTCTGCAGAAGATATCTGGGAACGTTGTAGCTACGTGTTGTCAGTCAAATTGCAGGATCCCCAATTTTCCGGTCAGACCAAAGAACGTTTATCGTCCAGACAATGTGCCGGGTTTGTGGCCGGTGCCGTAAAAGATTCGTTTAGCCTATGGCTTAATCACCATATTGAAGATGGTGAAAAAATTGCTGAGCTGGCGATAAATAATGCTCAATCACGCTTAAAACAAGCCAAAAAAGTAGTGCGTAAACGGGTGCAATCCGGCCCGGCATTACCCGGCAAACTCGCCGACTGTACTTCTCAGGATCCAGCCCGTACCGAACTGTTTCTAGTGGAAGGGGATTCTGCTGGCGGCAGTGCCAAACAAGGTCGGGATCGCGTATTTCAAGCCATCATGCCGCTACGCGGTAAAATCTTAAATACCTGGGAAGTAGAAGCTTCTCAAGTGTTGGCTTCACAAGAGGTTCATGATATTGCAGTTGCAGTAGGTGTGGATCCCGGCTCAGATGATCTTACCGGTCTGCGTTACGGCAAAATCTGTATCCTGGCCGATGCTGACTCAGACGGTGCACATATCGCCACTTTGTTATGTGCGTTATTTGTTCGTCATTTCCGGCCGTTGGTTGAAGCCGGACATATTTGTGTCGCCATGCCGCCTTTGTATCGGATCGATGTTGGCAAACAAGTTTTCTACGCGCTGGATGATGAAGAACGCAAAATCATTCTGGAACGTATTGAGCGTGACAAAATAAAAGGCAAAGTAAGTACCCAGCGCTTTAAAGGCCTGGGTGAGATGAATCCTTTGCAATTACGTGAAACCACCATGGCACCTGATACTCGCCGGCTGATTCGTCTGACCATCGATGCGGAAGACGATACATTTATGATGCTTGATAAATTGCTGGCCAAAAAACGGGCTGGTGATCGCAAAATCTGGCTGGAACAGCATGGCGATTTGGCTGATGGTTTAATCTGAACTGAGAATTTTAAATGAGTGCATTAGTCGACGATCTGGAACAGCAACCGCTACGTGATTTTACCGAAAAAGCGTATCTGGGATATTCCATGTACGTCATTCTGGATCGGGCCCTGCCACATTTGGCTGATGGTCTGAAACCAGTCCAGCGGCGTATTGTTTATGCCATGTCCGAGCTTGGTCTCAGCGCAGTTTCCAAACATAAAAAATCTGCTCGTACCGTCGGTGACGTTTTAGGTAAATATCATCCGCATGGTGATTCCGCATGTTACGAAGCCATGGTGTTGATGGCCCAGCCTTTCTCATATCGTTACACCTTGATTGATGGTCAGGGCAACTGGGGTTCGATGGATGATCCTAAATCCTTCGCTGCGATGCGTTATACCGAAGCGCGACTGGCACCTTATGCTCAAACCTTATTAAGCGAATTGGGGCAGGGCACAGTCGAATGGATGCCTAACTTTGATGGCACCATGGATGAGCCACAATTACTGCCTGCACGTCTTCCGAATGTATTATTGAATGGCGCCACCGGTATTGCCGTGGGTATGGCAACTGACATCCTGCCGCATAACCTGCGTGAAGTGGTCAATGCCTGTCTGTTACTGCTCAAGTCACCTAAAAGCACATTAGATGATCTGTTAACCGAAATTCAGGGACCTGATTTCCCTACCGGCGGTGAAATAGTTTCATCACAAGCAGAAATCCGCCGTATCTATGAAACTGGCCATGGTTCGATTCGCCAACGCGCTTCTTACAAAGTCGAAGAACACGAAGTCATTATTCATGCGCTGCCATATCAGACCTCTGGTGCCAAAGTGTTGGAACAGATTGCCGCGCAAATGAACAATAAAAAACTGCCGATGGTGGCAGATTTACGTGATGAATCTGATCATGAGCAGGCAGTGCGGCTGGTCATTGTGCCGCGCTCCAATCGGGTAGATATCGAAAGTTTGATGCTGCATCTGTTTGCAACTACCGACTTGGAACGCAGCTACCGCGTCAATATGAACATGATCGGTCTGGACGGTCGGCCACAGGTTAAAAATCTGCTGCAAATGCTCAGCGAATGGCTGACTTACCGTATTGAAACCGTTCGTCGTCGCTTGCAATACCGTCTTGATAAAGTGCTGGATCGCATGCATGTGTTGGAAGGCTTGCTGATTGCCTATCTCAACATCGACGAAGTTATTGCGATTATTCGAAATGAAGATGATCCCAAAGCCGAGCTGATGGCGCGTTTTAATCTCAGTGATCGCCAGGCCGAATCGATTCTTGAATTACGTTTACGCCATTTGGCCAAGCTTGAAGAAATGAAACTTCAGGGTGAAATGGATGAGCTAAGCAAGGAGCGTAAAGCGCTGGAATTATTATTAAGCTCTGACACCCGGTTGAGATCTCTTATACGCAAAGAACTTACAGCCGATGCTGAAAAATATGGCGATGATAGACGCAGTGAAATTAAACAGCGTGATGCCGCCAAAGCATTGAGTGAAAATGAGTTATTGCCGACCGAACCGTTGACCATCGTACTTTCAGCCAGTGGCTGGGTGCGTGCCGCCAAAGGCCATGATGTGGATCCAGTGTCATTAAATTACCGAACTGGCGATCGCTATCTGGCATCGGTGAAAACCCGAAGTAATCAACAAGTGGTGTTTCTTGATGAAAGTGGACGCAGTTATTCACTGTCAGCCCATACTCTGCCGTCGGCAAGAGGTCAGGGGGAACCACTTAGTGGTCGTCTGCAATCAGCTGCTGAAGTACGCTTTATTGCGGTGATTGCGGCGGAAAGTGAACAGATGGTGTTGTTATCCAATACTGCCGGATATGGTTTTGTCACTCGCTTTGAAAATTTACTGGCCAAGAACAAAGCCGGTAAAGCGTTGTTCAATTTACCGGAAAAATCCAGTTTGTTGCCACCGTTGGTGTTGGATAGCAAAACACCACAGCAACTCGCTGTAGCAGCGGGTGATGGCCGTTTGTTAGTGTTCCCGGTCAGTGAAGTACCTGAGCTTAATAAAGGCAAAGGTGTTCGCCTGATCAATATTCCACAGGCCCGTTTCAGCAGTGGCCAGGAATGGTTGCAATCGGTGACGCTGGTTCCAGAAAATTACAGTCTGACATTACATGCCGGACGCCGGCATTTGACATTGAAAACAGCTGATTTGCAGCATTATGCCGGCGAGCGCGGTAAACGCGGTCATAAACTGCCTCGGGGATTACAAAAAGTAACTGCAGTCGAAGTAACCGAGTAAAAAACTCGGTTACTTGTTATCCTATTAGGCTCAAATCAATAAGCCTGATAGTGATGCTGGACTTACCTTCTGATCATTTTTCCGTTACTGCAGTATTGCTGAAAAAAGCCAGTCAGCACCGCTGGGCCAAGCATTCATGGTCATTGCTTGGAGTCATGCCAGGATTGAGTGAAGCCAAATTGTCCGATGCGCAGACTCAAGGTGAACTGCTACTTTTTCCTGATTTACATTTACGTTTATTCCGCCATTATTGCGAAAGTTATTACGTGAATCTGATGTCCGAGCAGGCCAAGATCTATTTCATCGGCCGGCTGGAAAATGATTCATTAACCCCGGTGTTGTTAACAGTGGATTTTGACGAGGCAGCTTCGTATATGGAGCTGGTGATCAAGTGTTTGATGCGCCCCTGCCGGATGAGTTGTGTATCTGGCTGGAACGGTTTCTGCTTTATCATTACGCCCCACAAGCTCCAAAGAAACGCCGTCGTCAACGCTGGAAAGACAACGAAGGAGGCGCATGATGAAAGAAAAATCGGCATCCGAGAATTTCTTATCACGATGGTCTCGGCGTAAACAACAGTCTGAAACGGCCCCAGAAACCGTAACTGAAAACGCGCCGGTTACAGAGCAAGCTGAGCCAGCAGTAGCAAAAGATCCAGCCGAATTACCTATCTGGCAACGTGAAGATGTTGACCCCGAAACCAAACAGCAGGCATTACGCGATTTATTCCGTAAACCCGGTTTTAACAAAACGACGGGCTTGAAGAATATGAAAATGACTACAACTATCATGCTTTTGCAGGCTTGGGCTCAGTGGTTACCCATGAGATGAAACGGATGTTGGAACGCCAGCTGGCGGCAGATGAAGCCACTGAACAGACAACTGAAACAACTTCAGCTCAAGACAGTGAATTAGAACAAGACATAAAACCGCGACATAATCGCGACGAAGAGGATAAGCCCATTGCATAACGTGGTTTTGGAAGCAGGCCGAATCGAAATTCATCCTGTGCAATTAATTGAATTTGAATCCCGTGGTCGTTTATTGATTATCGGCAGTGCCGAAGCGGTCTCTGCCGTAGCACCACATTGTCAGCTATTGACGATCAGTGCTGTGGTCACTGATGACGCAGCTATCAGTAGCGAGATAGTGACGGTTTTAAACAGTGATTTAGTTAGCTTAACCGGCTGGCTAGGCGAGTTTGACGCCATCGTTGCTGGTCAAAGCTTACGGTTTGATTTGATTCTGGATCTGAGTGATTCGCCAATTCTCAAACACAAGGTTTCACCATTAGGCTATTTTGCTCCCGGTGATAATCAACAAGCGTTGGCAGAAGCGCTACAGCAACTCCCCGATTTGATCGGTATTTTCGACAAACCGCGTTATTTCCAATACAAACCGAATATCTGTGCCCATTCCCGACGCGGCATCAGCGGTTGTAACCAATGTCTCGAAGCTTGTCCTGCTGAAGCCATCAGCCATGCTGGTGACGAAGTAAGAGTTGATCCGAATTTATGTCAGGGTTGTGGCAGTTGCGTAGCCGTTTGTCCGTCAGGCGCGATGAATTATGCACTACCGACGCTTGATGTCAGCCTGGAACGTTTACGATCAATGATGCAGCAATATGCTGAACTGGAAACGCAGTCGCCACATATTTTGATCCATGATGAAGCCAACGCGCAGACCTTGTTGGAAATGCGCGGCCATGAACTCGCAAATAATGTAATCACTTTTTCGATTGAAGAAATCGGTGCGTTGAGTATGCCATTCTGGCTAGCCGCAATGGCTTATGGCGCTGCGGATGTCACGGTATGGGATGCGCTGACTCACAGTGATCATGATTGGCTGGAACTGCAGCAGCAAATGCAATTAAGCAATGAATTACTGAAGGGCATGGGCTATCCAGCTGCGATTTATTGGCATCAAGGCAACGATTTCTCTGCATTGAAAAGCCATCTACAGCAGCTACCAGAAAGAGAAGCTGTCTCTCCAAGTCTTTTTGCCGGTATCGACAACAAACGCCGGGTCAGCACGATGGCCTTATCTCACCTGTATGAACAAGCACCTGCACCGCAAGCCGAAATCAAACTTGAAAAACCTTCACCATTTGGTGAAATTCTGGTCGATAAACAAGCCTGCACCTTATGTATGTCATGCGTTTCAGTCTGCCCGGTTGGTGCCTTGGTCGATGGCGTTGATAAACCCCAGCTCAATTTTATTGAAGATTTATGTGTGCAATGCGGTATTTGCGAAACCGCCTGTCCGGAAAATACTATTACGTTGGCACCACGATATCTTTATCAGCGGGATCAGGCGCGGCAGAAACGTTTGCTGCATGAGGAGGCCATTTTTCACTGCATCAGCTGTGCAAAACCGTTTGCCACGCAAAAGATGATCGATACCATTACCGCTAAATTAAAAGATCATCATATGTTTCAGGGAGCGGCTTTAGAACAATTAAAAATGTGTGAAGACTGCCGTGTTAAAGCCATGTTCAAAAAAGGGTGATGGCGATGGAAAATATCGAAGAAAATCAGTGGCGCGCCCAAACCTATGCCTTATTAGCAACATTGCTGGCGACACCTCCGCAGCAGGATCTGCTCGACAATATCAGCAGTCTGCAAGTCACGGAACCGGAAAGCCCACTCGGACAAGGCTGGCTGGCATTGATTGAAGCTGCCAAACAATTTACTGCTGAGCAAATTGCTGATGAATATCAAGTATTGTTTATCGGTCTGGCGCAAGGTGAGGTGATCCCTTACGGCTCGTATTATCAAAGTGGTTTTCTAAATGAAAAACCACTGGCCAGACTCCGTGTCGATCTTGGCAAGTTAGGATTAGAACGCCAGCAGGATAAAGCCGAACCTGAAGATCATATTGCCGGCGAGTGTGATGTCATGCGATTGATTTTGACAGCCAACGGTACACCAATCATTGATGACAAAAGCTTTTTTAACAGCCATTTACGTCCTTGGGCAGCTAAGTTTTTTAATGATTTAGCCAAAGCCAAAAGTGCTGGATTTTATGCCGGGGTCGCAATATTGGGTCAACAGTTTATCGAGGCGGAACTTCAACGTCTTGAAGTGTGACATATACTTTGAAATTGCCAGCGAATAACCTTGAACAGTGGTGCCGTCTGCGCGATAATTGTGACTCAATTTTTGTTGTCGACGCTGACAACTTCTTGCTTGTCACTGCATTGAATTTCATTCGGAGAAATCCATGACTGCAAAGCCATCAAACAGCCGCAGAGAGTTTCTGCACAAATTGACTGCCACAATTGGTGGAACGGCGACGCTGGCTTTGACAGCAAATACGCTGCAGGCGGCTCCGCAAAAAATTATTGAAACACCTAACGAACCTGTTCCTGCTGCAAAAGGTTATCAACATACCAAGCATGTTGATACCTACTATCAGCTGGCTGACTTTTAAAAGACTGACGTTATGAAACTGACTAAACGTGACCCGGCAGCCATCATCACTGGCGTTTCAGGCGTTAATCGTCGAACCTTCCTGAAAGGTTCAGGCATAGCCGCCGGTGGTGCCGCTTTTATGAGCATGTTGCCCACCGCGATGATTCAAAAAGCCGATGCAGCCGAACGCCGTCAAGCAGCTTATGACGAAGGTGAAATAACTCGGGTTCGCAGTGTCTGCAGTCATTGTAGTGTTGGTTGTGGTGTAACCGCTGAAGTACAAAATGGCGTTTGGATTGGTCAGGAGCCCAGCTTTGATCATCCGTTCAATCTTGGTTCACATTGCGCCAAAGGTGCCTCAGTTCGTGAACATGGTCACGGTGACAAACGTCTCAAATATCCAATGAAAAAAGTCGATGGCAAATGGCAACGTTTGTCATGGGAACAAGCCATTGATGAAATCGGCACCCAAATGCTGAACATTCGTGAAACCTCTGGTCCTGACTCGGTTTACTGGTTGGGTTCAGCAAAATTCAGCAACGAACAAGCCTATCTGTTCCGTAAGTTTGCGGCGTTCTGGGGGACCAATAACGTCGATCACCAAGCTCGTATCTGTCATTCCACCACAGTAGCCGGTGTTGCCAACACCTGGGGCTTTGGTGCAATGACCAACTCGTATAACGATATTCATAATTCCAAAGCCATTTTCATTATCGGCGCGAATCCAGCTGAAGCGCATCCGGTTTCACTGCAACATATTTTCCGTGGTAAAGAACGTGGTGCACCGATCATTGTTGTCGACCCACGTTTTAGTCGTACCGCGGCACATGCCGATCAATTTATTCGTATTCGCAGCGGTACTGATATTCCGTTTGTCTGGGGTATGTTGTGGCATATTTTTGAAAACGGCTGGGAAGATAAAACCTTTATCGAACAGCGCGTTTTTGGCATGGAAGAAATCCGTAAGGAAGTAGCAAACTGGCCTCCTGCGGAAGTTGAAAGAGTTACTGGTGCCAAAGAAGCAGATATTTACCAAGCTGCTAAAACCATGGCTGAACATCGTCCCGGTACGGTTATCTGGTGTATGGGTATTACCCAGCACACCGTAGGTAACAGCAACACCCGCGCTTTATGTATTTTGCAATTAGCACTTGGCAATATGGGTGTTTCCGGTGGCGGCACCAACATTTTCCGTGGTCATGATAACGTTCAGGGCGCGACGGATTTTGGTGTTGTTTCCAATAGTTTGCCAGGTTATTACGGTTTGGCAGAGGGAGCTTGGGAACATTGGGCCCGAGTCTGGAATGTCGAGCTGGATTGGATCAAACAAAAATTTGATCAAACCAAATACGAAGAAGTCGAAGGCACCATGGTGTCACCGATGTATACCAACGGTATTACCGTGTCACGCTGGATTGACGGCGTTTTAGAAAATAAAGATAACATCGAGCAGAATGACGCCATCAAAGCGATGGTGTTATGGGGACATGCTCCAAACAGTCAGACCCGTGGCCCGGAAATGAAAGAGGCGATGGAAAAACTCGACTTGCTGGTAGTTGTTGATCCTTATCCGACGGTTTCTGCCGTAATGAATGATCGCACTGATGGCGTGTATTTATTACCGGCCTCAACCCAGTTTGAAACCTATGGTTCATTGACCTCATCCAACCGTTCAGTGCAATGGCGTTTTCAGGTTATCAAACCATTATTTGAATCTTTGCCTGATCACACCATCATGTACAAATTCGCCAAGAAATTTGGCTTTGAACAAGAGCTGTGCAATCAGATTGAAGTAAATGGTGAAGAACCATTAATCGAAGATATTACCCGCGAATACAACAGAGGTATGTGGGCGGTGGGTTATACCGGCCAGTCGCCAGAACGTTTGAAGTTGCAGTCTGAAAATCTGCATACCTTTAACACCACCACATTGAAAGCCGAAGGTGGCCCATGTGATGGTGAAACCTATGGCCTACCTTGGCCATGTTGGGGTACGCCGGAGATGAAACATCCCGGAACCCACATCATGTATGACAATTCTGTTCCTGTTGCTGAGGGCGGTGGACCGTTCCGTGCACGTTTCGGTGTCGAATATGATGGCGTTAATCTGTTATCTGAAGGATCCAGCACAGTAGGTGCAGAACTTACCGACGGCTATCCAGAATTTACCGCCGATATGCTCAAAGAATTGGGCTGGTGGGATGATCTGACGGCTGAAGAAAAAGCTGAAGCCGAGGGTAAGAACTGGAAAACCGATTTGTCCGGCGGTATTCAACGAGTTGCTATCAAACATGGCTGTGCACCGTATGGTAATGCTAAAGCTCGGGCGATAGTCTGGCAGTTCCCGGATCCAGTGCCAATTCACCGTGAACCGCTTTACACAACTCGTCGTGACTTGGTGGAAAAATATCCAACCTATGAAGATCGTCGCAGCTTCTATCGTCTGCCAACTCGTTATGGATCAATTCAGGCACAGGATTTCAGCAAAGATTTCCCATTAATCATGACCAGTGGTCGATTGGTGGAATATGAAGGGGGCGGTGAGGAAACCCGCTCTAATCCTTGGTTGGCTGAATTACAACAAGACATGTTTATTGAAATCAATCCAGCTGATGCCAACAATGCTGGTGTTAAAGATGGTCAGCAAGTTTGGGTAGATGGTCCTGAAGGCGGAACCATCAAAGTTATGGCAATGGTCACTCAGCGTGTAGAACGCGGTGTCGTATTTATGCCATTCCACTTTGGCGGCCATTATCAGGGTAAAGATTTGATTGATAACTATCCGGAAGGCACTGTGCCGCATGTTCGTGGTGAATCGTGTAACACCGTATTCACCTATGGTTATGATTCTGTTACGGCGATGCAGGAAACCAAAGTTTCCCTCTGTCGTATCCGTGCTGCCTGATTAAGGGGATTGCTAAATGGCTCGAATGAAGTTTTTGTGTGATGCCGAGCGTTGTATTGAATGCAATGCCTGTGTCACCGCCTGTAAAAATGAACATGAAGTACCTTGGGGCATTAACCGTCGTCGGGTCGTCACCATTGATGATGGTATTCCAGGCGAAAAATCCATCTCAGTCGCCTGTATGCATTGTACTGATGCGCCATGTCAGGCTGTTTGCCCAGTAGATTGTTTCTACACTACGGCTGATGGTGTCGTATTACATGACAAAGATATTTGCATTGGATGTGGCTACTGCTTTTATGCTTGCCCGTTTGGTGCGCCGCAATATCCTCAAGAAGGCGCTTTTGGTGCCCGCGGTAAAATGGATAAATGCACATTCTGTGCTGGCGGTCCTGAAGAAGATAATTCTGCTGCAGAAGTTGAAAAATATGGCCGTAACCGTTTAGCCGAAGGTAAATTACCATTGTGTGCTGAAATGTGTTCGACCAAAGCGTTGATTGCCGGTGATGGTGATATCGTTGCTGACTTGTTCCGTAGCCGTGTAGTGCGTCGTGGCGGCCGTCCTGATAACTGGGGTTGGGCAACAGCCTACAAGGATTAATCATGAAACTGATGGTTTTTTTGCTTGGCGCATTTCTGCTGACTGCCTGTTACGAAGACACTGATGTAACCATGCACAAAGCCGGTGTTTATAAAGGCAAAGAAGATAATCATGCTATGTCTGCCGAGGAACGTGCTGAAGTGCTGAAGCAACGTTTCAACAGCGTTCAAACGGATCGCTAACGGAGAGAGCATGTCTGCATCTGCTGCTATGACCAATCGTAAAAAAACATCGCTCTGGGCGATGCTGATCATCGTATTGGCAATTCTGGTATTACCATTAACCGGTTATCTGTATGTCAGTGTCACTGATCAACCGACAGCGGTTGAGCAGACCAATCCGCGAGCCGATACTTGGAGACAAGTGCGTGAGGGCAACAAAGGCTACAGTGCAGTAACAGGCCAGGAAACCAATGTATTGATTCAAGGTGCCGGTCAAAACTGGCGTCAATTGCGTAATGGTCCTATTGCAACATATGGTGCCTGGTTACTTAGTGGTGTTCTGGTGATCCTCGCCGCATTTTACTTGTTGCGTGGTGAGGTCAAACTCAATCATCCACGAACCGGCAGAACCGTTGAACGCTGGACTTTAAACGAACGTCGTTTGCATTGGACTACCGCTACGCTATTCATCCTGTTGGCTATCACCGGTCTGAGTTTGTTATACGGCCGTTATGCTTTAATTCCATTACTTGGTTATCCAGGATTTTCTGCCTACGCTACCGCGGCCAAATGGATACATAATGTATTAGGCCCGGTGTTTATGGTCGCTTTGTTTATCATTCTTATTAAATGGTTCAAACAGAATCTATTTACCAAAGTGGATATTCAGTGGTTTAAAGACTTTGGCGGCATGATCGGTGATAAGCATCCCTCTGCTGGCAAATTCAATGGTGGTGAAAAACTCTGGTTCTGGACCTTGGCAAGTGCTGGTGTTGCATTGTGTTTTTCAGGTCTGGTTTTGGATTTCCCTAATTTTGGCCAAGAGCGTTTCGTTATTATTGTTGCCCACCTGATTCATATCCTGACAGCGATGCTGTTGATGGCATTTTCTCTAGGCCATATTTATATCGGTACCATTGGAACTGAAGGTGCACTGGAAGGCATGACGACGGGACATGTAGATGTTGCTTGGGCAGAACAGCATCATGATTTGTGGTTAAAAGAGCTCGAGCAGCAAGAGCAAAACCCCAAGCATTAATTTGCGCAAACTGGATACTTGTTAACAGCCGAGCGGTGAAAACTGTTCGGCTGTTGTCATTTTTGGGGTCATTTATAAAACAATTTTATGATCCAATTTGGATCAAAATTACTGTCACCCTGATAAGTTTTTCCTTGCCATCCAGTCAATCTGCATCTAATTAGTGCATTTTTGACCAACATCAAATGCCTCATTGCCTATCAATATTCAAAAGCCTGATTTAGCTTTACTTTTTGCTCATCTCCACACTTCACATCAACCCTTAGCCATGATAGTTTTGACTGGTTTTTTAATATAAAAGCCAAAGCAGGCTACGAAGTGAGAGAGGGGCAGTACATGATCGATCAACCCATCAGTGCTCAAAAAACTGGTAAAAAAACCAAGTTGGCACGGATTACCAGTAAAGGTCGGCAAATTAATCCGAAAGCACTGGCGGAAGTACGGCAGTTACTTGGCGATGCATCCAGACAAAAAGATTTACTGATAGAACATCTGCATAAAATTCAGGATTTTTACAAACATATTTCAGCCAATCATCTAGTAGCTCTAGCCTACGAAATGAAATTATCACGAGCTGAAGTTTACGAAGTTGCCACCTTTTATCATCATTTTGATGTAATCAAAGAAGGCGATGCCATTCCTGCCGATTTAACTGTCCGTGTCTGTGACTCAATGAGTTGTGGCATGGCCGGAGCCGAAGATCTGGTCAGTTCCCTTGAATCGGCAATGGGCGAAAAAGTCCGGGTACAGCGGGTTCCATGTATTGGTCGTTGTGACAAAGCACCGGTCGCCGTTGTCGGTATGCATCCGGTGGAATTTGCTGATGTTCAAAAGGTTGATGAGCTGGTTGAAAAAGGCGTAACTGAACCGGAAACCCTGGCGCCAATTTTGTTTGAACAATATCTGGCAAATGGTGGTTACACCATTTATCAGCAATGCATTGCCGGTCAGCATGATGTGAATAATGTGCTCGATATGATGGATGATTCTGGGCTGCGTGGTTTAGGTGGTGCAGGTTTCCCGGTAGGCCGTAAATGGCGCATTGTGCGTGACCAACCTGCGCCGAGATTAATGGCCGTCAATATTGACGAAGGCGAGCCGGGTACATTCAAAGACAAATATTATCTGGATCGTGATCCGCACTGCTTCCTTGAAGGTATGTTGATCGCCGCCTGGGCTGTCGGAATAGATGAAATCTATATTTATCTACGTGATGAATATGCGGCTATTCGCGTCATGCTGGAACAGGAACTCGCCAAGCTGCGTGCACATCCTCCCGTTCAAAATTTACCAACGATTTATTTACGGCGCGGTGCCGGAGCTTACATCTGTGGTGAAGAGTCAGCAATGATTGAATCCATTGAAGGCAAACGCGGCATGCCACGCTTGCGCCCACCGTTTGTAGCTCAAGTGGGTTTATTCGGTCGGCCGACGCTGGAACACAATATGGAATCACTGTATTGGGTGCGCGATATTCTCGAAAAAGGACCGCAATGTTTCACCGATCATGGGCGTCACGGCCGTAAAGGTCTGCGTTCATTCTCTGTTAGTGGCCGTGTTAATAAACCCGGCGTGCACCTCGCACCAGCCGGTATCACCATGCGTGAATTGATTGACGAATATTGTGGCGGCATGCTGGAAGGACATGAGTTTTATGGCTATTTTCCAGGCGGTGCATCGGGCGGTATTTTGCCAGCCTCTTTAGGTGATATTCCACTGGATTTTGATACGTTAAATGAATACGGCTGTTTTATCGGCTC
This sequence comes from Methylophaga muralis, assembly GCF_001720165.1. Taxonomy (GTDB): domain Bacteria; phylum Pseudomonadota; class Gammaproteobacteria; order Nitrosococcales; family Methylophagaceae; genus Methylophaga; species Methylophaga muralis. Next base: position 39,903 of record NZ_MCRI01000016.1, read on the forward strand.
GGCTGCGGTGATTGTTTTCTCTGATAAAGACAGAGCCCGCGATCTGGCTGTTAATGCCATGCATTTCTTTGAAGATGAGTCCTGCGGCCAATGTACGCCTTGCCGCGTCGGAACAGCCAAAGCAGTCACCTTAATGAAACAGGCTAAATGGGACGAACCATTGCTCGAAGAGTTGTCTCAAGTAATGGTAGATGCATCAATTTGCGGTCTGGGGCAAGCTGCTCCAAACCCACTGCGCTGCGTCGTCAAGTATTTCCCTGAGGAGTTGAAATAATGGCCACTCAATTACAAGACAGCGTAGAAATGGTCGAATTTACGCTTAACGGCCAGAAAATCAGTGCACGTGCTGATGAAACCATCTTAAAAGCCGCCGAGCGTGAAGGTATCGAAATCCCACATTTATGTTATTCCGAGCGTGAAGGCCAAGACGGTAACTGTCGTGCCTGCATGGTCGAGATTGATGGGGAGCGCGTTTTAGCACCTTCGTGCTGCCGTTATCCTGGCAATGATATGAAAGTGCAAACCAATAGCGAACGGGCTTTGCATTCACAACGCATGGTAATCGAACTGCTCAAATCCGATGTTTCCGAAAAACCGCATACACTGCATTCCGAACTGGATTATTGGGCCAGTAAATTAGAAGTCAGCACGCCGCGCTTCAAACCCCGTAAACAAGTCGCACCGGATTTATCGCATCCTGGTATCGCGGTGAATATGGATGCCTGTATTCAATGCACCCGCTGTTTACGTGCTTGCCGTGATGAACAAAATAACGATGTCATCGGCTTGGCCATGCGTGGCAGTCATACCGAAATAGTCTTTGATCTTGCTGATCCAATGGGTGAAAGCACCTGTGTTGCTTGCGGTGAATGTGTTCAGGCTTGCCCGACCGGTGCGTTGATGCCAGCCAATGAAGTGGCGATGGTTGAACCAGATCGTCAGGTTGAATCAGTTTGTCCATATTGTGGTGTAGGTTGTCAGCTGACCTACAACATTAAAGACGACAAGATTTTATATGTTGAAGGTCGTGATGGCCCAGCCAACCATGGACGTTTATGTGTCAAAGGACGATATGGTTTTGACTATGTGCATCATCCACACCGTTTAACCAAACCGCTTATCCGTCGTGAAGGGGCACCGAAATCCGGTGACTTTACGATGGAGCCTAACGATATCGATAAAATCTTCCGTGAAGCCACTTGGGAAGAAGCATTGGATATGGCGGCTAAAGGCTTCCTGAAAATTCGCGATGAAAAAGGCCCAAATGCTTTAGCCGGTTTTGGCAGTGCCAAAGGCAGTAACGAAGAAGCGTATCTTTTCCAGAAGCTGATCCGTACCGGCTTCAAAACCAATAATGTCGATCACTGTACCCGTCTTTGCCATGCTTCTTCGGTAGTGGCGTTGCTGGAATGTCTGGGCTCCGGTGCGGTATCCAATCCGGTGGCTGATGTTGATAAAGCTGATGTGATTGTGTTGATTGGTGCCAATCCGACGGTTAATCATCCGGTCGGTGCAACGTGGATGAAAAATGCACTGCGTGCTGGTACCAAATTGATTCTGTTGGATCCGCGTACTACTGAGTTATCCCGTCAGGCGACCCATCATTTGGCGTTTAAACCGGGCAGTGACGTGCCGATGCTTAATGCCATCATGCACGTCATTGTTGAAGAAAATCTGGTGGATAAAAACTTTGTTGCCGAGCGTACGCTGGGCTTTGAAGCAATGAAAAAACATCTGCAGAAATATTCACCGGAATTGATGGAACCGATTTGTGGCATTCCTGCACAAACCTTGCGTGAAGTGGCGCGTCTCTATGCCACAGCCAATACGGCAATGATTCTTTGGGGCATGGGCGTTTCCCAACATGTTCATGGTACCGATAATGCCCGTTGTCTGATTTCCTTGTCATTAATGACTGGACAGATTGGCCGTCCGGGCACCGGTCTGCATCCACTGCGTGGGCAAAATAATGTTCAGGGTGCTTCGGATATGGGGCTGATTCCTATGCGCCTGCCGGACTATTACAAAGTGCAAGATGACTCAGCACGCCACAAGCTTGAACAATTATGGGGTTCAGAAATTGATTCCAAACCTGGTTTAACGGTCGTTGAAATCATGGATGCAATCCATGAGGGCAAGTTAAACGGTCTATATATCATGGGTGAAAACCCGGCGATGTCCGATCCGGATGCCAACCATGCCCGTCAGGCATTGTCTGAGCTGGATATTCTGGTGGTGCAAGATATCTTCCTGACCGAAACGGCTTATCTGGCGGATGTTATTTTGCCAGCGTCAGGTTTCCCGGAAAAAACCGGTACTTTCACCAACACTGATCGACTGGTGCAAATGGGACGCACAGCCATCCCAATGCCCGGTGATGCACGTCAGGATTTATGGATCATTCAACAGATCGCCCAACGTATGGGGCTCGACTGGAATTACGATGGGCCCAAGGAAGTCTTTGATGAAATCCGTAAAGCGGTTCCATCGATGGGCGGTATTACCTGGGAACGTCTTGAACGTGAACATGGTGTGGTCTATCCATGTGAGCAGGAAGGTGATCCGGGTGAGCCAATTATCTTTACGGATCGTTTCCCGACAACTGATGGACGTGGCCTGTTTGTCCCGGCCGATATTGTTGAGCCGGATGAGCGTCCAGATGATGAATATCCGTATATCTTAATCACCGGTCGTATGCTGGAACATTGGCATACTGGTTCGATGACACGTCGTTCCAATGTTCTGGATGCCCTGGAACCGGAAGCGGTGGCAACTATCCATCCACTGACATTGGAAGAGATGAATGTCAGACCGGGTGAAATGGTGACTTTATCAACACGACGCGGTGAAGTATCTGTGGTGGCGCGGGTTGATGAAGCCGTACCGACTGGTGCGATATTTATGGCCTTCTGTTATTACGAAGCGGCGGTAAACAAGCTGTCTAATGCGGCTTTGGACCCAGCGGCCAAAATTCCAGAGTTCAAATATTGCGCCGTGAAGGTAACACCAGGCGGTGAACCACTGAAGTTTCATAGCTACGGTGGCGGTCAGTCGCAAAATAAATTAAGGCATTGAAACGGCCTCGGTGGCTTACATCACAAAAGGGCATGATTTCATGCCCTTTTTTATGTCATAACCGCGCATTCTTGCTAAGATAGCGGACGAATAATCTCTTGACGCAACAGGTCAAAAACATAAATGAAAATCCTCATTAGTAACGATGACGGCTACATGGCAAAGGGTATCCGCACATTGGCGCGTTCGCTTGCCGGTTTGGGGGAAATTACCGTGGTCGCTCCAGACCGTAACCGAAGTGGTGCCAGTAACTCGCTGACATTGGAAAATCCATTAAGACTGGATCGCATGGAAGACGGTGTTTACCGTGTGGAAGGCACGCCCACAGACTGTGTGCATTTGGCGATCACCGGCTTGCTGGAAGATGAACCCGATATGGTGGTTTCAGGCATAAATGCCGGCGCTAATCTGGGTGATGACGTACTTTATTCCGGCACTGTAGCTGCTGCCATGGAAGGGCGCTTTCTCGGATTACCGGCGATTGCTATTTCACTGGCAAGTTTTGAAGGCAAACATTACGAAACTGCCGGTTGGGTCGCACAACAATTAGTCGAAAGACTTAAATCTGTAGCATTACCCGCCGATACTATTTTGAATGTAAACGTGCCTGATTTACCGATTGAAGAAATTATCGGCTTTGAAAGCACTCGTCTCGGACATCGTCACAGAGCCGAGCCGGTAATAAAAGAATTTGATCCGCGCGGCAGACCGATGTACTGGATAGGTCCAGCAGGACAAGAACAAGATGCCGGACCAGGCACCGATTTTGATGCGGTTCGCCGTGGCGCAGTTTCGGTCACGCCATTGCAAATTGATTTGACTCGATACGATGCTATTGATGGTGTTTCACGGTGGTTGGAAAGCACTTTGCCATGATTGCCGATCCTCGCGGAATAGGAATGACATCGCAGCGGACGCGGGATCGTTTGATCCAGCGCCTGCAAGAGCGAGGTATCAAAAATATTCATTTATTGGCAGTGATGCGCCAGTGCCCGAGGCATTTGTTTGTTGATGAAGCCTTGGCCAGCAGAGCCTATGAAGACACAGCATTACCGATTGGCCTCGGCCAGACTATTTCGCAGCCATATATCGTGGCGCGGATGACCGAAATTCTATTGCAGGATGGTCCGAGAAATAAGGTATTGGAAATCGGTACAGGGTCGGGCTATCAGACAGCGGTGCTTTCAGCATTAGTGCCCAGAGTGTTCAGCGTAGAACGTATTGCCCCTTTACTGAAGCAGGCAAGGGAACGTTTTTATGAGTTAAAGCTTAATAATATTCGCCTTAAACACAGTGATGGCAGCTGGGGTTGGCCGGAAAATGGTCCTTACGATGGCATTATTGTCACTTGTGGTGCAGAGCAGATTCCACCAACCTTGCTGGAGCAACTGGCTCCGGGAGGACGATTGGTTATCCCTGTCGGTGGCAGCAAAGGACAAATTTTAAAAGTGATTGATCGCGTTGGCGGTAAATTTGAAGAAACGGAATGGGACGCCGTTAGTTTTGTCCCACTGTTAAGTGGACAGATTGGATGAAATTATTTTCCGGGCTTTACGCAAGAGTCATGCAATGGGCAAGGCATAAATATGCCACCTATTGGTTAGCACTGGTCAGCTTTACCGAGTCCTCATTTTTTCTGATTCCGCCAGATGTCATGCTGGCACCAATGTCATTAGCCAGACCCGATAAAGCCTGGTTTTATGCTGGCCTGACCACTGTAGCCTCAGTTTTAGGCGGATTACTAGGTTACCTGATTGGCTTATTTGCTTTGCAAATGGTTGAGCCATGGATCATTCAGTTTGGTTATGTCGAAGCCTATGAGACAGCCCAACAATGGTTTGCTGATTATGGCTTCTGGGCCATATTTTTAGCGGGATTTACGCCAATTCCCTACAAGATATTTACTATTGCTGCCGGTGCCGTTGGCATGTTGTTACTGCCATTTATTCTCGGCTCATTAATCGGTCGCGGCATGCGGTTTTTCCTGGTGGCGGGTTTAATGAAGTGGGGCGGCAAGCCGTTCGAAGAAAAATTGCATTTGTGGGTGGATCGCCTTGGTTGGTTAACGGTGGGGTTATTAGTCCTGGCCTACTTTATTTTTATGTAATATGAAGTTTTTAACGAGCTTATTAATACTTTTATTGACGGCATGTAGTGGTGGCAGTGCATTAGCACCGATCGGCCGTGAAGGTGAAAGCCGTACGCAACCTCGGCCTCAGTCTCAGGCAGCCCCGACTCCGGCCCCGAATAGCTACACCGTGAAACGCGGTGATACCCTGTATTCGATCAGTTTCCGTTATGGCATGGACTATCGTGATGTGGCGCGTATTAACGGTATTCGAGCGCCATACACCATTTATGTCGGGCAACAAATTAAATTCACCGGTGCGCCGACGACTACCACTGCAACCCGTCCTGCCCCTGCACAAACACGGCCAAGCCAACCTTCTACACCGTCGGTAACACGGCCTTCAACGCCTTCACAGGCAACAAGACCTTCTACCGCCACACAAACACCGCAGGCTCGACCATCAACACCTGCTGTAACTACTTCTCCAGCAGTGACTGGTGCTAATGAAAGTATGGTTTGGCGCTGGCCAACGGATGGTCGTGTGGTCTCAACCTTTTCTGAATCTGGTCCCGGTAGAAAAGGCATTAATATCGTTGGCAAACCCGGTCAAGCGATAACAGCCGCCGCTGATGGCACTGTGGTTTATAGTGGCGATGGCTTGCCACGCTACGGTAATTTGTTGATTATCAAACACAATGACACGTATTTAAGTGCCTATGCACACAACGATACGTTGCTGGTAAAAGAAGGCGATAAGGTGAAAAGTGGTCAGCGGATTGCCACCTTAGGTCGCTCTGGTACTCAGACCGATCAACTGCATTTTGAAATCCGCCGTAACGGTAAACCGGTCGATCCATTACGTTTTCTACCTAAACAATAAACCCCGTATTCCGTTACAATACCGGGTTTGCTACGGCAACATTATCAATCAATATCAATGAGGTATTAGCGTGGAACTCGGCGCGACGATGCAACGAATTAAAACTCTCCGCGATCGCAGTGACGATCTCAGGGGGTATCTTTGACTTCGATACCAAGGCAGAACGCCTAGTAGAAGTCACCCGCGAGCTGGAAGATCCAGCCGTGTGGAATAATCCAGAAAACGCTCAGAAACTCGGACAAGAACGCTCAAGCCTGGAGCGAATCGTTAAAACCCTGTCTTCGCACAGTGAAGTTTTAGACGATGCAAAAGACCTGCTCGAACTCGCTGTAGAAGAAAACGATGAAGACACCTTCAATGCGGTGAATGCTGATCTGGACGAGCTGGAAAAAGGTCTGGAAAAACTCGAATTCCAACGCATGTTCTCCGGCAAACTCGACGCCAACAGCGCCTATCTCGATATTCAATCCGGCTCTGGTGGTACTGAAGCACAGGACTGGGCCAATATTATTCTGCGTATGTATCTGCGTTGGGGCGAAGCTCAGGGTTACAACGTCACCTTGATGGAAGTCTCTGCAGGTGAGGTTGCCGGTATTAAATCGGCCACTGTGCGTTTTGAAGGCGAATATGCATTTGGTATGTTGCGTACCGAAACCGGTGTACATCGTCTGGTGCGTAAATCACCGTTTGATTCCGGTGCCCGTCGTCATACCTCATTTGCTTCGGTGTTTGTCTATCCGGAAGTCGATGACACCATTGAAATCGATATTAATCCGTCTGATTTACGTATTGATACCTACCGCTCAAGCGGTGCTGGTGGTCAGCACGTTAACACCACCGATTCGGCAGTACGTATTACCCACGTACCCACCAACACCGTGGTCCAATGTCAGATGGAACGCTCACAGCATAAAAACCGTGACCAGGCGATGAGCCAGTTACGCGCCAAACTGTATGAGCTGGAATTACAAAAGCAAAACGAAGTGAAACAAGCCGCCGAAGAATCCAAATCGGATATCGGCTGGGGCAGTCAAATCCGCTCCTATGTACTCGATCAATCACGCATCAAAGATTTACGTACCGGTGTCGAAACCGGAAACACGCAGGCGGTTCTGGATGGCGATCTGGATCAATTCATTGAAGCCTCACTCAAATCAGGTTTATAAGCGAATCCAACATGACCCAAGAAACAGAATTTGACGAAAACCGACTGATTGCTCAACGTCGTGAAAAACTGGCGACCATTCGTGAGCAAGGCAATGCCTTCCCCAATGATTTCCGTCGCAATGTGATGAACGGTGAGTTACAAACCGAATATGCCGAATGGGATGGCGATCAACTCAAAGCCACACCACGCCGCGTCGCCATTGCCGGTCGGATGATGACCAAACGGGTGATGGGTAAAGCCAGCTTTGCTACCGTGCGTGATATGTCCGGTGATATCCAGCTTTATGTCGCGCGTGATGAATTACCAGAAGGCGTTTACCCACAATTCAAAACCTGGGATAACGGCGATATCATCGCCGCCGAAGGTACCTTGTTTCGTACCCAAAAGGGTGAATTGTCGATACATGTCGAAACCATCAAATTACTGACCAAATCACTACGTCCATTACCGGAAAAATTCCACGGTCTGTCCGATATGGAAACCCGCTATCGCCAGCGTTATGTCGATCTGATCATGAACGAAGCCAGCCGTGAAACCTTCCGGATTCGCACCAAAGTGATCGATGGCGTGCGTCGTTACCTGATGGATAAAGACTACCTCGAAGTCGAAACGCCGATGATGCAAGCCATTCCCGGCGGTGCCACAGCCCGACCCTTCACCACTTATCACAATGCGTTAGATATGGACCTTTTCCTACGTATCGCACCGGAACTGTATCTGAAACGACTAATTGTCGGTGGCTTCGAACGGGTGTTTGAAATCAACCGTAATTTCCGTAATGAAGGTCTGTCCACTCGTCATAATCCTGAATTCACCATGGTCGAGTTTTATCAGGCCTATGCCGATTTCAATGATCTGATGGATCTCACCGAAGATATGCTGCGTACTGTGACCCAAAATGTATTGGGCAGCAGCCAGGTACATTACCAAGGGCTGGATATTGATTTTGCCCAGCCATTTGATCGCATGACCGTCAAAGATTCCATCCTGCATTTCAACCCGGATCTGAAAGCCGAACAACTCGACAGTATCGAAGCGGCCAGAGAAGTGGCCCAAGGCTTGGGAATACCACTGAAAGACAGCTATGGTCTTGGCAAAGTACAAATCGAAATCTTCGAAAAAACTGTCGAACATCAACTGATGCAACCGACCTTTATCACTGCCTATCCAACCGAAGTATCACCATTGGCAAGACGCAGTGATAACGACCCATTTGTCACCGACCGTTTTGAATTCTTCGTCGGTGGCCGTGAAATCGCCAATGGCTTCTCGGAATTAAACGACGCCGAAGACCAGGCCGAACGCTTCAAAGCCCAGGTCGCCGAAAAAGATGCCGGTGATATCGAAGCCATGCACTACGACGCCGACTATATTCGTGCTCTCGAATACGGCATGCCGCCAACAGCGGGTGAGGGGATTGGTATTGATCGACTGGTGATGTTATTGACTGACTCACCGTCGATTAGGGATGTTTTGCTGTTTCCTCATATGCGGCCTGAGTAAACTCTAGATCTTCATCCTGCGAATACGGGAATCCAAACAAACGGGCTTAAAGCCCGTTTGTTTGTTTCAAGGTATATTTGCCTATAATCTCTAGGTATGGATTACTTTGAGATCCAACTTCAACGGGACAAAAATGTGTCAAAAGAACGCCTGCTTAATCGTCTAGCAAATCTGTCATTTAAGAGTGAAGATGATGTTCGTGAAGAGTTTGTTACGCCACTCCTTCGGCTATTAGGTTTTGATCACGTACGCGGTGAAGTCATTCGAGGTAAGAATCTCTCAACTCCCTACCAGTCAGGCACTAAGCGAAAGGAGTATATAGTTCCAGATTACATGGTTATATCGGATGGAATAATCCATCTGGTGCTCGATGCAAAGAAGCCTAATCAGGATTTAAGTCAAGATTTAAGTCAGGTTGTACTGGATCCCGTATACATAGGACAGGTGCACAGCTATGCATCTCATCGAGAAGTGCAAGCTCCGTATTTTATAGTTACAGATGGATGTGCGTTAGCGATTTTTGATACGACGAAGACGACATTTGAGCCATTATGTTTGATCTATCAGAGCGAACTCTCAACTCGATACAATGAATTAGAATCAATCGTCTCTAAGAAATCTATAGCACGTGTCCTCGAAATGAGGATGCCGTTGAAGTGGGTAATCCCAGTTAGACAAAAGGAAGTAGGTTTTCAACCCATCAATATTGATGTTGGTGACATTAATCAAGACGGACTTCCAAAGATAGCAATTGCTCTTAGTGAAAACCAAATTCCGATCATAAACTCACGAGGTGAACAAACAGCATCAATAGAAACGAGTGGATGGGTATGGTGGGTGAAGTGTACTGGCGCTCAAGAGCCAGACGAGGCTACGCTTATTGCAATCCAGAAGGACAGCGGTGCCAATGATCTTACTGGTCGTATTCTAGGCATCCAGGGCGATAGGATAATTTGGTCACATACATTGTCACGCGCAGGCTCTGGATTTGAGGAGCTTGATAGAATCGTTGTTGACCTGCAGCGTAGCTGCATAGTTTTTGGAGTTGCATGTGATAATACCATTCAATCTATAACTTTGAACGGGAAGTTTTTATGGAGTGTCAGAGTAACTGAAACACAGACATCGGGGTCAATCATGCATGTTTATGGTTACCATATGCACAGTGTATTGGTCACAGCTGGATTTCAGAGTTACGGGGTTTTAGCTGAGATAGATGTAGACACGGGCCGCATAATACGTAAGGTAGACTTGTCGTTTAGGGGAGCTGAGATTGCTGCATTAGACAGGGGTAAAGAGCAAATAGTTGTATCCAATGCAGATGCTGGGGAGGTCGTACTCATCGATTTAACGGGGAAAGTTCCACCCCAGATAGTATGGAATGATCCTGATACCCGTAATCCACGCATTGCAGTAAATCCTGAGCTTGGAGTTCTTTTGATTGCAGGAAAAGACAAGATTGTCTCTTTCAGTATTGAAGACATTCTCAGCGGTGCATTTAAGCCTTTAGTAGTTATCGACGTTGTTAAAGGTAACATCAATAGATTGTCGTGGTTGGAAACTGCTGAAGGACCTCGAATTTTAGCGTCAACTGTCGGTACTTGGGCCTATCCCAATCCAAATGGTATTCATGTCATCACCCCTGAAGGCATCGTGGAAGCGCAGTACTTCTTGTCATCGGAAATAATTGCTGATTATGGTCTTACGGGAATTCGAGATGTGAGAGCAACAATTTTATCTCGTGAGAACACTATCGATATCATTGCGGTCGCCGATGACTGCCAATTGTATGTGTGGAACCCGAATCCGTGAAAGAACCAAAGAGGAAAAGTAAAAATCAAGGGGTCAGCCAACTTGATTTAGTTTGATTCCTCATACTCATTTAGTAAAGTAGACAAAAACTTATCGCTACAAGGATGTAACGACATGGCAAGACTTCCCCGGTTGGTACTACCCGATCAGCCTCTGCACATCATGCATCGAGGTAATAATCGTCAAAACATATTTGAAAATGAAGAGGATATGGCTCGTATTCTCGATGATATTGCAGAGTCACGGGCTAAAACTGACTGCCAGCTTCATGCCTATGTCGTCATGACAAATCACCTGCATTTACTCCTTAGCCTCAAAGATAAACATGAACTTACTGTATTTATGCAGTCGATGACGAATCGATATGTGAGATATTTTAATGCCAGCCGAAAACGTACAGGTACTATTTGGGAGAACCAATGGGGTCAGAGTGTTTGATTTTCTTGATTGCCTGAACCTTTCGCTTTAAAAATCTAACTGACTATAATTGAGATGTCATCACAAAAGAATTATAAATAAATCAAATTTGCATCAAATATGATTCTAACGTAAAGTGGCTTCATCGTAACTATGGAAATGTTTTTATGAACGATTTAAAAAATTTGATCAGGAAGTCAAAAACAACACGAAAAGAACTTGTAGCCACAACAGTTCG